>DCTU01000126.1 GCA_002329445.1 bacterium UBP9_UBA1432
CCCGGCCCCGGAGGCAGGAATCCCGCGTCGTCATCGGAGTCCGAGGGGTAGCGCATGGTCTGCACCAGCCCGTTCCCCGGACCCGGAGGCAGGAACCCCGCGTCGTCATCGGAGTCCGAGGGGTAGCGCATCGTCTGCACCAGCCCGTTCCCCGGCCCCGGAGGCCGCAGCCCCACGTCCTGATCGGAATCCGACGGGTAGGCCATGGTGTGGACCTGCCCTCCACCGGGCTTCTGCCCTTCCAGGAAGCCCCCGAAGAAGGGCCCCCCCGAGAACCCGAGCAGAGCGCTCCAGATGTCGAAGAGCTGGAAGTTGACACAGCGAAGCTGGAAGCCGAAACCGCAGCCGCAACCGGCGGAGCCTCCGACCATGCCCGCGCCAACCGTCAGAGAACTGAACTGCTGGAGTGGGCCATACTGGGCTGACTGGTAGCGGATGCTGTCCACGGCACTGGCCTCCTGGTGAAGTTGTTGAATCATCACGCAGGCACGCACGGATCTCAAGAGGGGCTACAAAATATTTCGCGCCTCTCCGAAGAGGACTCCATCCCAATGGTCCGCCAGGGCCAGCGCGCGCCTTCGGGCTGGTCCGGTCAGGCTTCCGGGATCCTTCAGGGCAGCCCGATGCCGGGCTGGAAGGGCAGCCAGGACTGGTCCAAGTCGGGGGTCCTCGGCGACGACCTCCAGCAGGTCCCGGCCGGCGCGCCGGGCCTGGACGGCCGCCCGCCTCACCCCCTCGTGGGCCTCCGGCACCCCCGCAGCCGAGAGCAGGACCTGGAGGGGGCCGGAAAGCCAGCCCGTCTCCTGCAGAACCCTGGCCTCCATGGTGTCCCGCAGCACTTCCAGGTCGCGCAGGGCCCGAGATGCCCGCGAGCCGGCGACGGCCAGGCCCAGCGCCAGGCGAGGCTGGAACCGCGCTGAAGCCGAATTGGAGAGGTCCCTCTGGTGCTCCGAGACCTGATCGAGATACCAGGTCATGACCTGTGGGGCGAAGGTCTTCCAGAGGCTCTTGACGTTCTCCCAGGTGATGGGGTTGCGCTTGTGAGGCATCGCCGAAGAGCCCACCTGTCCCTCCTCATCGTAGAATTCGGCCACCTCGTCAATCTCGGTGCGCTGCAGGTGGCGCATGTCGTCGGCCAGGTTGGCCAGCACTCCGAAGGCCGCGGTCAGGTGGTGCAGGACCGCCAGGGCCGGCTCGGGAGGGACGATCTGGGTTGAGGCCCGCGCAGGCTCCAGACCCACCTCCGCCAGGACCTCCCGCTCGAAGTCCTCCGGGTCCTCGAAGAGCAGGCCCTGAGCGACGAAGGCACCCACCGCCCCCGAGAACTTCCCGCGCAGGCCAGCCAGGGCCCTCCGGATCGCGAGGATCTCCCCTCCCAGGCGGTCCAGGTGCACCGCGCAGACCAGTCCGAAGGTCAGCGGTTCAGCGTGCTGACCGTGGGTGCGCCCGATCTGCAAGGTTCCCGCCTCCCGGCGCGCCAGGCGTGCCAGTTCCCGGCAGCACCGGCGCAGGGCCGGGAGGACCAGGCCTTCGACTCCGGCGCGCAAGCGCATCAGGTGCGCGTTGGACAGGATGTCATAGGAGGTGGCGCCCAGGTGGACAAAGGGCCGGACGGCCTCGGGACACTGAGACGTGAAGACGTTGATGAGGGCCTTGAGGTCGTGATGGACCCGGGACTCCTCCTGGCAGAAATCATCCAGACGGACCCGGCCGGCCGCCTCGACCGCCTCCGGGATCAGGTGATCCGGGAGGAAACCCCGGCGGGCCAGCACCTTCAGGAGGGCCAGTTCAACCTTCAGGCAGTAGTCCAGGTACAGGGCAGCCTCGGAGACCAGGCGGGAAGCCGGTTCCAGCAATCCTTCGGACTCGAGATAGCGCCCAATCAGGGGATCGGGCAACCACAGCGGATGGGTCACGGCAGCCTCCAGCTCGGCGGTTGGACTCCCCCGCTTCGCAAGCCCTGCGGCGGCCTCCTGTGAAACCCTCCCACACGTCGCGCGGCTCCCGCTCGGGAGGGGGCGACAGGAACGGACATCATTGACGCAAGACCGTAACACTTCGTTTACAGGCTATTCATAACGGCGAACTCCTGTAACATCCCGGCAACAATCCATCTGAACGATTGGAGCATCCTCAGATCAGGGGGAACCCATTCGTCCAGGAGGCTCCGATGTCCGAACCGATTCGCGCCATCAGCAACCAGCAGACCAACCGGACCGTCCACGCCGCCCAGGCGACCCCGACCGCCAGCGCAATGACGGCCGGCCAGTCGACGGAGAAGCCCGCCAGGGGACCTGCCGATGGAGCGGTTCTCTCGGACGAGGCCACCGCAGGCGCCGCCGAGGAGGGCGAAGACAGTCCCCTCCTGGCCGCCCTGAAGGACCCTGAGGGGACCGAAGATTCCGAGAAGGCCGAGGATGGAACCACTCCCAAGCCCGACGAGGCCGGGGAGAAGGACAAGGCGGAGGATCCTGCCAAGACCGACGCCGAGAAGAAGCAGGAAGAGATCAAGAAACTCCAGGAAGAGATCCGCCAGACCGAGACCGAGTTGCAGGCGGCCCTGGACAAGGGCGACGAGGCGGCCGCCAACGCCGCGGCGGGCAGGCTGTCCACCCTGGTCTCGGATCTCCAGCGCCTGATGGGCGACAAGAGCACCTCGGCTCCCGACGTGGGCGTCCAGCCTGCCGACGCGGGCGGAGCGGCGGCCCCGGTGGATGCAGGCGGCGCCATGGCGGCTCCGGCTGGTGGCGGAGCTCCGATGGGAGGCGGTGCGCCCGCCGGCGGTGGAGCGCCCATGGGAGGCGCGGCCCCGGTGGGGGGCGACGCCCCGGCCGCAGCCGCGGGCGAAGCGGCCCCGGCCTCGGAGACCCAGGTGGTCCCCCCCGAGCTCTCCGAGGATGACCAGAAGCTGGCCCAGTTCATCGAAACCCAGTTGGAGGGCAGCCCCGCCGCCGGTCAGGGCCTGGGCTCCCACTTCGTGGCCGCCGGACGGCAGAACGAGGTCGACCCCCTGGCCCTGCTGGCCATCGCCAAGCACGAGACGGGTTACGGCAAGCTGGGCGTGGGCCTGACCAAGATGCTGGGGGTCGGGGCCTATGACTCCAACCCCAACGGCAAGACCCCCTTTGACGGCGCCGTCAACCAGATCTACTCGGGCGCCAAGACCTTCGCCAACCTCCGGTCCAAGGGCGGCTCCACCGCCCAGGACTCGCTGGGCAACCAGCTCTCGGCCGTGAACAAGGCCGGGTGGGCCACCGACCAGAGCTGGCACACCAAGGTCGCCTCCCACTACAACACCATCGCCGGCAACGCCAACCGGGCCGTTTCCTAGGGGCCTGTCCAGCCGACAACCGAAGGCCGCCAGGCTCAGGCCCGGCGGCCTTCAGCCATGTCTGGCCGGGACCGGGTGGATTCTGGAGGACGCCGGGACCCGTCTTTGAATCGAGCCACCTGGAGGTCGCGATGGAACATTGTCAGAGTTGTGGAATGCCTCTGGGAGACACCGAGGAGTGGCTGGGCAGCGAGCGGGACGGGAGTCTCAGCCCGGACTACTGCAAGCACTGCTATGACCGGGGCGAATTCCGGGCCCGGGTGACCATGGACCAGATGATCGAGTTCTGCGTCCCCCATCTGGTGGCGGCCCGGCCTGAGATGTCCCCCGAGGCCGCGCGCTCCCTGATGCAGGAGATGTTCCCGCGCCTGAAGAGGTGGCGTTCCTAGGGGGCCCCGGACGCGCCATCCCTCCCGGGAACCAGGCCGTGCTCGACGCAGACCCGCAGCACCTCGGCCACGCTCCAGGCCTGCGAGCGGGTGCCGCCGGCCGCCTGGTCGGAAGGCTCGGCCAGGGCCGCGGTGAGGCCCGCGGGGTCGTCCAATGAGAAGCCCTGCAGGCCCTCGCAAGGGCGGCCTCCGTCGAAGACCTCCGGGATCGTGCCCTCGGGGTGCGCCACCATGTATTCCAACAGGGGCTGCAGCAAGGCCCGCAATTCGGCCTGGATGCGAGGCTCCGGCCAGCCCTGGCCGCGCCGCACCCGCACCAGGGCGTCGGCGTAGGGCCCCATCAACCAGGGCCATGCGGTGCCCTGGTGGTAGGCCTGATCCTTGAGGATCGGCGGCTGCGAGGTGTCGTAGCGCTCGCAGTAGCGGGGGCTGCGGTCGGAGAGCGTGCGCATCCCGTAGGGGGTCAGCAGTTCCCGGGTGGCGGTCAGCACCACGGCCTGCTGGCGCTCGGGCGAAAGCAGGTCCTCACCCACGCTGATGGCCACCAGCATGTTGGGGCGGATGTCGTCCCCGCAGGGGTCCCCGTCGACCACGTCGCGCAGGGCCCCGCAGCCCCCGGAAGGCCGGAACCAGAAGCGCCGGTTGAAGCTGTCCCGCACGCGGTCCGCCAGCGCGTCGCAGGCCGCCGCGTCCTGCTGCCGGCCCAGGCGGCGCTCAAGATCGGCCAGGTAGCGCAGGTTGGCATACCACAGGGCGTTGATCTCCACGGCCTTGCCGTGGCGGGGCGTCACGGGACGGTCCAGGCCGTCGGGGTCGGCATCCATCCAGGTGGACTGGGCGGGCGTGACCACCAGGCCGTCGGAGTCCATGCAGATGCGGTTGAAGCGGTTGTAGCGCCGGTAGCCCGTGCCGGTGCGGTACCTCTCCATGATCCGGCGGACCACGGGCGCCATCTGGGCTTCGAAGGCCTCGTCCCCGCTGGCCTGGGCGGTGCGGCGCACGGCCTGCACGAACCACATCGGGCCGTCCGAGGTGTTGTACTCGGCCCCCTGAGGATTCTGGGGCGTCCACTTCGAGACGTCGGCGATGCGGTTGGGGATCAGCCCCTCGTGCTCGTAGCGGGCGAAGCCGCGGATGTTGGCCTGGGCCTCGGCATGCCGACCGGTGGCCAGCAACAGGCCGGGAAGCGCGATGAAGGTGTCCCTCCCCCACTCCTCGAGGAACCAGTCCCGGTCGGCCGCCCAGATCTGGACCCCGCCCCCCTCGTGGCGCACGAAGCCATCCGCGGCCCGAAACAGCAGTTCCTGCAGTCCCCGGGGATCCTCCCAGAGACGTCCCTCACGCGCCAATCCGCTCCACCTCTCTCGCAACGGCCCCTCTCCCTCCAGCGCCCTGGCGCTCGAATCCGGCTGTGCCCACACCAGGAGCACCATCATCATCAGCAGCAGGCGCGCCCTTCCTCCTCGCGGGCCATGAGACCCGCACCGGCTCCGCTTCACGCCCTGCGCCTCCTCTCCAGCATTCGTCGGGGAACCCTCCTGCCATCCTTCGGGTCGCACAACCCTGTTTGACCGGGCTTCGACGCACCCGAGGAGGTTCTCCTGGGCTCTGTGCGGAAGACCCCGCCTGAAGGTGGTCCCCTCATTCTTCAGTTCCGGTGGGATGGTGAGGTGCACTCGATGTCCGATGAATCCAAGACCCCTGTCTCTCCCGAGGAATCGGCCGGTTCCAAGGAGTCTTCGCCCCCCTCCGAGGGGGCCTCTGCCGACGCTCCGTCCCCGCCCCCCTCCGCGGAGGCGCCCGCGGAGGGCGAAGCCAAGAAGTCCGGGGGGTTCGACTTCCTGACCATACTGCTGGTCGTCGTCGTCCTCCTGAACGTCGTCTTCTTCCTCTACAACTCCTATGCGGACAAGCCGCCTGCCAACCCGACCGGGGGACCGCCTCCTCAACCTGCGGAATCTCCCGTGGGCCAGGCAGAATCTCCTCAACCTCCGGTCGACCGGCCGATCCTGGAAGTCCTCACCCCCGAAGAAGAGACCAAGGTCATCCTCAAGGCGGCTCAGGACTTCGACTTCAAGAATCCCCGCCTGCTGCTGGCCCTGATGGCCTTGAACAGTCAGCCCGAACCGATCGGCCTGAGCCTTCAGCAGAAGCAGCGTTTCCTGGTCGAGTTTGCCGCCAAGCGCCTGGACAGGAGCGTCGACAGCATCGTGGCGTCCCAACTGGGCGATGTCTTCGAGGGTGCCGGCCTGAACCCGGCCAAGGCCAAGGGCACGGGAACCCCGGCCGAGAGACTGAGCCAGGCCGTCGCGCTCCTGACCAGGATCCAGGCCAAGGCCACCCCCAAGCCCTTCCGGGCCCGCGAAGTCGGCTTCAGCAAACGCTTGAAGAGCGTGGACGAGGCCTGCGTGACGCTCCTGGAGTTGGACGCCAAGGGGAAGGACCGCTTCATGAATCCCGACATGGCGGCAGAGCTGCTGGCCATCCTCCACCCGATCCTGGCTGCCGGCACCCCATCCTTGACCGAAGCGCAGCAGACCTGGATCCAGAAGAACCAGGGAACCGAAAAGCTGAGTTTCGAGACCTGGCTGAAGCCCTTGGGCCTGCCGACCTATGACGACTCGGCGCTGACGGTCATGCAGGATCATGTCCGTTCCCTGCTGGCAGGCATCAAGTAGCCAGATGGAATCCGCCTGTCCGATGGAATCTCCGGCCGGGGCCCGTCCATGAGCCGACGGTCCAGGAGACCTCCGCGCCCCAGCCTCCAACCGTGCTGAAAACCCTGGAGTCCCGGCAGGTCCTGGCGGTCGTCCTCTTCCTGGCGCTGGCCTGCCTGGTGGTTCAGATCTCCTGGGAAGCTCGAGATGGCCTGACCTTCCCAGACCACCACTCCCCGAACTTCCTGGCCAACGCCCTGTTCTGCAAGCAGTGGCTGCTGGCCCTTCCAGAGAGACTGCTTCGGATCCTGGCCACACGGTCCACCGAAGGGGTCCACCTGGCCCTGGGGACCGGAGACTACCCCCCCGTCTCCTTCATGGTCTCCGGGGTCGCGATGGCGCTCTTCTCGTCGACGGTGGCCGTTGCGCGAACGGCCCAGGTCTTGTTCGTGGCAGGTGCCGTCGCCGCGATGGCCTGGCTGGGGTGGCAGGTCGCCGGTCGCAGGGGAGCGATTCTCCTGGGGCTGGGAATGGCCACCGCCACCTGGACGACGCATTTCGTCCGGATCTACTGCACGGCCCCGGCCCAGATGTTCATCCTGGCATTGATGATGGCCCTGGCCCTGGATTCCGAAGCCCTGACCCGGACTCGGAGATGCATACAACTGGGCCTGGCCCTGGCGTTGGGCATGCTGGTCAAGTATTCGGTGCTGCTCCTGGGAGTGCCGACGGTCGTGCTGGCCGCACTTCCCCGCCTGTTCCTCAGCCGGAATTCCAAACTCGGCCTGCTGATCCTGATGGTCCTGACCAATCTGGTGGTCCTGCTGACCTGGTGGGGAGTTTCCAAGGCCGAGTCCGGAGGCACTGGACTGGAGTTCCCGTCTCCGATCAACGCCGAAGGCCTGATGGCCCAGGTGCTCTTCGGCGTGGCCCTGGTCTGGAGCGTGAGACTGGGAGGGAGGGAGGAAGGCTCGTCGGGTCGGGGCCTGCTCCTGATCGCTGCGATCTGCGGCCTCGTCTGTTCGCCCTGGTATTTTTCCCGAATGGAGTTATGGAAATTCCTGATCCCCGAGCAGTATTCGCACGCTCCCGTGGTTGCGGGAAACCTGGCGGAGAATCTGGCCGCGGGATGGAACAGCTTCCAGGACCATCTTTTCGTCCTGAACACGTTCTACTGGGAGGGGGCAGCGTGGCTGGCGTCGGGCACCGTGGGGCTGTTGTCCTGGAGGGCCAGGTTCCGACCGGCCCTCGACCTGGTGGCCACCTCGCTGACCGTCTTGACCCTGCACCTCACCCTTCTGCCGCCGGATCCGCGATATCTGGCCCCCATGACCCCTGTCCTGGTGACGCTGGCCTTCCTGTGGGCCGCACGATGGCGCGCCACCTTCCTGTCCTGCGTCGTGCTGATGATCCTGGCGGGACTGATGCAGGCCGCAGCCTGGACTCCGGCCGCCCAGGCCGCTGCCTCGATTCTTCGGGCGCAACTGGTCCCTGTGACGAGCATCCTGCCTCAGTCCGGGCCTCCCCCCCCATCCGAGCGCCCCCCGCTCCTGGCTCTCTCCAGGGTCCCGGTTGCCGAGCTGCCGGCGAAAGGGCCAAACCTCTTCAAGGCCTTGCCCCAGGGAATCCGCCTGGGTCTGATCCGGGAGGGCGAATTCCATCACCCGGACGGACTGGGCTTCTTCGTGGCCTACCTCAAGGATTGGACCACACTGGACGAGCTCTCGGACCGTGCTGCCGCCGAGGACCAGAACCTTCATGCCCTCCTGGTCCTCTCCACGTCCCCGGAAACACCGGGCAGGGACGAGTATCCGGCCCCCTGGGGAAACCCGGAAGAATTCCAGATCCAGGTTGCCACGCACAGCTTCTTCTTCCGGATCTACCGGTGGAGTCCAGCGACGTGGCCCACCCGCTGACTCCTGCCCCGGCAGGACGGCAGCGC
>DCTU01000448.1:0-157 GCA_002329445.1 bacterium UBP9_UBA1432
GCAGTTCGTCCCAGGCCTGGGCAACCCAGGTCCTGATCCGGTCGCTGATTTCGAAATCCGCCGTCTTGCGCAACTCCTGGATGTGACGGACCAGGTCGCGGGCCAGGCCCTCCTTGCGCAGCGCGTCGGTGAGGGTGGTGGCCACTGCGACCATGAG
>DCTU01000448.1:293-4029 GCA_002329445.1 bacterium UBP9_UBA1432
CAGCTTGCCGTAGCGGGGGCCCAGCAGGGGCAGATTGGGCTTGATCTCATAGTCCAGGAACGGCTCGTCGGCCCCCAGGAAGCGAAGGCTCTTGACGTTGAGTTCCTCCTCCAGGTGGGTCCTGAACCGTTCGATGCCCTCTTGCTCCTGAGGCGAGCGGGCCCGTACCAGCGCCTCGGAGAGGGGCTGACGGACCTTCTGCCGCGAGGCGCTCCGAGCCGCCCGCCCCACCGAGATGGCTGCCTGGGCCGCCGCAGCGTCGGCCAGGAGTCGGGAATCCACAAGCTCGGGTTGGACGACCGGCCAGTCGGCCAGGTGGACGCTGCGAGGGGCTTCCGGGTCGACCGGCAGGACCAGGTTGCGCCAGGTCGCTTCCGCCAGGAAGGGGGTGAAGGGAGCCTGCAGGCGGGCCAGGGCCACCAGACACTCGTACAGGGTGCAATAGGCCGCCGGATCGCCTTCCCAGAAGCGACGCCGACTGCGCCGGACGTACCAGTTGGAGAGGTCGTCGACGAAGGCCTCCAGGGCACGGGCTGAACGGGTGGGATCGAACTCGTCCAGGGCCTCGGTCACCTCTCCGGTGGCCTGGTTCAGACGGGCCAGGATCCAGCGGTCCAGTTCGGACCGGTCCTGGGAGGGGACCGGACGGGACAGGTCGACCTCGGAGGCGTTGATGTTCAGCAGGAAGAACTGCCAGGTATTCCACCAGGTGTTCAGGTGGCGGGCCGCCTCGCCCACCAGGGCGACCGAGAAGCGCCGGTTGTGTTCCGGCGGGGCCGAGGTGTACAGATACCAGCGCAGCGCGTCGGCTCCGTGGGCGTTGAGGACGTCCCAGGGGTCGACCACGTTTCCCCGACTCTTGGACATCTTGTTGCTGTCCTCGTCCAGGACCAGCCCGTGGCAGATCACCGTCTTGTAGGCGATGGAGTCGAAGAGCATCACCCCGATCTGGTGCAGGGAGTTGAACCAGCCTCGGGTCTGGTCCAGGCCCTCGCAGATGAAGTCGGCCGGGAACGAGGATTCGAAGACCTCGCGGTTCTCGAAGGGATAGTGGAGTTGGGCGAAGGGCATCGAACCCGAATCGTACCAGCAGTCGATCACGTCGCTGACCCGCCGCATCTCCGCCGAGCACCGGGGACACTCGAAGACCACCTCGTCCACGAAGGGACGATGGGGATCGAACCCGGGCGAGTCCACGTCCAGTGGGGTCCTGGACCGCTCGGCCAGTTCCCGGAACGAGCCGATCACCTCCTTGTGGTCGCATCCTCCACAGACCCAGATGGGAAGTGGAGTCCCCCAGAACCGCGAGCGTGAGAGGGCCCAGTCCACCAGGTTGTTCAGCCAGTCCCCGTAGCGACCCGTCCGGATATGGGCCGGGTGCCAGTCGATCTCCTGGTTCTTTTCGATCAACCGCTCCTTGAGGCTGGTGTTCCGGATGAACCACGAGTCGGTCGCGTAGTACATCAAGGGGTTGGTGCACCGCCAACAGTGGGGATAGGAGTGCACGTGACGCTCCACCCGGAAGAGCAGGCCCCTCTCGGAGAGGTCCCGGATGACCTCCGGATCCGCCTTCTTGAACCACAGGCCGGCCAGGAAGCCGGCCTCCTCGCGGAAGGTCCCGTCGGGCCGCACCGAATGCACCACGGGCAGATCCATCCGACGGCCTACCTCCAGGTCGTCTGCGCCGAAGGCCGGGGCCAGGTGCACGATGCCCGAGCCGTCCTCGGTCGTGACGAAGTCGCCCGGCACCACCCGGTGACCGTCCTTGCCCGCGAAATCGAACCATCCATAGGGGGCCTGGTAGTGGGCTCCGAGGAGCTCGGAGCCCTTGAACCGCTGGACGACCTCCAGGTCTTCCTCATCGCCCAGCACGGCCTGCAGGCGGCACTCCGCCAGGACCAGGACGGCCGAACCCTGGCGGACGGCGACGTAGTCCAGGGAAGGGTGGACGGCGGCTCCGGTGTTCCCGGGCAGTGTCCAGGGGGTGGTGGTCCAGACCAGCAGGCTGGCCTCGTCCGGCAGACCCAGGGCCTGGGGATCCCTCAGCGGGAAGCGGACGAAAATCGAAGGGTCCTCGACGTCCTGATAGCCCAGGCCGACCTCGGCGGTGGAGAGCGGCGTCCCGCAACGGGCGCAGAAGGGAACGACCTTGTAGCCCAGGTAGAGCAGGTCCTTCTCCCACAGGCGCTTGAGGGACCACCAGACGCTCTCGACGTAGTTGTTGGACATCGTCATGTAGGCGTCGTCCAGATCCACCCAGAAGGCAATCCGTTCGGTCATGCGCCGCCAGGAGCCTTCATAGGTCATCACCGACTCCCGGCACTGCCGGTTGAAGGACTCGATCCCGTAGGTCTCGATCGCCTGCTTGCCCGAGAAGCCCAGGCGTTTCTCCACCTCGATCTCCACCGGCAGACCGTGACAATCCCAGCCCGCCTTGCGGCGGACCCGGAAGCCTCGCATCGTCTTGTAGCGAGGGAACAGGTCCTTGTAGGCTCGGGCCTGGACATGGTGGATTCCCGGATTGCCGTTGGCGGTGGGCGGGCCCTCGTAGAAGATGAACTCCGGGGCTCCCTGACGGGCCTCCAGCGACTTCTGGAACACACCCTCTTCCAGCCAGGATTGCAGGACCTTCTCCTCGATCTCGGGGAAGGGGGTGCGGGGGTTGATTCTCTCAAACCTGGGCTTCATGGTGATCTCCTCGAAAAAAAGAAGAGGCCGCTTCGGCGTCTGGGACGGAGGCCCTTCCCTGGAGGGCCTCCGACGCCGGGCCTGGAGTCGGCTCTTCAGGGTTCGATCGAAACGCTGGTGGTCAGGACGGTGGCTCCCCCCGACTGGGCGGCGGTCCCAGGGGCTTCGCAGCGGATTCGCGCGATCTGGTTCTTGGAGGAACCCGGGGCCGTGTACCTGGCCTGGCCGTCCTCCAGGACCTCCAGGTCTCCGGGGCCGTCCAGGTGCCAGCTCAGCGGGGTTTCCAGGGGCAGGTTGCGGACCCGGGCGCGCAAGACGACCTTCTGTCCCGGCTTCACGACGCTGGTGGCCGGGGAGAGCTCGATTCGAGGGAGGTCCTCGGAAGCCACGTAGCTGGCGCCCACTCCGGCCAGGGGTGGAGGTTCGGCACGCAGGTCCAGGTCGCGATTCATGCCGTCCCATGCCCGAGGGCCGCCATACTCGACGTACACCGGATAGGATGGGCGACCCACCTCGCGCCCCTGGGCATCCAGGGCGATGGCCAGCACGCGATAGACGCCGATGGGCAGGCTGTGGAATCGGACCAGGGGGGTCCCGATCGGTTGCTGGAAGCACCACTCCAATGCGGCCGGGTCGTCGGCCCCCTTCAAGGGCCAGCGATGGACCAGCACCCGGACCCCCGAGGCCCCCAGGGCCCGGACATCGTAGCTCAGGCGAACCGGGCCCATGCGAGCCACCTGGGCCAGGTGGTCCGAGCCATTGACCAGGGCGGAAGGGGTGCGTGGGGCTGCCTGGGCCTCCAGGCCCAGGCAGAGGAGAAGACCCGCGAACAGCAGGATCCTTGCCGGCATGGGGTTGGCCTCCGAGCCTGGGGAGTCGAGGCACACTCTCCGCCGGGGGGAGGAGCGTCGCGCTCGACTTCCGAATCTACGGGCCTTTGAGACGCGAAAGGGAGGTGTTCCCCGATGTTGTCCCGCCTCCAGGCGGCCCTCGCCTTGATTCTGTTGCTGGTCGTGTCGGCTCCTGCTTCGGCCGAGCCGGACAAGTC
>DCTU01000383.1:0-2844 GCA_002329445.1 bacterium UBP9_UBA1432
GGGGCCGGGAGCCACTGGCCCAGGGTCTTCCAGTCAGCGGCCAGGACAGCCCTCTGCCCGCCGCTCCCCAGCAGCTCCTCGAGCGCCTCCAGGGCCGAAGGGAAGGGCATCTCCTCCAGACCCTGGCGGGTCAGGTGCTCCCGCTGGCCCGCGCCCATCCCTTCGCTCCAGGGGCCCCAGTCCAGGGCCAGGGCCGGCTTGCCGAGGGCCAGCCGATGCGCCGCCAGGGCGTCCAGGAAGGCGCCGGCGGCGGCATGACTGGCCTGCCCGGCATGGCCCATCAGCCCGGCCAGGGAGGCGAAGAGCACGAAGAAGTCCACCTCGCCCAGCGCCTGGTGGAGATTCCAGGCGCCCAGGGCCGGTTCCAGGGCCCGGCTCAGGCGGTTCTCGTCCAGGTCGACCAGGAGCGCGTCGTCCAGGACTCCGGCGGCGTGGATCAGGCCGCGCACCGGATGGCCCTCGAGCTCCAGGCGGGCCAGGAGGGCCCGGACGGCCTCCGGATCGCGGACGTCCAGGGGTTCGAAGCGGGCCGGGACGGGCAGGGATTCCAGGAAGCGCCGATCCTCTTCGGTGGGTTGTCGCCGGCCGGTCAGGATCAGTCTCTCCGCGCCTCTTTCGGCAAGCCAGCCGGCCACCCGCCTTCCCAGGGCCCCCAGGCCGCCCGTCAAGAGGATCGAGCCCTGGAGCCGGGAGGGGAGGAGCGCGGGAGCGGCCGGCCCGCATCGGACCAGCCGGAGCCCGTGGCGGAAGCCGTTGCGCCAGGCGACCTGGGCTTCGGCGTCCCGGGCCGGGATCTCGGCCAGCAACCCGAAGAGGTCCTGTTCGGGGGCTTCCGGGTCCAGGTCGACCAGTCGGCATGAAAGCTCCGGGCTCTCGTGGAAGAGGGCCCGCCCCAGGCCCCAGAGGGCCGCCTGGAAGGGGTCGGAGACCTCACCCTGCACCGACCAGGCTCCCCGGCTGACCAGCCAGACCTGGGGTGGGGCCAGTTCGGTCGGGCGCCGGGCCAGCCCCCGAAGCCATTCCAGGGCGCTTTCCAGGCCCCGCTTCAGGCCGGTCCGGGCGCCCGCCTCCAGCGAGGAGAGATCGACCACCCCGCGCAGGTCCGGAAAATCAGCGATCGACTCTCGAGAAGGATGCGCCCGCAGGATTCTGGCGCCCCGCTCCTCCAGGGCCCTGGCCAGCGATTCCCGCAGCTCCTGCGGGCCGCCCAGCAGGGCCCAGCCCCCCTCCAGGCGGAGCGTGCCGGCAGGGATCGGGATCGGATCCCACTGCACCTGGCCGCGATGGATCTCCGGGCCCAGCGGCTCAAACCAGAAGGAACGCCGCGGTCTTGGCAGGAGGCTCGGCGCCGGCCGGGATCCGGGGAGGTCCGCAGGGGCCTCCTCGAGGAGGACGTGGACGTTGGTCCCCGCCAGACCGAAGGCGCTGACCCCGGCGACCCGGGGAGCCTCCTTCCCAGGCCAGCTCTCCGGCCGGGTGGGCACCCGCAGGTTCTTCCAGGAGGCCTTGGAAGTCGGTCGGTTCAGGTGCAGGTTGGGCGCCAGCCACCCCTTCTCCAGGGCCAGCACGGTCTTGATCAGGCCCGCCACGCCGGCGGCCGCCTCGGCATGGCCCAGGTTGCTCTTGACCGAGCCGACCCGGAGGGGAGAGCCCTTCGGCCTGGCTCGGCCCAGCACCGCGTCCAGGGCCCCGAGTTCAATGGGGTCTCCCAGGGGGGTGCCGGTTCCGTGGGCCTCGACGTAGTCGACCTGGGAGGGGTCCAGTCCAGCCCTGGCCAGGGCCTGGAGGATCACCGCCTCCTGGGCCGCGCCGCGGGGGGCGGCCAGGCCGTTGCTGCGGCCATCCTGGTTCACCGCGCTGCCGCGGATCACGGCCCACACCGGATCGGCGTCGCGCCGGGCCGCATCGAGGGGCTTGAGCAGGACCATCCCGCAGCCCTCGCTGCGCACGAAGCCGTCGGCCTCCTCGCTGAAGGTGTGGCAGCGCCCGGTGGGCGAGAGGGCCCCCAGATCCGAGAGGAGCCTTTCGCCCTCCCCGGTGAGGATCAGGTTCACGCCGCCCGCCAGGGCCAGGTCGCACTCTCCGGCCTGGAGGCTCATGGCCGCCAGGTGGACGGCCAGAAGCGAGGAGGAGCAGGCCGTGTCGACCACCATGGCCGGGCCTTCCAGGCCCAGGGTATAGGAGATCCGCCCGGCTGCCACGCTGTTGAGCAGGCCCGTGGCGTTCCAGGCGCCCTTCGGCCCCCGCTCGCGGACCAGGGTGGCGTAGTCGTGGCTGGAGATTCCGACGAAGACCCCGATGCGTCTTCCCTGCAATTGTGCGGGATCGAGCCCGGCCGAGGCCAGGGCCTGCCAGGCGGTCTCCAGCAGGAGGCGGTGCTGGGGGTCCATCAACTCGGCTTCGGCGGGTTCGATCCCGAAGAACTCCGCGGCGAAGAGATCCACCCGCGGCAGGAACCCTCCCACCAGCCCGGCCAGCCCCGAGCGCTCGGGGGGAGCCGGCCCCACGGCGTCCCGGCCTTCCAGCAGCATCTCCCAGAAAGCTTCAGGGTCCTGGGCGCCACCCGGGAAGCGGCAGGCCATCCCCACGATGGCCACGGGGCCGGCTGGGGCCGGGAGGCTGGGGGAAGGCTCCCGGAGCGAGGCCGACCCGGCCAGGTGGGCCGCCAGCGCCCGGACGGTGGGGTGCTCGAAGGCCACCGTGACCGGGAGGGCCCTTTCAATTTCCCGTTGCAGCAGGTTGCGGAGTTCCACCGCCCGCAGCGAGTCCATCCCCAGGTCGCGGAAGGGCCGATCGAAAGGCACCTGATCGACCGGAAGGCCCAGGACGCGGGCGACGCAGGAA
>DCTU01000383.1:2939-5072 GCA_002329445.1 bacterium UBP9_UBA1432
TCCAGCAGGGCCAGGCCCTGCTCCAGCCGCAGGGTTCCCATACCGCTGGCCTCCAGGCGTTCCAGTCGGTCTTCCTGGCCCACCGCCATCCCCCCGTCGCGGAAGGCGGTCCAGGCCAGGGCCGTGGCCGGCAGGGCACGAGCCCGACGCCAGCAGGCCAGGGCGTCGAGGAAGGCGTTGGCCGCGGCGTAGGCACCCTGGCCGGGGGAGCTGAGGGTGGCGGCGACCGAGGAGTAGAAGACGAAGTGCTCCAACTCCATCCCGGCGGTCAACTCGTGCAGGTTCCAGGCACCTTGAACCTTGGCGCTCATGGTCCGGGCCAGCCCCTCGGGATCTTCATTGGCCAGCAGAGCGGGCTCGAAGAGCCCGGCCAGGTGGAAGACCCCGCGCAGGGGGGGATCCTGGCGCCGGATTCCCTCCAGGAGGCGGGCCAGCGCGGGACGGTCGGCCACGTCCAGGCGGGCCACGCGAACTCGGGCTCCCCGGTTCTGGAGGGCCTTGACTGCCTGGCGGTGTTGGGGAGTGTCGGCTCCTCGTCGCGAAACCAGGACCAGGTGACGGACTCCCCGCCCCACCAGCCATCCCGCCAGGGCCAGGCCCAGGCCTCCGGTCCCCCCGGTCACCAGCCAGGTCCCGTCCTGACCCGGGCGGAAGGGTGTCGCTGGAGGAAGCTCGACGGGGACCAGGCGTGAGGCCGCGCGCTGCTCTCCGCGAATCCGGAACTCGTCCTCTCCGGCGGGGTCCAGGAGGGTGGCCAGCAGGCACTCCAGGTCGTCGGTCCCCGTGGGGGCCAGGTCCACCCGTCGGCAGCCGATCTCGGGATGTTCGATGGCCACCGTCCTGGCCAGCCCCCAGAGGGGAGCCTGCCAGGGGCCGTCGTCTCCCGGATCCTGGCCCTGGGCGCCCCGGGTCACCAGCCAGAGCGAGCCGACGCCCTTCCGGACACAGTCCTGGGCTGCGCTCAGGAAGGCTCGGGCCAGGTCCGTGACCTCGCGGCCGTCGGCCAGGAACACGACGTGGTCGACCTGGACTTCGGGGAAACCGGAGCCGTGAGGCCGGCGTCGGGTGCTTGCACCACGCGACCGGAGGGCCCGCTCGAGTCCGGGGAGGCCTTCGCCCAACAGCAGCCACATGCCCGCTGCCATTTCTTCGCCCGAGGGGGACTCGACGGGGTCCCAGCGGACCTCGTGAAAGAGGACCCCGTCCGGAAGGGAGGTCGTGAACCAGTGCCGGGAGCGCTGCCAGGGGGTTGTGGGCAGTGGGAGCCGGCGTCCCCGCGGGGTCAGGACCTCCCAGTCCAGCTCTGCGCCGGCCTGATAGAGGGCGCCCAGGGCTTCCAGGATCCGCCGGCGATCGTCCGCGCGGGAAAGTTGCTGTTGCAGGGAGTCCGCTCGCTGCTGAAGGTGGTCGGGCGCGGACCCCGATGTCCCGGATTCCGGCCGGATGGCCGCCAGGTCGGCCAGCAGTTGCCGTCGGTCCCGCACCACGAGGGCCACGCGGTGGGGGTGGTGGTCCCGTCCCCGGGCTGCGGTGTGGCAGAGATCGGCCAGGTCGACTTCGGGATGTCGCTCCAGCCACCCGTGGTAGCGGCCTGCCAGGTCGGCCAGCGCCTGGGGCGAGCGGGCCGAGAGGGGGAGCAGATGGGGCCCCGCCTGCCGGGATTCCTGACCCGGAGGAGATTCGGGAGGCTCCAGGGGCGCCTCCTCCAGGAGGACATGGGCATTGGTTCCGGCCAGGCCGAAGGCGCTGACTCCCGCAACCCGAGGAAGGCGCTGGCAGGGCCAGGGGGTGAGGTCCACGGGGACCTGCAGTCTGTCCCACGGGGCCAAGGGGGTTGGGGCGTGGAGGTTCAGGCTGGCCGGAATCAACCCGTGCTGCAGGATCAGGACGGCCTTGATCAATCCGGCCACGCCGGCGGCAGCCTCGGTGTGCCCCAGGTTGGTCTTGATCGATCCGATGCGGAGGGGGGACTCCGGGCAGTGCCCCGGACCCAGCACGGTATCCAGGGCGTGCAGCTCGATCGGGTCGCCCAGGCGGGTTCCCGCCCCGTGGGCCTCGACGTAACCGACTTCCGGGGCTTCCAGGCTCGCGGCCCGCAAAGCCTGCCTCAGGACCTCCTCCTGGGCTCGGCCG
>DCTU01000022.1 GCA_002329445.1 bacterium UBP9_UBA1432
CGGCCGCCGTCTGGAAACTCTCGCCCAGGCTGGAGACCTGGGCCGTCAGGGCCCCAACCGAGATGGCCCGCAGCTCCCACTCGGCGACCAGGCCCCTCAGTTCCTCATAGGCGGGAGGGCCCATGGCACTCATCTCCAGGGCGTCCAGGTAGTCCTGGGCCAGGTCCGTGGGGACCCACCCGTTCCAGAAGGCCTCGGCCAGGGCCTGGGCCACCTCGCTTCGCTGCATCCCGCCTCCGGCGGTCAGGTTCCGAGCAGACCGGCTGTCCGGAGACCCGGCCGACGGCTGCGTCGGGCCGCCTGCTTCAGGGATGAGGCGGCTCCCATCTCGATATACACTATTTCGGTCGAGGCGGGAAACCTCCCGGCAGGGAATCCGACCCGGGAAGCAGCGAACGCTTCTTCGTCTTGCGCGTCGGGGAGGAGGGTGCTACCATCAAGTTGGTCCTCATCCCTGATCCGACTCGATTGGTTCGGGCCCGGAAGGCTCGAGAGCAACTGGCCCCTGCGGGGGTCGCATCGCTCATCAATCACTGCGTCAAGCAATTTGGGAAGGTCAGGGAGGGATGTCCGGGGCCGGCCATGACGCCGGCCCCCACCCTTTCCGCCAGGGCCCGGTTGGCGTAGCGGCTCGGAGCTAGCCCCCCAGGCCGGGAGTTTCTGCTTGGAAACCACGCATTGTGACGGAAAGCTGCTCAAGCGCCTGCTGGTGGCCGGGGGGCGCTGGCTTTCCCTGCACCGCGGCGTCCTCAATGAACTGAACGTCTTCCCGGTTCCCGACGGCGATACCGGAACCAACCTCTCCTTGACCATGCGCGGCGCGCTCTCGCCGCTGCTGGCCCGACGAGCCCCCGAGCAGGTCGGAGAAGTGGCCCTGGCGGCAGCCCGAGGTGCCCTGATGGGGGCCCGGGGCAACTCAGGGGTCATCCTCTCGCAGATCCTGCACGGCTTTGCCCAGGGTCTTTCCACCTGCGAGCGCGCGGATACGGCCAGCCTGGCCCAGGCCCTGGAGGCTTCTTCCTCGGCCGCCTATGGTGCCGTGGCGCAACCTCGCGAAGGGACGATCCTGACGGTCATCCGGGAGGTGGCCGGGCGGGCCCGCCAGGTCGCTCGGGGAAGCCGCGAGCTCTCCGACTTCTTCGCCACGCTGGCGACCCACGCCCGGGAGGTCCTGCTCTCCAGCCGGGACGAGCTGGCCGTTTTGAAGGAGGCCGGGGTGGTCGACGCCGGCGGCCTGGGGCTGGTCTACATGCTGGAGGGGATGCTCAAGGTCACCCAGGGCCAGCAACTGGCCTCTCCAGAGGAGCGGATCCCAGCCGCCATGCCGGCCCGCCAGGCGCTGGAGTCGGAGATCACCTTCCGCTACTGCACCGAGTTCCTGGTCGAGGGGACCGACCTGGAACCCGAGGCCTTGCGGCCCGTCCTGGAGGAATTGGGAGACTCGCTGGTCCTGGCCCGCACCTGCGATCTGCTGAAAGTCCACATCCACACCAACGATCCCGAACGCATCCAGGCCCTGGTCACGCCCGGTTCACGCAGCTTCCGCCGCAAGGTGGAGGACATGCGCGAGCAGAACCAGCGCCGCCGCGAGGACCTCGAACGGGGCATCTCGCCGGCCCTCCACGAATCCACCAGCGCCGAGTTCCAGGGCGAGCTGCAGTTGATCGAACCTCCCGAGGCGCGCCTGGTCGCCGCCCGGGGCCTGCCCCCCATGGTCTCCATCGCCTCGGGCGAAGGCCTGGAGGCCTACTTCCAGGCCTGGGGGTTGGAGGTGGTCCCCGGCGGGCAGACCCTCAACCCCAGCACCCGCGAGATCCTCGACGCCATCCAGAAGGTGGCCGGTCGCGGGGAGGAGGTCCTGGTCCTGCCCAACAACTCGAACTGCACCGCCGCTGCGTGTCAGGCGGCGCGCCTGGCCGAGGTGCCCGTGCGCGTCCTGGACACGCGTTGTCCTTCGCAGGCCGTGGCCCTGCTCAGCCACCAGGCTGCTCCGGAAGCCCTGGAAGAGCGTTTGAAGGATCTTTGCCACGGCGAGGTCACCCGGGCCGTCAAGGACGCCGCGGTCCAGGGGCATCAGGTTCGCAACGGGGACTACCTGGCCTTGTGGGGAAGCCGCCTGGCCGGGGTGGATCCGACCTTCTCTCAGGCCGTGCTGAGCCTGCTTCAGGCGCCCCCCCGTCAGGACTTCTCCCGGCTGGTCCTGGTGGCTGGGGAGGATTGCGACCCCGACGAGATCGAGACCCTGCTGCTGGAGATCGGCCGCCTGCACCCGGCAGCCCGCGTCGAGTTCCTCTGGGGAGGGCAGCCCCATCACCCCGCGCTGATCACCCTGGAGTAGCCCTTGAACGCCACCATCCTGACCGATTCCACCTGCGATCTCCCCTCGGAGCTGGTTGCGCGGCTGGGACTGCACGTCGTCCCGCTGTATGTGCTTTTCGGGACCGAATCCTTCCGGGATGGCGTCACCCTGAGCAACGCCGACTTCTTCCAGAAGCTGGCCACCTCTCCGCACCATCCCGGCACCTCGCAGCCCACGCCCGAAGACTTCCTGCAGATCTATCGCCAGATTTCGGGACCTGTCTTCTCGCTGCACCTGGCCTCGACGCTCTCGGGGACCTTCAACTCGGCCACCCAGGCCGTGCGCCTGATGGGGGAGGAGGGCTCGCGCGTGCGGGTCTGGGACTCCGACTCGGTGACCGCCGGCCTGGGGCTGCTGGCCATGGCGGCCCAGGACGCGGCCCAGGAGGGTCAGGACCTGGACGGGATCGAGGCGCGCGTCAAGCAGGTCCGCCATGACCTGAAGCTGCGCTTCACCGTCGAGACCCTGGACCACCTGGCCAAGGGAGGCCGGATCGGCCGGGCCCAGGCGCTGCTGGGCGGGCTTCTCAAGATTCGGCCCATCCTCTCGTTCGAAGACCACACGGTGTGCGTCCTGGCCAAGGCCTTCGGGTTCGAGCAGGCCCTGAACCGCATCGTGGACATGGCCGCCGAGGACCATCGGCTCAAGCCCCTCCGCCGGATGTTCGTGATCCACGGGGCGGCGCCCCAGGCCGCAGACCGCCTCGAGCAGAAGGTCCGCGAGAAGATCCCCGGCGACTTCGAGATCCTGCGCACCGAGATCGGGGCCGTGATCGGCACCCACGTGGGCCCCGGCGCGGCGGGGCTGGCCTACCACTCCTGAGGACGGCTCGGGGTTCCCTGGTCCCGGGTTTGGCAGCTCTGGCCTCTGATTTGTTCGTGAGCACCAGAGGTCATGCCGCTTTGTCGTGCTGATCCTCATTCTCGACCCCAGCCAGGTGGCCCAAGGTCGAGTGGGAGTTCATCTCATTCAACCGGAGACGTGGAGCCAGTCCACCCCTGGAAGGAGCACTTCTCTCAGAACCCCCTGGGTTCAGACCTCTGGACCGGACCACGGACAATCCTGCCGTTCAAGAACGGCCCTGGTGCATCGCTCACGGCGCAAGCACCCCTGGGGAAATCCGAATTCAACGGCAACAGGAGTGCTTCCGGCTCCATGCCTGGCACCGTTCCGCGACGTTGGCCGCCAGGTTCCCGTAGAAGAAGTCGTAGTCGTAGCTGTGGTAGACACCTGGGCCCATGCGCATGGACAACTTGTCGAGGATGGCGGGTGGCGGGATGACAAGGCCGCCGCGCTCATCGATCCGGGCGGGGGTGAAGTGCTCCATCCGGACGACGGTCCCATCCGCCAGGCGGATGTGCGCGCAGGTGTCCAGGGTCTTCGGCTGCTCGGTGCGCCCGGTCTTCCAGTTGAGGGGGTTGACGCACAGGGCTCCGGGGAGGAGGACTGGCGACGTCGCGCCCTCGGCGATCGTGTTCCATGTGATGACCGCCCCGGTCTGGCCGGGACTGGTGGCCAGCGGCAGCCCCATCTTGGCCAGGTCGGCCTCCGTCACCGTCCAGCCGATGAGGTAGGCGGCCACGAGCTTCCGCTTGTCGACCCGTTCCGGGTAGGTGCGGAGGAATTCCAGGAGATCGTTCGATCCCTGGCTGTGCCCGGCCAGGATGAAGGGGCGCCCGTGGTTCAGGTGCTCCAGATAGTAATTGAAGGCCGCGATCATGTCGTCCAGGCCCACCGAGAGGTCGCGCTTGCGCTCCTCGGTGCCCATGGACAGCACCTTCGCCGACGCCTGGCGGTAGCGCGGCGCGAACACGTTGCACGACCCCCTGAAGACCGACGCCTTGTGCTCGACCACTTCATCCGTCCGAGCGTTGAGCGCGGCATCGGCCAGGCTGGCGTTCATGCCATCCTCTGTGCCGTCATAGGTGGTCGGGTGCATGAAGAAGACGTCGAAGGCCTTGTCCGGGTGCTCCGGCCGGACGATCCAGTTCCCTGCCTCGGCGTAATCCGGCCCGGGCGCATCCTGGGCAAAGCCCGGCGCGATCAGGACGATCAGCCCCGCCAGCACGATCCAAAGACTCCGCATTGGAAGACCTCTCCATTCTTCAGGGCACAAGGCGGACCTTGCGCACTGCACCCGGGGCCTTCCACGCTCGGCCCGGACCTCTTGCTTCCGGTGCTGACCGACGGAGGCTCACGCTGCGACTGCATTCAACGGGTCTTGAGCTCCAGCCTGCAGACCGGGACTCGTCATGGGGGTCCTGACTCGGGAACTCCGCGGGCAGGTTCGGGGCCACCGACACCGCCTGGAGGAGCTGGCCCGGGCCCTCCCGGGCGCCGTGGTCGCCTGGACCGGTGCAGGAGATGAGCTCATCTGGCACCGCCACGTCCCCCTCACGCTCCGTGTGTCTTCCCATGGAGGCATCGAGGCGGTCTTCGGCAGCGCTTGGGGCCCACGCCGACCAGGACGGCTTCGGGGGCGGGGTCTCAGGCGGCGAGGGTCTCCGATTCCAGACTGGCAGGGCCGCACCGGTATTCGGGCGTGGCCTCGCAGACCCGGTCGTCGCCGGGGGGCGGGGTGGTGTCGAGCGGCTCGGTGGCGAACTGTTCGGCGGCCTGGGGCAACTCGGCGTCGGGCGACTCGGCCTCGTCCCCCTCCCAGGCCAGCGCCTCTCCGTCCACCAGGCGGTCGTCGCAGTAGACCCGCCAGGGTTCGCCGTCCTGCAGTCCGATCTCCCAGATGCGGGTGCCCGGGTCCGCCCCCTCGACCCGCATGGTACCGCCGTGGAGGTGACGCAGGTGATGACTGGCGCACGCAACTGCAAGGTTCTCGAGCGCGTCCGACCCGCCCTGGGACCGCCGCTGGATGTGGTGCACGTGCAGGTTGGTCCGGCAGGCGCAGCCCGGAACCTCGCAGCGGTAGCCGGCCCGCTCCAGGGCCT
>DCTU01000327.1:0-3545 GCA_002329445.1 bacterium UBP9_UBA1432
GCCGTCGCGCAGCGCCGTTCCGGATCCTTCTCCAGCAGACGGGCCACCAGCCGACTCGCCCTCCAGGGGACCGTGACCTCGACGGGGAGGGCCGGGACCGGCGCCTCCAGGTGCTGACGCAGGACCTGGTCGGGCTGCTCGCCCTGGAACGGAGGCCTGCCTGCCAGCATCTCGTAGAGGACGCAGCCCAACGAGTACAGATCCACCCGCGGGTCGGCCAGGTGGGAATCGCGCAAGCGCTCCGGGGCCAGGTAGGCGGGAGTCCCCCGCCCAGGGCCTCCTCCCCCCGGGCGCCGCTCGTGACCGAGCGCAGAGATCCCGAAATCCATCACCTTCACGGCCTTCTGGCAGGTCAGGAAGATGTTGCCCGGGGAGATATCCCGATGCACCACGCCGCGTCGGTGCGCCCAGTCCAGGGCATCCGCGATGGCCCGGGCGATGGCCAGGGCCAGCCCGGGTTCCAGTCGGCCCTCCTGGCGCAACCAAGCGCGCAGGTCGCGGCCTCTCAGACGCTCCATCGCGAAGAAAGGGATTTCGCGGAACTCCGGAAGGCGGTAGGCCCCGGCCAGGTGGACCCGCACGATGGAGGGATGGCGCAGGCTGGCGCCCAGCTCCGCTTCGCGTCGAAAGGCGGCCACGAACTCCGGATCCCCCAGCAGCCCCCGATGGGGAATCTTCAGCGCGGCTTCGGCCCCGTCGGGTCCCCGGGCCTCATAGACGGTGGCAGTCCCTCCATCGCCCAGGGTCTGGCCGACCTGGAAGCCGCCCACCATCCGGTCGCAGGGCAGCGGCGCGGGTCGGGAATCCTCCAACAGGACCGCGGGTTTGTGCCACCAGGAGCGGAGCGATGCCATCCTCAGGTCGGCTCGAACTCGTCGGGACCCGAGCAGTCAGCAGCCTCCAAGCGCCCTCCCGACGTCGGGCCGATCCGGACGTGGTCCCCGGGCCGGCCCAACTGCCAGCGCGAGTCCAGACGAAGACGCAGGTCTTCGGACAATTCCAGGACGTCCCCCAGGGCCAGTTCCACCTCCTGCCCGGCCCGGACCACCAGGTCCCCGACCAGGACCTCGCTCTTGGGGTCCTTGTGACGATAGAAGACTCCGGTGGAGCGGACCTCCACGTAACCGTGGGTGGGAGCCAGGCGCCGGTCATCCACCCGCAGCTCGCTCTGAGGGTTGTAGCCGAGGCTGTTGACCTCGCGGACCAGAGGCAGCTCGAGGTCGCCCAGATACAGCGACAGGCTGTCCACCCGGGCCTGGGTCGGCTTGTGCTCGAAGCTGACGACCGTTCTTTCAAAGCTGAAGCGGTCACCGCTGAAGGCCCGGACTTCCTCCCCCGGGGTCACCAGCTCCCAGTTGTGGGTGAAGGACATGGTGGCATCGGCGTTCAGGACCAGGACCTGACCCTCGTGGAAACGGAGTTCCAGGCGAGGCGCATGCTGGTCGGGCAGCTCCAGGTCCGCAGGCGCAGGGCCCACGGTGACGGGCTCCTCAAGACGATCCGGGTCCAGCCAGAGCCGGGTTCCCCGGCGCGCTCCGGACAGGACTTCCAGCACGTACTCCTGCTCCCCCCTCCAGCAGGGATCGGCCTCGGGGTCCACGCTGCCCAGGAGGGGATGAAGAAGCTCCAGAGGCGACTTGTCCAGGACCCTCTCGCGCAAGACCCCGGCCTGCTCGGCCCGGGCCGGGGTCAGGACCGCCTGGCCGCAGACCAGGAGGCTGCCGGGCCGCAGCGGGATCCCTTCGGGGTCGTTCAGGACGATCTTCCGGACCAGGCCCGGACGGCAGGTCAACAGGCGCAAGGGACGCCCCGAGGGCCCCGGGTGAACCGTGAATCCCTCGCCGTCCCAGTACAGGTCGGCCTGAGCGTCGCCGGCCCCGGGCACGAACAGGCCGGGAACATCCGAGGTCAGCAGGCTCTCGCGGAGGGCCAGGTGGGTATAGTTCAGTGGCAGGATCGCCCCGGCCGAAGGGCCGACCAGACAGACCAGATACAATCCGCTCTGGATCGAGCGCACCAACTCGGCACGCGGGCGATGACCTTCGTGGGTGCAGTGCTGCAGGCGGCAGACCAGGCTGCCCAGCTTGACCTGGTCGCCCACCTCCAGGACATGGCTTCCCGTCACCTGCAACCCGTTCACCACGGTGGCGTTGGTGCGCGAGCGGTGCTCCAGGACGTAGCGCGCGCGCCGGGCGTCCCACTCCAGGTGGGCGTGCACCCGCGAAACCGTGGCGTCGGGAAAGGCGATGACTCCGGGAGTCGGCTCGTCGCCGGGGTCCAGCCTTCCCAGAACCACTCGAGGACGGTCCAGGAGGAACGTCTCGCCGTGACCCCCGCCGCTCTGGACCACCAGTTCCAGTCTCGAGTCAAAAGGTTCTTCCATCAGGCCACCAGAAACCAGGACCGATTCCCCCCAGTGGGGGATTTCCCTTGCGCCCAGGCACTTCCTCCCCTGTCCGACCACCGACCGAAGCGGACCCGAATCCGCCACCAGGAGCCGGCCGGGAGGAAGCGGCCAGGCGTCCCGTGCCTTGCAGGATTCCCAGATCCCCCCCGCGTAAAGCCCCCGGTTCCAGCCCGGACCCCGGGCTTCAGGAAGGAAGGTTCTGCAAGATGTATTCCCTGTCCATGGTGGTCCCCGCCCTCAACGAGGAGGAGCTCCTGGAGGAGTTCATCCACAAGTCGGTCCGGGACATGTCCGCGGTCAGCGACGACTTCGAGATCGTCCTGGTCGACGACGGCTCGACGGACCGCACCCTGGAGATCGCCCACGAACTTGCCAGGGAGATCCCGCAGCTCAAGATCGTCGATCTGGGCCGCAACCTGGGCAACGGCGCCAACGTGATGGTGGGCTTCCGACACGCCACCAAGGAGATCGTCTTCAACAACACGGTCGACGCCTTCTTCAACACCGAGGACCTGGCCCAGATCCTGCCGCATCTGGACCGCTTCGACTCGGTCAGCGGCTACCGCTCGGACCTCTCGGCCAACAGCCTGTATGGCAAGATCCTCACCCTGGGGAACCTGACCCTGATCCGGCTTCTCTTTCCGCTCAAGCTGAAGGCCTACCAGACGGTCCAGTTCCACCGCCGCAGCCTCTTCGACGACATCGAGATCGAGGCGCGCAGCTCGTTCGTTTCGCCGGAGCTGCTGATCAAGGCCCATGCCACCGGCCGCACCATCGGCGAAGTCCAGGTGGTGTTCCATCCTCGCACCAAGGGCACGGCCAAGGGCGGCGGCCTGAAGCACGTGGTGCGCACCTTCCGGGACATCTTCCGCTTGTGGTGGAAGTGGGTCGTGCTGCGCCATCCGATGACGGTCATCCGCCAGCCGGGCGACCGCCCCGAGGGAAGAGTCACCCAGAATCCCGACTAGGAGGTCCCGATGTACCGAGGCAAGCTGGTCAGCCTGCGCCCCTTTACCGAGGCGGAGTCCGCGCGCTACCTGGAATGGCTCAACACGGCCGAGGCGGCCTCCCAACTGGGCCGGGCCCTGCCGGTGACGCCCATGGAGCACCGGGCCTGGTACGAGGGCCTGGTCGGTCG
>DCTU01000327.1:3570-12912 GCA_002329445.1 bacterium UBP9_UBA1432
GAACTTCGCATCTTCCTGGGTGACCCCGAGGCCCGCGGACGCGGCTACGGAACCGATGCCTGCCGGGTGCTGCTGGACTTCTCCTTCCGGCGACTGAACCTGCACAAGGTCTACGTCTACGTGCTGGCCTCCAACCCCCGTGCCCGGCGGACCTTCGAGAAGGCCGGATTCCGCGAGGAGGGCCTGCTGCGCGACGAGTTCTACGTCGACGGCTCCTATCGCGACGTCGTCCGGATGTCGGCGCTGGCCACCGATCCCTGGCCACCGCCGGCCCTGGCCGCCTCCGAAGACGGCCAGCCCCCCCCCGCCGGGACCTGAGGCCCGGCTTCGCCCCCGGTTTCCGCCAGGATTCTGCGGAGATGCCTCATGATCATGGCGGAAACCGCGCCAGCCCCCATGCAGGACCCCGCCCGCAGGGCCCGGAAGGATTCCGGATGAGACTGAATCGTGCGTGTTCGATCCTGGCCCTGCTGGGGCTGGCCCTCTTCTGCCTCTCCACCGCGGCCCGAGCCCAGGGGCCCCGGGACCAGGTGGTGGAGTTCTACAAGCCCTACTCGGGGGACGGCATGGTGAACCTGCGCGAGCACATCAAACAGAACATGGCCTGCTTCGAGGCCGACCTGGGCGGGATGCTGGTGGAGATCGCGGGCAACCAGCCGGGTCAGGACAGAGCCTGGTTGGACTTCGACCCCTTCATCAACGGGCAGATGAACGCCGCCAGCATGACGGTGGGCCGGGCCAGCCTCCAGGGCGACCTGGCCTGGGTGCCGGTGGCCGTCTCCTATCGGGTCCCGGGCCGTGAAGTCCCGGCCGTCAAGGTCTACCTGCGCCGGACGGGCAGCCACTGGCGGATCGCCAACTTCGTCTACCCTGCCCGAGACGGAGCCCCCTCCTGGGACCTCAAGAGCTGGCTGCGGACTCAACTGGCGCGCTGAGGCCAACCCCTCAGGAGGTTCCAGGCTCCAGCAGCACCAGACGCAGGCTGTCCAACCGCGGAACCGCCTGGTTCAAGGCCTTCAGGACCGCGCTGGCGCGGGCCCGGTGGGCCTGGACCTCCTCGGCCGGGACGGCCGGGTTGACCCGATGCAGCTCCTCCAGGCGGGCCTGCTCCTGGCCCAAGGCCCGCCGGGCCTTCTCCAGGGCTGCCTCCCGCCAAGCTCGCGACCGCTCGACGGCCAGCGCGCCGGCCCTCTCGACCAGGGCCTCCAACCGGTCGCCCAGACGGGCCGAAAGGGCCCCCACCGTCGGAGCCTGCAGCCTCTCCAGGGCGTGGGCGCCCGGGAGCCCACCCGACCAGGCCCGCCCCGCCAGGTCCACGCTGACCAGCAGGGGAGTCGGGGGCAGATAGCGCTGAAGTTCCAGTCGGGGCGGGCCGATGGCCTCCATGAGGAAGAGCCCCTGCACCACCAGCCCCGCGGCCGGGGCACCCCGCCAGCGCACGGCCGAGGCGCTGCCCTCGGCCCCGTCCAGAAGCATCGACAGCACACCGTCTACCAGGGGGTGATCCGGCGTCAGGTACTCCAGGTCCTCCCGATCCAGGGCCTGGTGCCGGCTGAAGGTGGCCAGCATCCCGTCCTCCCGCAGGCCGGGCAGGGAATCGACGAACATCATCTGTCCGGGGCGAATCCGGTAGAGCCCTGGGGTGGCCGTCTCCTCGTCCTGGACTCCGAAGCGCTCCAGGGCCATCCCCAGGTACTCCTCCAACCGGGAGGCAGCCCCGGTGGCCTCGATCTCCTCGCGCAGGGCACGCCCCTCGGCTTCGCGGAAGGAGTTGAGGTCCACCAGCAGGTCCACGTTCTGGCGGGCCAGATCGCGATGTTCCTGCACCAGCCGACGGGTGCGCTCGAGGAAGTCGGGAAAGCCGGGCCCCATCAGGTTCTGGCGCGGCTCGACGGCATGCAGGATCTCGTCGGAGCCTTCCACGGGGCCGACAAAGGAACCCACAGCCTCGTGGTGCCAGCGGAAAAGCCTCTCCTCGGGCAAGCCTTCGCGGAACAGCGCATGGATCTCGACCGGCTTCTCCTGCCCGATCCGGTCCAGGCGGCCGATCCGCTGCTCGATGAGATCCGGGTGCAGGGGGATGTCCCACATGACCAGGTGGTGGGCGAACTGGAAGTTGCGCCCCTCGCTGCCGATCTCGCTGGCCAGCAGGATCTGGGCCCCCTCCGGATCGGCGAACCAGGCGGCCTGGCGATCCCTCTCCACCAGGGGAAGGCCCTCGTGGAAGACGGCAGCCCGGGCCCCCCGACGCAGCCTCAGGCTCTCCTGGAGCTCCAGCACCGTCGCCCCCCGCCGGGCGATCAGCAGGACCTTCTCTTCGGGATGAGCATCCAGGAAAGCGCAGAGCCAGGCCAGGCGAGGGTCCTCCTCGCCAGGGCTGGTCCGGGGCAGGGGCACCGGGTGCAGGTGCCGCCCCGGGAAGAGCCCCGCCAGGCGCTCGCGGCGGTTGCGGAAGAGGACCCGACCCGGCCCGTGACGGTCGATCAGGGCCTCGATCAGGCTCTGGACGCCGGATTCCCGTCCACTGCGGAAGTCCTCCAGGGCCTCCAGGAAGGAACGGTCCTGGGGGTAGAGGTGTTCCAGGGCCCTCAGGACCGATTCCCGGTGCTCAGGGTCGGTGGTCTCCTGCAAGGACTGGAGGTCGCGCGCGGCCTGGGCCGCGGCCTTCCACTGGGGACGCTCGCGGAGATGGGAGTCCAGGTCGGGGAAACGGCCGGGGTCGACCAGGTGCAGCAGGCCGAACTCGTTCTCCAGGCCGCCCCGGGTCGGGGTGCCGGTCAGCAGCAGCAGGCCCCGAGAGCGCGCGGCCAGCTTCTCGATGGCGGCGTACGAAGGCTGCCCCAGGCGCAGGTGGTGGGCCTCGTCCACGATCAGCAGATCCCAGCGGTGGCGGCAGGCTTCGTCCAGCAGACCCGCCTGCAGCGCGCCCAGCGGAACCAGGACCCGGCGGGCCGAGCTGAAGACCCGCGCCTCGCCCAGGGCGCTCATCCCCACCACGCTGAAGAGCTCGTGGAAGCGCCGGACCATCTCGGCCAGCCACTGGTGGACCAGGCTTTCGGGCACCACGATCAGCACCCGTCCGGCCCGTCCCAAGGCCCGCAGGGCGCTGAAGATCAGCCCGGCCTCGATGGTCTTGCCCAGGCCCACCTCGTCGGCCAGCAGGACCCTCGGCGCCTCCATCCTCGAGACCCGGTGGGCCAGGTCCAACTGGTGGTCCAGCAGGCGCACGCGGGCGCTGCCCAGCCCGCGCGTCCGGGTGGCCAGCAGGGCCGAGCGGATCTCCCATCCTTCCCGGCGCAGGTCCAGGTCTCCAGGGAAGCCCAGGTGCCCCGCCCGCAACCGGTCCAGGGCGTCCGCCAGGGGGATCCGGTCCTCCAGGTCGCTCTCCGAGAGCACCTCCCCGTCCCCGAGATAGGTCCGCAAACCCTCGCGGACCTCGACCGACTCGATCCGGAAACGACGGCCGTCCCGAGCCACGGCCTCCTGGCCGGCCCGCAGCAGGACCCGACGAAGCGGGGCGGATTGCACCCGATACCGGCGGACCTGGGCGGTGGCAGGGAAACGGACCACCACGGTGCGGGCGTCGGGCACCTCCTCGACCAGGCCCAGACCCAGGTCCGGCTCGGCCTCGTTCAGAACCCTTTGACCAGGAACAAAGCGACTCTCCATGGGGGCTGCCCGTTCGCCTTGAAGGCGCGGAGGCCTCCCGGGTCCCGGTCCACGTTCGTTCCGCCGTCGAGTTGGCCGGGGGTCTTCCTCCAAGGGGTCTGTCAAACCCTTCGTGCGGATGAGAGCGGGGTGCTACCGCACGCGATTCCGGATGCCCATCAAACTGGGGGAGTCGCACCCTGGTGGTCGTCAGCCCCCGGTTTTCTCCGCGGAGTCCAGCGCACGGAGGATCGTCTTGATCGGAAGGAACATGGGAGTGGGATCTCCGTGCAAGGTCCCTTCGCGGACGCCCTCCAGCGAGACGAACCCGAAGGCTTTGTAGAAGGCGGTGGCCTCGGGCTTGGCGTCCGTGACCACGCCGACACAACCCAGGGAATCACTCTGTTGGCAGGCCACGTGCAGCACGTGCCGCAACAGGGCCGTCCCGACCCCGCGCCCATGCGCCCGCGTGTCGACTCCCAGTCGGGCCAGGCGAAGGACCGGGAGAGGATAGGCGAGGAGCCGCCGTCGCAGGCTCTGCTGGGCGACCCGCGAGCGCTCCAGCCCGCTCACCGAGACGGTGGCAAACCCGGCCAGGAAACCCTCGAGGACCGCGACACAGGTCACCGCCAGGTGCAGGTTGAACTGGTTCTGGCCGGCGTAGTGACGGAAGAAGCGATCCAGGTCTTCCTGCCCGCAGGTGAAGCTGCCGCGATCATCCCCTCGTTGCAGGGGGCAGATCTCAATCTGCAGGGCCACGCATCAACCTCTGGAGTGCCTCGGTGGGTGGGGGGGGGCTCTCCAGGAGTGAGGCCACCTGCTCGAAGGCCCGTTCCTCCACGACCAGTCGCGCGGGGATGAAGGCTTCATCGGGAAGTTCCCGCCGGGCCTCCAGGAAGTAGAGCAACGCCTGCTCAATGACGAAGTTCTTCTTCAGCCCGTGCCGGGCCGTGAAGCGGTCCAGTCGCTCCTTGGTGGAGGCGGACACACTGGCGGAAATCTGGATGCCCTCCACGTGCAGCGGCTCCTATTAAAAAAATGCTTCCCCTGCTTTAATCTAGCTGATAGGCGGCGCCGAGGCAAGCCAGGACACGTCGGTTGAGGCCTGCTCGGCGGCGGCGAGGACCGGCAGGGACCCGGTTCGAGACCCCCGGCGATGTCCGAGCCAACCAGACCACAGGTCTTCAACGTCCCCGACCACCGTCCCGGCCTTTGTCCTGCCCGTGTCCCTTCCCCCGACCAGGAGCGCTGTTCTGGCCTGGGCCCTGCCCGGGGTTGTGCCAGGGGCCCCAGCCCAATGAATGACCTTGGGGCCGAACTTCGACCAGGGTGCCAGGGGTCACCTGGACCAAGGTGCCCGCCCGGCTGCGCGGCACCCGGTACAAGCGTGTGGTCCCGTTGATGACGGCTTGCAACAGCAGGTTCTCACCCTGGCTGCCCAGGATGATCGTGGGACCCGAGCCGCCGACTGGCCAGCCGCCCACGGGCGAGGCGCCCAGGATGGTGGCCCCCTGGGCCCTCTGCATGTTGAGCGCGGCATTCAGGGGAACCCGGACCGTACTGCCATTCCTCTTCAGAACCGTCACCTTGGCACGGCCGCCTGCGTCGCCCAGAACACTGCCAGGTACGGGCACCACTCCGAAGGGGTACTGCACGAAGACCGTGTCCCCATAGCCACCCACCACCTGGCCGGAGCCATCCGGAACCTGCACGAAAACGGAGGTGCCGACGGCCAGCGACGACAAGTCGACGCGGTTGCCCCCCACGGTCAAGGAGATGCCCTGGGGGAGCAGGGCCGTACCCCAGGGTGTGCGGAGGACCAGGCCGCCGGGAACCACCCCTTGGTACACGCCCGACCAGGCCACGTTGCGAAAGTGCACCGGATCCGCCCAGGCGGATGATGCCAGGCACAGGAGCGAGACGACCAGCAAGAAGCGTTTCCACAAAGACATGCCGGACCACCTCCACCCCCATGATACCCCGTGGAGGCCCTGAAGTTCCTACCGCATGCCTCCTGAGTCCGGCGCCTGCCGTGGAGGGGCCACCTCGTCCCCCACCCAGGCCTCCACCTTGTGGCTGCCCAGAGCCACGTCGCAGTCCTCGCTGGAGCCCTTCCACACACGCCCCTGGCTGTCGCCTCCGATCACCACGCAGTTCTCGAAGTCGCTGTCGTTGCGGACCAGCACCGTGCCGTAGCCCGAATCCGCGTCCACGGGCCCGCCGACCGGAGTCTGTTCGTTCACCCGCGACCCGCCGGCGAGCACCAGGCCGACCCGTGCCCCGGGAGCGCCGCCAACCCTCAGTCCTCCGGGCACTCCCGCTGCGGACGTTGGCGCCAGCACCGGTAGCGGCGCCAGGTCAGGGCCAGGCCGGTCCAGGCCAACCAGCCGGCCGCCAGGGCTGCCAGACCGGCCAGGGTCTGGCCCGGGAAGCCTGCCACCTCCCCTGTGTGGGCGTAGCGCAAAATCGCCCGCCAGCGACGACCAGGGGACTGGCTGGAAAAGGGAGCCCACTCCCGCACCTCCCCGGTCCGGCTCAAGGTCAGGGTGGAACGCCTCTGGGGCTGCCCCGCCCCCCCTGAAGCCAGGGTGAAGGTCACCGGCGCCTCGTCGGAGGCGGGGAACTGGACGGTGATCGTCCGCCATCCCGGCTGGGCCTTCTGGGCCTGCGCAAACAGGTCGTCCAGGCCCTCCAGGGAGACCGGGCCGGGGCCGGCGGCGGTCCGCTCCGCGCCACGGCGGGCCGGGACCTCCTCACCAAAGAGACCGTAGAAGGCCGAGTTGGCCCAGGAGTAGGCGATCACGACCCCTGAGAGCGCGATGACCAGCAGTGGCGCCAGGGCCCAGAAACCCAGCACGTGGTGCTGGTTCAAGTCGCGCCCCCGCGGGGGCAACCCACTGCGGAACCACAGGAGTTCCCGCAGACCCCGGGGCGTCCAGCGGCGCGGACACCACAGCACGAAGCCGCTGGCCAGCAGGAACAAGAGGCCCAGGGTGCTGGCCCCGGTGACGGCCTTGCCCACGGCCCGCCACGAGCCCTGGCCGCCCAGCCAGCGGTGCCAGGCGGTGACGGACCGGAAGAAGGCCCTGGCTCCAGGGGAACCCTCCCCCAGCACCTGGCCGGTGGAGCGCTCCAGGAAGAGCGTGCGGTCGCGACCCAGGACGGCCACGACCGGCGCCCCGGCGTCCGCGGAGAGCGTCAGGGTGGCGGGCAGCGAGCCCTCGGCTGCCTGCAAGCGTTCGGCCAGTTCCTGGACGCCCAGCAATCGGGCCTGGGGGTCGGGGCTCCGCCGACAGGCCCGGGTGTCCAGCCAGTCCTGGAGCTGGCTCTCGTAGACCAGCAGCACCCCGCTGAGGGCCATGCTCAGGACCACCCCCGAACACAGCAACCCGACCACCAGATGGAACCAGAAAACCAACGCGCGGAGTGCCTTCATCAGCCTGCCAGGCCCCTGTCGAGCCCGTTCTCCCTTCGGAAGGACCTTCCTCACGGCAACCACTGCTGGCGTTGCCAGGTCATCGCGGTGACACCGGTCAACAGCAACAACACCCCTTCCGTCAGCAGGCGAACCACCACGGGGCTGGCCCGGTCCAGGCCGATTCGAGCCTGCTGAACCAGGCCCTCCGGCCAGGAGTGGCAAGCGGGCGGGCAGGTTGCCCTCCTCCTCGCCCCCGCGGATCTCCGCCAGCCTATCGGCGGGCAGGACCTCGGCTTCTTCCAGGGCCTCCCGGATTGGCCTGCCCTGGCCCGGCGAAAGGCTGGCCCGGAGCAGAAGCCTGCCGTGCCACACGCTGCCAGTGCCGTGGGACGCCAGGTGCAACGCCCGTGGCGCCGGGAGACCGGCGATGGGGCCTGGTCGGACCACGGGCCAGGGCACGCCTCCACGCTCCTCGAACGTGCCCTCAAGCGCACGAGCGTGAGCCCTTCCTGCGGCGCCCAGGAGGGCCTCCACCGATTCGAGCCGAAAACGTCGGCCTCGGCGACCCGAGGGATGCCGTTCGGGCCTTCAAGGAAGACCGACGCGATGGCAGTCAGTTGCGCATCTGCGCCAGGCTGTGCCGTGAAAGACTCGAGCGACCCGGCTCGCGATGCCGCCGAACGGCTGGACCTATGGCGTACCCCTCGAAGAGGTTGACAGATCCCTCGTGGGAAACCCCCGGCGAACTACCGGGAGGAACGAGCATGAACATGGATGCGCAAGACCATGGTGGCCCTCTGCTTCAGGGGGCTTCGGACAACATCCATTCGTAGGCCGGTTGCCCGACGACGCCGGGCGGCAGGTCGGCAGGCAGTCTGTCGCGGGTCAGGGTCAGGAGGCGGCGGGTGGCCCCCGGGTATCGGACCCCCGCCTCCTGGAGGGCTCGAACCTCGCGGAGGCCCGTGCCAGCCGCCGTGGCATCGGCGCAGACCTGGATCAACTCCTGGGTGCCCGTGGCGTCACGGGTCAGGAAATCCACCTCGAAGCCCCCTTGTGTCCTGACGTAGGCGATGTCCAGGCGGCGGCGCTCGAGTTCCAGGAACACGGCCGTCTCGAGGGCGTGTCCCAGGTTCGACCGTCCGCTGCGGTCGAAGAGCGGGATGAGACCCGGATCCACCGGATAGGACTTGCGGGGGTGCACCATACGGCGGCGCTCGGACTCCGAGTCCACCTGGACAGTTCGTATCAGGAAACAGTCCTCCAGGTAGCTCAGCATCTGATGGAGCGTGTCCTTGGAGGCGCTGACTCCTTGAGAACGGAGGGCGTCGTAGAACTTCTGGATGCTGAACGTCCCTGCCGCGTTCGACAACAGGTGCCGCACGAGCCAGCGCAGGGCCGTCAGGTTGCCCACTCCGTGTCGCTCCATCACGTCGCGCAGGATGGTCACATCGACGTAGTCCCGCAGCAACTGAAAACGTGACCCGGGGTCAAGCCCCTGGGCCTCCGGGAACCCCCCGACGGAAAGGTAGTCCAGGAAGGCCCGCTCCAGGGTAGATCGCTCAGGGCCAGACAGGAAGCCCGGATCCCGGGGCACCGGATGGCCTGCGTGGGCCAGGGTCTCCGTCAGACTGAAGGGGTGCAGGACCACCTCCCAGGCCCGGCCACGCATCGAGGTTGCCACTTCCCGGCTCAGGAGGGCAGCCGACGATCCGCTGAGGAGCACCTCCACCTTCTCGGTGTCAAGGATCCGCCGCACAAAGCGCTCCCAACCCGGGACGACCTGGATTTCGTCGAAGCACCACAGGACAGGCGCCGCGCCCCTGGTTTCCGGATGGCGCCGATGGTATTCCTCCAGCAGGAGGCTCAGGTCCTGGGCCTGGAGGCCCACCAGGCGCTCGTCCTCGAAGTTGATGAAGGGAAGGCGCTCCCGCGGCATCCCGGCTTTCCAGGCATCCTGGCGCAACTGATGAAGGAACGTGGTCTTCCCGGCCCGCCGCATGCCGATGACGGCGGTAGCCTTTCCGGGGAAGCGCTTCCTGCCACGAACCTGGCGGGGAGTGCCGCCGGGCAGTGGCCCTGACAGGGACTGGGCCAGCGCCTCTGTCAACGCGCGCCGGAAACCGACGGAGGGGCCTGTCTCGGAGGTCGGGTGGGGGTCGCCCATCATTTGTCCTTCTGAGAAGGATGAATGATGGGGAATTTCTCCTTCCAGGAAGGAGAATCCTCTCCAGCCCCTTCAATGGGGCCTGCCTCCGCCCGGGCGGTCAAGGCCGGGG
>DCTU01000184.1 GCA_002329445.1 bacterium UBP9_UBA1432
CTCTGGTTCAGGTGACTCGGGGCGGAGGGTTCAGGGACCAGACCAGTTTCTCGGCGAGCTCCTCGAAAGGCAGGAGGGACCAGCCGGGGTAGCGGTTCTCGGGGTCTGTCGAACGGCGAGGCGGATCTCTGCGGACCTCAACCTGGCATAAGAGTCCCGAGGCGTCCGACTGGAGGACCTTCCAGGGCGAGAAGGAGCGGGGAAAGACCTCGAAGGCGTCCCAGGTCTCGTCCACCTGGGCCATCGAGCCCCCTCTCCTCTCGATCTCCTCGGGGATCCCTGCGACTTCGAAGAGGTAGATTCGGTGGATGAGCTCCGGGAACCTGGTGTCGGGAGGGCCCTTGATGGCCACGTGATAATCGCAGGGTGGCTCGGGCCCGGTGGGACGCAGGGGTTCCAAGGACGAGTAGAACCTGACGCTCACCCGGGAGCCGGCCAGGGGACCGCTCCGAAAGACCCCAACCTGACCCCACTCGACGCTCGAAAGTTCCAGCTCGACGTCCAGCGCGCGAGCAGTCACCAGTTCGCACAGGTTCCATCGCTCCACGGGCGTGCCCAGGATTCGCGACAGATCGTCATCGGCGGCGCGGCGCCGTCGCAAGGCATCGGCAAAGTCAATAAACTCGTCCTGCGTCATCTCCATCTCCTCCTCCATCCAGGATACCGGCCCCCGGTGCCATGAAGTGTCAGCGCCATCGTCCCGCCTTGCTGAGGATTGCTCCCTGCCTGCCCTTCGACCGCGCCGTTGGGGCCGGCCCGGCTGACCGAACAGCGAGCGGGCGGGGGACGGGGTGCCGGTCGCTCTGGCATCGGTCTGCCCTGCTCCTCGAGCCGGCCCAGGGCGCAAGCAAGACACCCGCGGCGAGAGAGGATCCGGTGCCGTGGTGATCCGCGACGCTGCCGCCGGGGCCCCNNTGGGGCGGGGAATCCCTGCCGGATCGTGCGAGTGCTGTGACCCTCGCGGACCCCGGATGGCCTGGCCTGGCTCCTCCCTTCCCCGCGTCAGTCTTGCGGATAGACCCACAAGACGAGCTCGCCAGGCTGCGGGAAGTCTGTCGGCAGACAGCCCAGGTCGAAGGGCAGTGCCGCCCCATCGAAATTCGCCAACTCGCGATCCATGCATCCCGCCTCTTCGCAGTCGCGCGAAACGATCTTGAGATAGCGCCGCAGCAGCAGGATCGGGGGAAACGCCCCCCGCTTTCGCATCCACGTCATCATGTCGTGGCCAGATTTCGAACCATTGCACTTCTTGCACGCCCAGACGAGGTTGTCTGCCTGGTCAGGCCCACCCTTGACCCGGGGAATCAGGTGGTCTAAGACCAGGGAGTCCGTGCTTGCGCAATAGCAACAGGCCTGGGGCATCGTCATCTTCAGGCGCTCATCGTCATAGAGCGAGCGCATCGACATGGTGCCGGTGACGAGCCCTTTGTAGAGCCTCGCCGCGATCATGTGATCGAGGCGACCGTACCTGCTCCGCCCATCGACAAGCGCACGGTGCGCGGCAGCCACCATCGCGTAGGAGGCCGCGATCAGCTCCCGGACGGTCCCTGGGTCTTGTCTGCTCATGGCGTGCGATTCTCCTGGGCGAAGGGCCGGCAACGCAGCAAGCGCCTATCAGCCGGCGGCAGCTCTTCGCGAAGTCGATGTTCGGAGGGCCCGAAATCCGGTCCTGCCCTCAGTGAGGGCAGCGGGAGCAGGTTGGGCAGGAGGCCGAGGGGTGTCCAGCTCCTGGGGACTGCACGTCGGGAAGCTCGTTGAGCGCCTGGGTCAGCGAGCTGGCCGCTGAGCGGTGGGCGCCCGTGTGCGAACCGTGCATCGGCAGGATCTTCAGGGGGTCCGCGGGATCCCGCTGACTGAGCTTCTCGAGCAGGGCTGGGGGGAAGGGAGAGTTGCCGGTGATCTTCATGGTCTGATTTTGACGACGGAGCCTGACAGAGACCGGGGATTTCCGTGCTCGGAGGCCGGGCTTCAGGGAGGAGCCGAATCCTGGCGCGGGGCGGGGGGCTCCTCGCGCAGCAACCCCGCAGCGGTCAGTTCCTCGGCTACCAGGTGCGCCACGCGACGATGACCGGCGGCCTTCAGGTGGATGTCGTCGTCGAAAAGCGCCTCCCGCTCGATCGGGTCCAAGCCGGCCAACGAAGTGAAGACGTCCAGCACGACCAGGCCCTCCCGGTCGGCCACCCGGCGGGCAGCTTCCCGATACTTCCGGGTTGACACCCCGACGTGGGCGTCTCGGAAGGGCTCCAGAAGCAGGGCCAGCCGGAACCCGTGGCGGCGCCCCAGCTCAGCCATCGCGCGCAGGTTCGCCTCATATTCGGGCACGGAGACCCGCGGGGTCTTGAGGCTTCCCGGTTCCCGATCGGCTGCGGACGATTGCCGCCGCAGCGCGAGGGTGCGGATCAGGAGGTAGATCCTGCTGCGGTAGAGCAAGGTTCGCAGACGGTGAATCCGAGGGTCATCGGTCATGACCTGGGAATCCGGGGACGTGGCCTGGGCCGAATCGTGGTACCCGAAGGCGGCCACCACCAGGTCAGGGTGATATCCCAGGCCCAGATTGCGCAAGAGCAGAAGGCCCTGCCAGGAGGTGTAGCCCGAGATGGCGCCATTGATGCTCTCGACCATCTCGCCGGCTGGTCCGACGTAATCCAGGGCCGTCAGGAACTTGGGGTAGGTGCGCGGGCCGCCATAGCGATGAGGCTGGACGCTGATGGCCTGGGAGTCTCCCAGGAACAGGATCCGATAGCGTCCAGGAACCCTGGCCGAAGAATGATCCGTGTCGAAAATCCCCTCCAGACGCTGCACGGAAAGCTGGCTGGCCATGGGCATGGGGCGACCCGCCCAGAAGGTCACCGGGTCGGCCACGTAGGTCTCGAAGGGATTCTGGGCCGACCAGAGCTGCAGGCAGGCTTCCCAGGCGACGAAGAAGCCGAGCACCACGGCCAGCCTCCAGGATCGCGCCCGACAAGCAGACCAGTTGGCCACCCGCTCCCGGCGCTTCAAGCGCAGGCTTGCCAGAAGCGCACACAGCAGCAACACCAGCGCGCTGGCCAGAGCGAAGCCCACGCTGTCCGAGGAGGGGTCCGGTCGATTGCCCGTGACGTAGAGGTAGGGCAGGAGGGCGTGCAGGCCCTGGACCTGGAGGAACTCCTGAAGACTCTGATCCGCGAGCAGCAGCATGAAGGCTTCAGTCTTTCTCAGGCGCAAGGAGCGCTCCTGCCGTGCCGAAGCCTGCCGGTCCGGCCCCGAAGGAGAGCCCGAGCCGAAGGAATGGGGCCATCTCAGAGCAGATGGCACGGCCCTTCGTCAGCCTGGCAGGCAGGGCTCCGGACGGCTTGCTGGAACCCTCGTCGACCGTGATCCTTCCTGGTCTGCTCCTGCTGTGTGTCTTCCTCGTCTTCGCCGCCCTCATGATGACGCGGCGGATGCCTGCCCTGCTGGCCTTGCCATGCATGGCCGTGGCCATCGGCGCAATCGCCGGGCTCTTCTTCGATTGGAACGCGGTGCCGGCCGAGGCCGGTGCTCCGCGCTCGCTGGGTGAGTTCGTGTTCACCACCATCCTCACCGATGGGCCCGCCCGCCTGGCTGGCGCCATGATGTACGCGATCTTCGGCTCGATCCTCTCCCAGGTGGTGATCCGCACCGGGATCGCTCAGCGAATCATCGGAGTCGCCGCAGAGTATGCCGGCGATCGCAAGATCCTGCTGGCCTTCCTCATGACGGTGGTGGTGGCCGGGTGCTTCACCTCGGTGACCGGGCTGGGCGCGGTGATCATGCTGGGCTCGCTGGCCCTGCCGATCCTGGTGGGTGCCGGGCTTTCGGGAACCTTCGCCGCGGGCCTGATGCTGTTCGCCATCGCCCTGGGCGGGGTCTTCAATCCGGCAATCCTGGGATTCTACCAGGACACCCTGAAGCTGCCCCTGGAAGTGGTCAAGGACTACGTCGTGATGTATGGAGGTCTGCTGGCCCTGGCCACCCTGGCCTTCCTGGTCGTGGGCGGCTGGCGCGAGCGGCGGGCTTTCGCCTGGGCTGTTGCCCCCGAGGTGCCCTCCTCCCGGGTTCCCCTGGTGGCCCTACTCACCCCCATCCTGCCGATCATCCTCATCATGCTGGTCGACCTGCCGATCATCCCGGCCTTCCTGGTCGGAATGTTCTGGGGCGTCCTCTCGACCCAACCTCGCAAGGCCCTGGACCACCTGACCGCCGCCACCCTCGAAGGCCTGAAGGACGTCTCGCCGGTGATCGGGCTTTTCATGGGAATCGGAATGGCATTGAACAGCATGATGGCCGAACCCACCAAGGCCGTGATCGCCCCCTTCCTGCAGGCCGTGATCCCCGACTCACCCCTGCCTTTCATCCTCTTCTTCACGGTCTTCGCGCCCCTGGCCCTGTACCGGGGACCTTTCAACTTCTACGGTCTGGGTGCCGGCGTCGCCGGTCTCATCCTGGGAACCGGCCTGCTGCCTCCGGTGGCCATCCTGGCGGCCTTCTTTGCCGTGGGCCAGATCCAGGGGGTCTGTGACCCGACCAACACCCACAACGTCTGGCTGGCCCAATTCACCCGCACCAGCACCGAGAAACTGCTGAAGGATACGATCCCCTATGTGTGGGCCTTCGTGTTCATGGCCCTGACCTGGGCGGTCCTCTTTGCAGGAGCCCTGAGATGAGTTCCACCATCCGGATCGGCATCGATGTAGGGGGGACCTTCACCCACGCCGTGGCACTGGACAACGCCACGCTGGAGATCCTGGACCACGAGGTGACCCCGACCAGCCACGGGGCCAAGGAGGGGGTGGCCCGGGGCATCCTGGATGCCTTCGCTGCCCTGCAGGCCCGCCTGCCGCCAGACCACCGCCTGGTCTTCCTGGCCCACAGCACGACCCAGGCCACCAACGCACTCCTGGAAGGCGACGTCGCCAAGGTGGGCATCCTGGGGCTGGGAAGCGGACTGGAAGCCGTCAAGGCACGAGCCGACATGGCCGTCGGAGACGTGGAGCTCTCACCGGGCAAGGTCCTCCACAGCCGACTGGAGTTTCTCAACCCGGGCTCTCCCGACTTCCTGCAGGAACTGGACCGGGCCCTGAGGGCCTTCCAGGAGGGAGGGGAAGGCGCGGTGGTGGCCGCCGAGGGCTTCTCG
>DCTU01000258.1 GCA_002329445.1 bacterium UBP9_UBA1432
GAGGTGGCCAACAGCGTCTGGTGTCTGGAGTTGGACCTGGACCCCGAGAGGCTCCCCCCGGATCGGCCTGTGCAGTTTGGAGAGAGACTGCTGGCAGAGATCCTGCGCAACCTGGAGTCGGAAGGGCTTCTGCCGGCTGCCCTGCATCCGGTGACCGCATCATTTGAGGCCTTCGGACTGGAGGGTCTGGCGGCTCTTGAACGCCTGCTGGCCCCCTGGCGAGGGCGCCTCCCGATCATCCTGGGAGCACGCCCCGGGGAGTCGGCCCGGATGGGCCGCGCCGCCGCCGCCGCCGTCTTCGATCGGTGGAAGGCCGATGCGGCAATCCTCACTCCGTGGATCTGCCACGACTTCCTTCAGTCCTTCCTCGAGCGCCTGCCCCAACGCGGCCTCTTCTTCGTCTTGAGGGCTCCGGGCCGCGTGGGAACCTGGGATTTGTCCGGGGCCCCGGTTGAAGTCCCGGGCGGAGGAGTCAAGCCTGCCTGGATGGTCCTGGCCCGCAGCTTGGGGGCCTCGGGCCGGCCGGGAATGGGAGCCGTCCTGGGCTCTGGTTATCTGGGGGACCTGGCCAGCACCGCCTCGATCCTCTCCCAGGCCCCCGGCAGGCCCCTGATGGTCTTTGGAGCCCAGCCGACCCTGCGGGGGGCGGACGCAGCGGGAGTGGTGGGGGCCTTGCGGCTTTCGGGCGGAGATATGCGGACCTTTCGCGTCGGGGTCGGGGCTCCGATCCTGTACGCGGGAGTCGGGAATCCCGGGCAGGACCCCGTCGAGGAGGCCCTCCGGGCAGCCCGACGCCTCCAGGACACCTTGCGCCTGGTCGATCCCGATGCGCGACGTCGAGTGGACCCCATCCGCATCTTCCTGGTCGAGGACCAGAGCCTGGTTCGGCGCGCCTTTCGCGGCGTGCTGGAGCACGAGTCGGATCTGCTGGTGGTGGGCGAGACCTCCACAGCCGAGCAGGCCTTGCAGGAGATCCCCGAAGCGCGCCCGGACGTGATCCTGATCGACCTGGGCCTGCCGGGCATCAGCGGCCTGGAAGCGACCCGACGGCTGCGGGCCATGGGATGTCCCGCTCGACTGGTCGTGCTCTCGGCTTCCGAGGATTTCGAGGATGTCGTCTCCAGCCTGCAGGCCGGGGCCCACGGCTATATGCACAAGAGGATCCATGCGGAGGAGCTGGTGGATTCGGTCCGCCGCGCCTCCCAAGGCGAGCCGGTCATTCCTCGGGACATGGTGGCCGCCTATCTGGAGCATCAGGCACGAGAGCGACGCACCAGCATTCCGTTGTCCGAACGCGAGCAGCAGGTCCTGCTCCATCTGGCGTCGGGGGCCAGCAATCGCGAGATCGCCTCGCTCCTGCATTCTGCCGAGGGGACCGTCAAGACCCACGTGCGCAACGTCTACCGCAAACTGGGGATTGGGACCCGAAAGCAGGCGGCTGCCTGTGCACGCACCCTGGGGTTGATCGGATAGGGGCTCTCAGGGCTGCTGGCGCGCCCGGTTCTCCAGCCAGGGACGCAGGCGTCCCCGACTTTCGGCGCTGACCAGCAGCAGGGGGCGGCGGACATGCCGGGCCAGGGCCAGGACGGCCTCTGTCCGGGTGACCTGGGAGATCTCCCGCCAACCGGAAGGAGGGTGGAGGAGGACCCGGATCGGAATGCGTGCGCTGCCTGGTTCGTAGACGCCATAGCCCCGGTCGGACGGCGTGTCTTCGTGCAGATACCATTCCCAGTCTGCCCCGTGACACTCCCGGACGGACTCTCGGATCCGCTCCAGGACCTCCCCTTCTCCGGGGTGGTCCAGGGCCTTGAAGGGCCGGCGTCCAGCGAAGCGGGTGGCCAGGTCGGCCAGGACGGGGTCAGGGCTTCCCCGCCACAGTTTGATGGCGTGGAAGACGTCGAAGTCGTCCAGATCGAGGAACGATTCCAGGAATCGATCCTCGTCGTCGGGATGGACCTCGAAAAGGAACCGGAGGTTCGGAGGCAGGTGCACCGCTCGGGGCTGCTCGGAGTGGACGGCGCGTGCTCGCTGCAGGACCACCCGGAGCAGGACCTCTGCCGCCCGCACGGTCCGATGCAGGTACACCTGCCAGTGCATGAAGTAACGGCTGAAGAGATACTCTTCGACCGCCTCGGTCCCCTTGGGGTCCACGGCTGTCAGCACGGGTTGGTCGGGACCTTCGCGCATGGGCAGCACCGTATCGACGATCCGGTCGATGTCGAAGAGGCCGTACTTGACCCCGGTATACAGCGAGTCTCGCTGCAGGTAGTCCATGCGGTCGACATCCAACTGGCTGGACAACAGCTCGTGGAAGACGGGGTTGGGGTCGGTTCCAGCCAGGATGGCCTCGACGCGGGCCGGATCCAGCCCGTTGCGCTCCAGGATGGGCCCGAGTCGGCGTCGGATGACCCGACGCCCGAGGACCTCGTGGTCCACGCCTGAGAAGACCCGTTCCAACGCGTGCGAGAACGGGCCGTGCCCCACGTCGTGCAACAGCGCGGCGGCACAGGCGGTCTGTCGTTCCTCCTCGGAGAGCTCCAACAGCCGGCGCTGGTGCCAATGTTCGAGGATTCGGTGCATCAGCCACATGACGCCCAAAGCGTGCTGGAAGCGCGAGTGCTCGGCCCCGTGGAAGACGGCGAAGCACATCCCTAATTGCCGGATGCGTCGCAGTCGCTGGAACTCCGGCGAGTCGACGAGCTCCAGCAGGACCCGGGAGGGGATGGAGATGTTGCCGTAGACCGGATCTCGAAGGACCTTGGCGCGGTAGGAACGGGCCTCAGGAGCAGGGGGAGGCGGCATCGAGCGCGTGTTCGCCACGCGGGATGGGGGTCCTGCGCCCTTGCGCAGGAACCCTCTGGTGCGGAACCGAACGCAGGGCGATGCCCCCTCCTTGTGTGAGCGACATGCTGGCCTGGATCGGCGGCTCGATCCTGCCCCTCCGCGACGCCCGGATCCCCGTCAACGACCACGGATTCCTCTACGGTGACAGCGTGTATGAGGCGATGCGCACCTTCCGGGGCGAACTCTTCCGTCTCTCCGACCACTTTCGGCGGCTGCGGACCACGGCCAGGGGTTTGCGGATTCCGATCGAGTGGTCGGATTCCCAGTTGGAGGGCTGGGTGGAGGATCTGCGCCGCCACCTTCCTGTGGGAGAGCACTACATCCGCCTGCTCGTGACCCGCGGGCCCGGAGAGTTGTCCTACGCGCCCGACCCCCTCCAACATCCGACCCTGATGATCCTTGGTGGCCCGTTCCAGGCCACGCCCCGGGAGGTCCTCGAGAGGGGACTGGCGGCTGTGACCGTGGGGGTTCCGCGCAGCGTCCCGAACCCCCGGATCCCGGGCTTGAAGACCGGCAACCTGCTCAACTCGCGACTGGCCTTCTTCGAAGCCGTCGAGCGCGGCGCCGATGAGGCCTTGCTTCTCACTCGTTCGGGCTGTCTGGCCGAGGGCGCCAGCTCGAATCTCTTCCTCATCCTGCCCGGCGAGGTGCTGGCCACGCCCTCTCTCGAGTCGGAGATTCTGGAAGGGGTGACCCGCACCGTCCTGCTGGATCTGGCTCGGGAGATGGGGCTTGGGGTCCGTGAGGAGGAACTGCCGGCGGACTGCCTGGCCCGGGCCGAAGAGGCCTTCCTCAGCAGCACCACCCGTTCGGTGGCGCCGCTTCGCTCGATCGATGGTCGGGAACTCGGCTGTCCCGGGCCGGTGACCCGGCGCCTCATGGACGAGTTCATCTGTTTGACGGGAGGTCTGTGATGCTCTCGGATTCGCCGGTGCCTCATCAACACAAGGCCTACGGCCCGACCCGGGTCCACTGCGCCGTGATCACCCTCAGCGATAGCCGCAGCCCGTCCGACGACACGTCGGGGCGCTGGATCCGCGAGGAACTGACCAGGGCGGGGCACCAGGTTCTTGGCTACGAGCTGATTCCGGACGACCCGGTCCGCCTGCGGGCCCTGGTCGCAGCGGCCCTGGACGATCCTCGACTGGAGGCGCTCCTCACCACCGGGGGAACCGGGGTGAGCTCGCGCGACGGCACGGTGGAGGTCCTGGAGGGGTTCGTCCACAAGCGCCTGGACGGGTTTGGAGAGTTGTTCCGCTTCCTGAGCTACCAGGAGATCGGTTCCGCCGCCATGCTCAGTCGGGCCATGGCGGGCCTGGACGCCCGAGGTCGCTTGCTGGTGGCCCTGCCCGGTTCGCCTCACGCCGTCCGGCTGGCCATGGAGAAGCTGATCCTGCCGGAACTGGGGCATATTCTGGGGCAGGCCCGACGCTGAGAAGAGCGATGCCCGCTCCCGGGCAGGAGCGGGCATCGGGAACGACGCGGTCGTCGCGTCAGGACAGGACGAAGTGCCGCTGCTCTTGCAGTTGCTTCTTCAGATCCCCGCGGAAGTCCGGGTGGGCGATGGAGATCAGGGCCTCGCCCCGCTCGCGCAGGGTCCGGCCGTGCAGATTCACTGCGCCAAATTCGGTCACCACCCAGTGCACGTGGCCGCGGGTCGTCACGACGCCGGCTCCGGCCTTCAGCGTCGGGGTGATCCTCGAGACCGTCCCCTTCCTGGCCGTGGCCGGCAGGGCGATGATCGCCTTGCCCTCACGGGCCAGCGCGGCGCCCCGGATGAAGTCCATCTGACCACCGATTCCGCTGTACACCCGGTGTCCGATGGAGTCGGCGCAGACCTGGCCGGTCAGGTCGATCTCCAAGGCGCTGTTGATGGCCACCATCCGGTCGTGGCGGCGGATCAGGGCCGTGTCATTGGTGTAGTTGCAGGGATGGAACTCGCACATCGGGTTGTCGTGGATGAAATCCAGGACCTTCTGGCTGCCCGAGACGAAGCTGGTCACGATCCGGCCCTTGTGGACCGACTTGCGCGAGTTGTTGACGACTCCAGCTTCCACCAGGGGGACCAGGCCGTCCGAGAACATCTCGGTGTGGATGCCCAGGTCGCACTTGTCGCCCAGCCGGGCCAGGGTGGCGTCGGGAATGGCGCCGATGCCCATCTGCAGGGTCGAGCCGTCCTGGATCAGTTCGGCGATGATCCCCCCGATGGTCTCCTCGGCTTCTCCGCCGCGGCCGTGGGAAGCGGTGCTGAGGGGATAGTCGGTCCGGACGAAGGCATCCACCCGGCTGAGGTGCACGAAGCCGCTGCCGTGGGTCCGGGGCATCTGCTTGTTGATCTCGGCGATGACCACGTCCGCGGACTGCACGGCAGCCAGGGCCGTGTCGACCGAGGGCCCCAGGGTGCAGTAGCCGTGCCGGTCCGGTTCGGAGAGTTGGACCACGGCGGCGTGCAGGTGGACCTGGCCGGAAAGGAAGAGCCAGGGAATGTCCGAGAGGAAGATCGGGACGAAGTCCGCCCGTCCCTCGTCGACGGCCTGGCGGAGGTTGGAACCGGTGAAAAGCGACACGGAGCGGAANNGTTGCTCAGGTCCGTTCGCTCGCACATGGCGGCCTCCAGGATGAGAGGCGAGGCGCAGGCACCGTGCAGGAAGACGTTCGAGTCACTCTTCAGGAGTGAGACCGCCTCGGCGGGTGTCACTTCCCGGCTGGCTTTTGCGGTCCGGTTGTTGGTCATGGTTGATCTCCAGTGAGTCGGGATTCTTCCGGGCTCTTTCCGCGGGACATGGGCGGAGCCTGGGAGAGCTTGAAAAAGGTCTGGTCCGAGGAGAGTCCTGGTCAGCAGGCCAGACAGCCCAGGCACGTTCCTTCTGGGCTGTCTTCCCGGCACGCACCCGGGGCAAACGTCTCGTCCTCCAGGCCCGCGATCTGGACCAGGCGGGCCTCGTCCAGGACCAGGCAGTGGTGCTTCTCTTCGTGGAGGATGCCGTCCTTGCGCATCCGGCTGAGGACCCGGATGGCCGTCTCGACGGTGGTACCGATCATCTCGGAGAACTCCTGGCGGTCCAACACCATCGGGGTGAGCAGGCCCTGGGGAGTGCGTCGGCCCAGGCGTTCGGCCAGCAGCAGCAGGGCCCGGGCGGCCCTCTGCTCTGCCCTTTCGACCGCCATGCCGACCAGCATCTGGCGCTGCAGGCGCATTTTTTCCTGGCAGTCGGGGACGGCCTTGGCCAGGACGCCGGGGTGGCGCGAGCACAAGGCCAGGAACTCGTCCCGGGGGATACGGAGGATCTCGCCGTCCTGAAGGGCGACGCAACTGACCGGATAGGGTCGGTGGTCCAGGGCGCACAGGGCGCCACACAGGTCGCCCGGGAAGAGGAGCTCCAGGATCACGTCACGGCCCAGCCCGGAGGAACGGCAGACCTTCATCGTCCCCCGGAGCACCAGCAGGAACCATTCCGGTTCGGCACCCTGCTCGAAGAGGATCTCACCCCGGCGGACCGTCTTGGGACGCAGCAAAGGCTCCAGGGCCATCCTCTCGTCCTGGGTCAGGCGATCTAGAAATCCTGCAGAGCCTTTCATGGATGGACCTCTCCAGCCGGACGCCCCCGTGACGCCGCCATTGTATGGCAAAGCGAGGATTCTGTCATCGAGCGGCCGGTTCCTGTTGATGATCCAGATCATACATGATCCTTGGGGAACTTGGCCAACGTCGTCCCAAGACCGCGTGAAGGACCGGTTCAACCGGTCCTTCACGCCGACTAAAGGTCCCTCGCGCGGGTGGAATCAGGGGGTCGGCTGATACAGCTCGACGTCGACGCCCAGGTCCCGTTTCATCATCTCCTGGTAGCGCTCACCGGAGTTCTTCAGGACGCGAAGCCATCCGTACTTCCAGTCCCTGATGCCGGCGAACCACGCCGAGCAGCCCCGGCAGGGCCACGCTTCGGCACCGCGCCCCTCCAGGTGCATCCGGCGGTACCAGGTGAAGGTCTCACCCTGCCAGACTTCCTTGACCGAGAGGTCGTTGATGTTGGG
>DCTU01000300.1:0-3651 GCA_002329445.1 bacterium UBP9_UBA1432
CCGGGCGGGGAAGGTGAAGATCTCGCCCCCGGGCAGGTTGGACCAGACCTCTTCGATGATCCCGCTGGTCTTGCGCCAGGTGTAGCGGGGCTCGAAGTGGGCCACCAGGTTCGTTCCCGCCCGGCTGCGGACCCGGATGGTCGAGCAGGATTCCGCTCGTTGAAGCAGGCGTCGACTGACCTCGTCCACCTTGTGGAAGTCGGCCCTCATCCCCTGGCACATGATGTCCTCGGTGATGCCGACCATGTGCGCGTATTTGATGCCGTGACCCTCGACGCACTGGACCATCTGGATCCGTGAGGGCAGCTCCCCGGCCTGGGGATAGACGCAGTACAGCGCCACCTCGGCCTGTGAGAGCGGGGCCATCAGGCTTTCCGGCAGGTGGACCGCGGGTCGCTGCACGTGGTCTTCCAGGACGGCCAGGCGGCAGGTGGCGCCCACGCGGAGGACCTCCTCGTGCAGCGCCATCCCGACCTTTCGCGTCCGGTGGTCGGTCAGGATGAAGACCTTCTGCCGGGGTTGGACCGCCAGGCAGACCTCGACGGCGTTGCGGGCACCCGGGATCAGCGAGTGGTTCAGGGCGTGGTCGCTCAAAGGTCCTCCGGGGGAGTTGATTCGGCCCGGGGCCTGGGCCCTCCTGGGAGTCTGGAACCTCTGGGCGGGCGGGATGTTCACATCCGCGTGGAGGCGCCGCCCCCGGATCCGTTCTAGACTGGTTGCTGGAGGGGTGCGCGCTTCCGCATCCCGACCGTCCTTCAGGAGGAAGCTGATGCAACTCGGTTCCGTCAACCGCTCGACCTTCACCCTGCCGCCGGTTCGCCTCGAGGCCCCGGCGCGTGGACTGGCCGAGGCGGCAGGCCTGGAAGAGCCCGTCGACCGGGCCAGCCTGGGCGTGAAGCGGGGAGCCCTGGCCGGGATGGTCGTGGGAACCTCCTACGGAACGGTGGGAGGAGCCGTCCTGGGGACCGCCGCCGCCGTCGCGGGGCTGGGCTATGCCGGAGCACGCCTGGGGGCTTCCCTGGCTGGGATTCCGGGGCTGGTGACCGGTCTGGCCCTGGGCCTGGCGGCTGGAGTCGCCGAAGAGAAGGTCGCCCACGTGGGGGCCACGATGGGAGGCTTCGCCGGGATGGTGGCTGGGGCCGCCGTCGGTGGGGCTGTCGGGGCGGGGGTCGGGCTCTTCGCCTGAGCCTTGGGTCCTGGCCCCCTGCGGGGGCCGAGGCGATCCGTCAGGAGTCGGAGGCTTCCTGGGCCATCTGGCGTTCCAGGGCTTCCAGGACTTGATGCCGGGCCTCTTCCAGACCGGCGCCGTCGACGGTGAGACCGGCCGCCAGGCGGTGCCCACCTCCCCCGAAGAGGGCCGCGACCTGGTTCACCGCGGGTCCGGTTGAACGCAGCGAGACGCGCACCTTTCCGGGGGTCATGTGCTTGAACAGGGCAAAGACCTCGGTGCCGCGGACCCGGTTGACGTCGGCCACCAGGTTCTGGGCATCCTCCTCACGGGCTCCGGTGGCCCGGAGCATCTCGGAGTCCAGGTCGGCCCAGGCCACCCGGCCGTCGGCCGAGGTGCGCAGGGTCTGCATCACCCGTCCCGTCAAGGCCAGCTCGGCGACGGGCCGATCCCGGAAAAGCCGGCGGCAGATCTCCGAGACGTCCCCGATCTGCTCGACCAGGCGCGCCGCAATCCGGTGGGTCTGGGCCGAGACCTGGCGGTATTGGAAGTTGCCGGAGTCGGTCACCAGCGCCACATACAGCGCCGTGGCGATCTCCCGATCCAGGGGGACGCCCAGGCTTTCCACCAACAGGACGGCCATCTCGCCCAGGGCGGCGCGTTCCGGTTCCACCCAGTGCACATCGGCCGACATCGTGTTCCCCAGGTGGTGATCGAAGTTGACCACCACCCGACCCAGCTCCCGGGGGCGGATCCCCGGAGGCAATCGCCCCTCCGAGGGACACTCCATCAGGATGACCGCATCGAAGGGCCCTAGCGGCATCCGGTTCTGGATCCTTTCGGAGCCGGGCAGCCAGCGGAAGACTTCAGGGATCTCGTCGGGAGAGTAGAGGAAGCTCTCCTTCCCCAACCGGTCCAGGGCGGCAGCCAGGCCGACCATCGAGCCCAGGTCGTCGCCGTCGATGTGGACGTGCGGAAGCATGAGGAAGCGCGACCCGGATCGCAGGACCTGGGCCACTTCCCGGCACGCGGGCGGGGGAGTCGGAATCATTCGGGTGGAGGTTCTGGGGGGGGGACCGGTTCGGTCTGGACCCGGGCGCTCTGCAGGACCTTCATCATGTGGGCGGCATGCTCCAGGGTGTGGTCCAGCTCGAAACGCACCTCGGGGATCCGCTTCAGGCGGACTTCATGGCGCAACTCGTGGCGGAAGAAGCCGGCCGCCCTCTCCAGGGCCTTGAGGACCTCCTGCTGACGCAGGGGATCGGCCAGGACGCTGACGTAGAACCGGGCGGTTCCCAGGTCTGCCGCCACCTTGACGTCGGTGATGCTGATCAGGTCCTGGCCCAGGGCCGGGTCCTTGACGCGCCGCAGGATCTCGCTGCCGACCTCGATCAACAGGTCGCGCACACGCTCGGCTCGATGACTCATGGAAGCCCTCCTCGAAAAGAAAGGCGCCCCTCGCGGACCGGGCGACAGAGTGCGCCGGAACGCGAGGGGCGTCGGTGGGGTCAGGCGAGCTCGCGGACGTGCTCTTCCTTGCGGTAGACCTCGATGACGTCGCCTTCCTGGATGTCCTGATAGTTGGTCAGGGTCAGGCCGCACTCGTAGCCTTCGGCCACTTCGCGGGCGTCATCCTTGAAGCGCTTCAGGGTGTCGATCGAGCCTTCGTAGACCACCTTGCCGTCGCGGACCAGGCGGGCCAGGGCATCGCGGGTGACCTTGCCCTCGGCCACGTAGCAGCCTGCGACCTTGCCGGCCTTGGTGATCTTGAAGACCTGCCGGACTTCGACCCGGCCGATCTCCACCTCTTCGATATCCGGCGTCAGGAGGCCCGACATGGCCTTCCGGACATCCTCGATGACGTGGTAGATCACCCGATACATCCGGATGTCCACCTGCTCCTGGTCGGCCAGCCGCTTGACCACCGAGTCGGGGCGGACGTTGTAGCCGATGACCAGGGCGCCCGAGGCGCTGGCCAGCATGATGTCGGACTCGGAGATGGCGCCCACGCCCGAGTGGATGATCTTCACGGCCACCTCGGAGGTGGACAGCTTGTTCAGCGACTGGTTGAGGGCCTCCACGCTGCCGTGCCCGTCGGCCTTGACCAGCAGGTTCAGATCCACCGCCTGGCCCGTCTTCATCTCGGCGAACAGGCCCGCCAGGGTCTGCTTGCTGCCGGCGGTGATGCGGGTCTGACGGTCCTTGAAGGTCCGCGCCTCGGAGACCTGCTTGGCCATCTTCTCGTCCTCGACGGCCTGCATGTAGTCCCCGGCGTTGGGGACGTCGGACAGGCCGACGATCTCCGCCGGGATCGATGGACCGGCGCGGCGGATCCGCTCGCCGTTCTCGTTGATCAAGCCGCGGACGCGGCCCCAGGTGCTGCCCACCACGACCGTGTCGCCGGGGCGCAGGGTGCCGTTCTGGACCAGGACGGTGGCCACCGGGCCCATGCCCTTGTCCAGCCAGGCCTCGATGATGGTGCC
>DCTU01000300.1:3669-3824 GCA_002329445.1 bacterium UBP9_UBA1432
TCGTCCAGGCCGATCTGGGCCTTGGCCGAGACGGGAACCATGATGGTATCCCCGCCCCAGGCCTCGGCGACCAGGCCGTACTCGGTCAACTGCTGCATGACCTTGTCGGGGTTGGCCTGTGGCAGGTCGGTCTTGTTGATGGCCACGATGATCGG
>DCTU01000165.1:0-10179 GCA_002329445.1 bacterium UBP9_UBA1432
CGAAGGCCAGCCCGGTCGATGGGATCCGGCACAGTGGCGCTGGCTCTGATGCAGAGGGGTGGCCCGAACCCACTGCCCCAATAGTGCATGTCACATCCCCGGAGGTAGATAGCGCCCCCACGATTTCCCGGACCTCCGCTCGCAGGATCGGGCTATCGTCCTCCAGCGCCCCCGGCAGGTGCGCCGCCCAGGCGAGGCGTCCCCGAGCCTCTCCTAGGACCTGTTCACGGCGCTCCGCCGACAGGTTCGACCAGGCCGTCTCAAAGGCCGTGTCCTCCGCCGCAGCCTGCGCCTCGATGGCGCGGGTTCTCTGTTCCTCCTCCGCGACGCGCTTGCGCTGGGTCTCCTGCTCTTTGCGGAACGCCTGCAACTCTCGAGGTGTTTCCCAGCCTCCCTCCTGGATCTCGCGCACAAGGATCGCTGCCGGGCGGTTTGCCTGCCGATAGGGCAGGTTTTCCAAGGCCGTGCGGATCACGCCAGGCGAGGCTTCCGCCAGGAGCCGCAAAGCGACTGTTCGTCCCACGCCCACTTCTCGGATTTGGTTCAGAAGCGAAATCTGTTCTGGAGTCAGATCGTTTTCTGAAAAAGCAACAGCAGGGCGGGGNNGGGGGGGGGGTGAAGCGGCAGGGGCGGCCGGTGGATTCACCGGAGCTTGGCGCTGTTGTTGTTTCTTTTTTTCCTCGTTAGAGGGATCTTTCTTTGCATGCCATGCACGGTGCATGGGGACCCCATGCACCGTGCATGGGGTGAGGCTCATCTCAGGAGGTTCTGCATGGTGGACGGCCTCCAGGTCAGGTTCCTCCGGAAGGCATAGCCGGAACACGTTCAGCTTGCGCCCTCTCAGGATCTTCAGGGAGACGCTGAGCAGGCCTTTCTCTTCAAGTTCGACCCGCGCCCGGCGGACGCTGGTTTCGTGCATCCCGGTCTGTTGCGCGATGATGGGAATCGAGATCGCCGCTTCGGGACGATGCCAACCCAGCGTGTTGCGGGCGATGCAGAGCATCAGGCGCAGTTGGGTCTCGGTGAGTTCCCGCATCGCGTCGAAGAGGCAATGCGGCAGCGGGGTCCAGCCCTTCTTGGGGATGACCATCGTGTTCGACAAGTACCCTTCCTCGCTTTCGAGGCAAAGGCAAGCCGGAAGGATCCTCCGTTACACCTGCCGAACACAACCATACTTCTTAGATATGGTGGCAGCTCAGTGTAACTGGTGTAACAGAAGACACTTTGCCAAGAGCCCCGTCAGGTGATGACGAGGGCTTATTTTTTGGCCGCCTTACGCCATGATTTTGTTCACGTTCTCCCATCTACAGCCTGGGAACCGACTTGGTCGTTCGACTCTATAGAGCGGTCCCAGTTGAGATTTTTTTGCATTCGCCCTCCTGGACTTGAGCCCTGTTCCAGGTTGCTTTGAAAGTCTATCATGCCCCTTCGGCGGCCATTACTAATATTACTGACATCTCATGTCAGCCCCCCTTAAAGACAGAACCCCGAGATTTCGGGGTTCTGAAGGGTAGTTTGACTGCTAATTGTGTCAGGATAAGGACGATTTGGTGCCACCATGAGGACGATTTGGTGTCACCATAAGGACGGCATGGACCCGCTTGGTCCGTGTCGGCTCCAAGGCCATCAAAGCCAGTCTTTTAGGCGATCTGACAGCTTTTGGCTGACGGTTTCCATGTGCCCGCACTCCACCTGGCTCAGGTAGCCCTGGGAGATCCCGAGTTGGCTGGCGGCTTCAGCCTGGCTCAGGCCGAGGGCCTTTCTTCTCTGGCGCACCTGCTCGGCAAGCAGGTTGGGTGTTCTTGGGGCGGTCTTCCTCTCGAGGGAGCGGTACAGTTCTTGGGCCTCTTTGGGTGGGTCCAGTCGAACCTGCTGTCCAAGCCATCGCTGGACCCACCCCTTCGCGCGCTCGACTTCCTCTTCCACGTAGGCCCAGTCCGAGATCACCTTGTCCTGTTCCAGAGTTTCAAACGCCTTCTCGAGGTGGTCCCGGATCCGGCCGGGGCGCTTCTCCTCGTCGGGTCGCTCCCCCACCACCTCCAGGAGGGCGGGGATCGAGAAGGTGACTCCCTGGATTTGCCCTCCCCCGTCGCACCTCCACTGCCAACTGAGGAAGCGGGTCAGGCGCTTCTCCCAGCTCTGGCGGTGAGGGTCGTAGGCCAGGGCCTTGGCTGCCAGCAGCGCGATCTGGCGGCCCGGGCCGAATAGGAACATGGCGAACACCTTGCCGGGGCGGAACACGAACTTCTGCACGTCCAGCAGCCCGTCCAGCCGGATCTGCCCCATCCGGTCCGTGATGACGAAGGCCCGGCTCTGGATCGCGTGCCGGGTCGGCTTGGTCCTACGTCTCCCTCGCGAGTCGACCTCGTAGACCTCCAACTCCACCATCTGTATCCAGAGGTTCTGGATGTGGCACAGGGCGCGCAGCACTTCCGCCCTCTGGTGCGGCCGGTATCCTCCACGGCAGCCGTTCCCTCCAAGTTTTGGTTGAAGGCGCCTCATGGATAGGAGGTCGTCGACCGCCGCGACGGCGTCGTCCTTGGGGGAACGGGCGTTGGAGATCCACAGCGCGCTCAGCGCGTCCAGGACGTCAGCGTCGATGTCTGAAAGCTCCTCGCGCTGCTTCCACATCATCTCGCGCAGGCACTCCAGTTCCTCGGGGGCGACCAGGGCCTGCTCCTCCGTGCCGGCTGGACGGAGTTGGGCCACACCGCGGGCGGCGCCCTGGCCCAGGACGGCTGTCGGCCAGGGTGACTCTCCCACCTGTTGGAAGGTATTCAGCGCCATGGCCTCCCGGACCGCGTGGTAATGGGAGGGCCCCGGGACGACGAAGTGCCTGGCCTCCAGGTTCGTGGGGGGCCTGGGCCCGGTTCCCAGGTCCCGGAGGAGTTCCTCCAACACGCCCACGGCTCCGTCGTGGAAGTTCAGCGTCTCGGCCAGGGCACCGACCAGCTCCTGGGCCAGGTCGCGGGCCTCTTCTGGTTGCAGCGTCTTGGCCAGGATGCGCGCCAGGTCCCGCGGGCCACCCGGGCCCAGGGCCTCGCGAACCGCCCGGGCGATGTCCTGCGCCCGTTTGCGACGCTGTTCCAAGGTCGTCTCCTTCTAGCCCCCTGGTGCCGGGATCAGCTAGCCACGGCTTCGACCAGGCGCGCCTTGATGTCGGCTTCTGATGTGGCAGAGGTGAGGTCGATGTCGGACTCCGACAGCATCTCGATCAGGGCCCGGATTAGCTCCGCCCGCTTGATCGCCCGGCCGGTCTTCTCGCGGATGTCGGACGACAGCCGGTCCAGGAACACGATGTGCCGGTTCAACAGGATCACCGTGGCCTTGGCCCAGCGCTCGTCGTGAACCGGAGGACGTCCACGGCCGCGTTTGGAACCGTTTTGCGGGGTTTCGGCCTGTCCTGGATTGGAGGTCGACTCGGGGCTCTCGGCTGGCACCTGCGGGGCAGGAGCGGGGTTCTCTTTCTTTGCCGTCCGGCGGGTTGGCGAGAAGATGTCCTGGGCTGCCTTTCCTGTCCTGCTGCTCATACGCCGATGACTCCCTTCAGTTTCTGCTGGATTTCGCGCGCTAGTTTCCGGTAGGCTTCGGCGCCCGAAGAGCGCCCGTCGTAGTCCAAGATGGTCTTCCCGAAACTGGGGGCCTCCGCCAGGCGGACGTTGACCCGCACCTCGGTCTTCAGGACCTGGTCGGGGTAGTGCTCCCGCAGGATCTTCACGATCTCGGAGGTGACGCGCGCCCGGTAGTCCACCATCGTCAGAAGGAAGCCGAGGAGCGAGGCTCCACCGCCGAAGCCCTGTTGCACCTTGTCGACCGCTTCCATCAGGTTGACCAGGCCTTCCAGGGCCAGGTACTGGGGTGTGACCGGGACCAGGAAGCGGTCCGCCGCCAGGAGGGCGTTGACCGGGAGCAGCGATAGCGAGGGTGGGCAGTCCAGGAGGATCGTGGAGTAGTGGGATCGGAGCGGCTCGAGGGCTTCTCTGAGGCGGTTCTCCCTCCCCTCTTCTTCGGCCAGTGCCAGGTCCACGTTTGCCAGGGCCATGGAGCCGGTCAGCAGGTCCAGGCCCTTGACCTGGGTCGACCGGATCAGGGGCGCAGCCGCTTCGCCACCCAGCAGCACCTCCGCGATCGACGGTTCCAGTTCGGTTCGCTGGACTCCGAGTGAGAGGGAGGCCGACCCCTGGCTGTCGAGGTCCACCAGGAGCACGCGGCGCGATCCTCTGGCTAGAGCCGCCGCCAGGTTCACGGCCGTGGTGGTCTTCCCCACCCCGCCCTTGTTGTTCAATACGGCAAGAATCATGGAGGGATTTTCCTCAAGAGAGAACTCCATCCCTCCTAAAGACTCGACATCCTTTAGAAGGGCGGTCCGTCTGTAGGGTTTGCCCTTGATCCGGTTTGACGGTAGTTCGCCTGTACGCACCACCTTCTTGATGGAGGCATACAAGAAATGCTGGCCGTCACGCTGGTTAGACGGCACGACACCCTTATATACCGCCTTTTTGGTGGACGAGCATAGGAAGGGGCAACCCTCAATCCAGTTGAATGGCAGGATATCTGTCTATAGTGCCCTTCTGGCGGAGGAGTATAAGAAGGGCTCGCCCGCTATATACTTAAAAGTTGTTGCGTCTATATTTATGTAAGGCAAAAAACGGCCGGTATCAAGGCTCACTGTGGGAAGCGGCTTCAGACCTGGTAGACCTTCAGCACTCCAGCCGGCCCGTCGTCCCCCCTTTCTCTGAGGGACTACAGCTGCTCGGCTTCCTCCTGTCAACATCGCCTCCGGCAAGCGTCATAGCCGGCATTGGCAGGGCAGGCTCACCATATCCTTCACGCCCTGTTGGGCGTGAACCGCTCCGGGTCAGACTCATCTTGCTCCTCCCTCCCCCCAACCACTCCTCGCCGAGGTTAGCCTCGAGAAGCCCCCGGCTACCGTCCAAGAGAGGCGTCTGCCACCTCCACTCGATGAAAAATCAGCATCAGGATCTGTTGGGGCGGCACCTGGATGGCCGAACCGACTGGCAGGTCCTTCACGTCCAGGGGGCGTCCATAGCGGCTCGCAAATCGGTTCTCGTTATCGGGGTGGTTGTTGTATTCCACCAGGGCCTCCCAGAGGTCTTCGTTCACTGCGCCATAGGCCTGCCTGGCAATCTTGCCGAGAGTATCCCCCTGGCCAATCGGCCGCACCCCCGAGGTCTTGAAGGAGGCTCGGATCTGTGTGGCCTCGTTCCCCTGAAATACGTGTCCGTTCAACATTATGGTGGGAGGCGGAACCTCGATGGCGACCTGCTGTGATCTCTGGGCCACAGGGCTGATTTCCGCTTCCGTGGACTGCGGAAACCTCAGGCAGAAGCCGATACCGGCCAGCGCCATGACCAGACAGAGCAACACAGAGGCCCGTCGTTGGCTGAATTTGATCCGGGCTGGACGGATTCGAGCCGCACACTCCGGGCAGCTTGAAGCGTGCTGTTCCAGTACCCGTCGGATACCGGGAAAACGCCCGTAGGCGGCAATCTCCTCGTCGCTGGGACAGGAATATCTCATGCCTCTTTACTCCTCCCGTCGAACTCCGCTTTCAGGAGACGGTCCAGATCGAGGTCCAGGACCTCCTTTAGAAAGCCTGCCTGCCTCAACTCTGCTTTGACGCGTCTGTTGCTGGCCGTGACCGCATTTACGGTCGTGTCGAAGATCTTGGCGATTTCCTTGTAGGGTCTGCAGTCCTGATATTTCAGGCTGAACTTCCGCCAGGCATCGTGGCTGATTGGGCAATCGGCGGAATTCAGCCATGTCTCCAAATCCATTTTCAGGTTGCTGGTTTCAAAATCTTGTTGGCCGACCGGGCTGCAAGGATCGAGCGCCCCGGCTTCCAACCCGGGACCGCTCGTCAGATAGACCAGGTTGAGGGCGTTCCTCTCCTTCTTCTTCAGGCGAGGGATCTCACGGATGACTGCGACCTGGCAATATCTGGAGAAAGTGTTGAAAGCGTGCTCATGGTCCAGTTGGCGCTCCCGGCAGGACGACAGGACTCGGGGAAGTTGTTGGAGGATTCGTCCGTAGAGTCGTTCGGAGATCTGGTCCGCCTTGTCCTCCTGGTTTCCAAAGGGCCACAAGCACGACATGCGGGTCTCGTTGCGCAGGTGATTCAGCGCGTGCTTCCGGAGCAAGGCCATCACCAGGAGGGAGACGAGATCTTCAACTTCTCGGGACCCTTGTATATGGGTTGCCTCACTCAAGAGATCGACGAAGCGGGTCATTATCTTCTTGAGGATCTTTGGACTGAGGACCTTATAGGGGTCCTGGCTACTCATGACCTGATCCATAATGCTCCGGGCCAGGTCGGGGAGGCTCTTTTCAGTGCGTTGGCCCTGGTCGTCAACGGCATTGCTGTCTTTTGTCGCGGCCTTGGATGTCACCCCAGACTGTGCTCCCTTCCTCCGCCCCGCCACAGAGCGGGGCCTATATAATCAATCATGAGGCTCCAGGGAGGAATTTTCTTACACACGGGCTTGAAAAAAATGATCTCCCTCGACAAGTAAGATTCCGTGACCCGGAGGGCTCATCATTCCATAGGGGGAGGCATCCCTCGCCCCGGACAGGCACACTCCGCACCATGGTCCAGGAAGGAGCAGGCATCGGCGGTTCCTGGAGTGTCCAGTTCGGTGCCGGGTGGACTACCGACCCGAGAAGGTCATCTGCAAGGAGACGCCATGAACCACTACCCCGAACTGCAACTGGTCCACGCCGATGGCATCTTGACGGAGGCCCTGCTCGACGGCGGCCGCCTCCCGCTGACGCAGCGCGAGCGCTCCCTACTTAACAACCTGGCCCGCGAGCCCGGGAAGGTGCTCCTCCGCGACGTTCTCATGGAAGAGCACGACATGACCGACCACGAGCTCTACAACCAGATCTACCGGTTGCGGAGGAAGATCGGCCGGCACTACGTCGAGCAGGTAGGCGGCCGCAGCGGCTGTGGTGCGGGGGCGGGTTCCGGCTACCGCCTGTCCGGACTCCGGGTGGAGTGGGTCGAGGTGCGGGCCAGTTAAGGTAGCACCGTGCAGACTGTGAGGGCCAGCGTCGATCCAGCGGAGACGTAGCGTCGATCCAGCAGCGATGGTCCCGGACAGGTTCCTGGCCTTACCCTGGTAGAGGTCGCCCCTTTCGGGAGGCGTCCGATGCTGCAGGCCGTTCCTCTCCAGGCCGGCGTCGCCCGACCTTCTGCGGGGCCTCCGACCGCCCAGAGTGATGGGAGACGACCCACGTGATCGACGAACAGACATCCCTCGTTGCAGACCCCGTCCGCCGGGCCCTGGTTCTCGAGGGCGGAGGCGCCCGTGGCGCGTTTGAGGCCGGCGCGCTTCTTTACATCCATGACCACCCCGACATCTTCGCCCCGGAGATCGTGACCGGCACGTCAGTCGGAGCCCTGAACGCCGCGGGGTTTGCGTATGGGCTGACCCCCGAACTCTCCGCAGCCTGGTGCCGCATCACCTCTTCTCAGGTGTACAGGGGGCGCAACCTCCTGCATCACGCCTTCACGCTGCTGATCGAGAAGCGGTTTACGCACCTCTACGACACGGCGCCCTTGCAGCGGCTCCTCGTCGCCTTCTTCGGGGGGCGCAACCTCATGGACTGCCCGCTGCACTTGAAGATCACCTCGTTCAACCTGCAGACGGGTGCCTCGGAGGTCTTCGACAACGAGTCGCCTGTGCGTCTCGTCGATGCGCTGATGGCCAGTTGCGCCTTGCAGGCGCTCTTTCCACCCCACCCGATCAACGGTTTCCAGTACATCGACGGCGGGAACGGTGCCAACCTGCCGCTGCGCCCCGCCCTGCAGGCCGGGGCCACGGACCTGGTCCTGGTCCGTTCCGCTGCAGACTCCGCGCTCAACCCCTGGCTCTACCGGGACATGGTGAACATTCAGAAACGGGCGCACCTGGCCCTGATGTCCCACATCACCTCCTCAGACCTCGCCCGGGCCCGGGAGATCAGTGATCTTCTGCGTCGCTACCGTCGGCAGCGGATGGAACTGCGCAGTGCGATTGAAGAGGTGGTGTCCAGCGAGGAGCAGCGGCTTGGACTGTTGAGGATGCTGGATGCCCAGCGACCGCTGAGCCGGCACAAGCGACCTGTCCGGATGCGCGTCATAGCCCCCCCTCCCGGGGCCCGCATGCCGGCCGTCTTGGACTTCGATCCGGAGATGTCGTTGGGCCTGATGCGCCTTGGCTACCTGGAGGCCAAGCGGATCCTCGAACGGCCGAGACGCCCTCTCCGAGGGATTCACAGGAGGATGCGCCATGTTTGATCCTGACAACCTTCTTCCGGATCGGGCGCTTCGGGCGCCCATCACTCTCGACGTCCAGGGGTTCCTGGAACAGATCGGCTCTCCGCTCGCCCGCCAGGTTGTCGGAGGGACGGCGATCGCCAGGATCCTGGAAGGGATCGCCCGGGATGTGGGCATCGACGTGCGCATCCTCCTCATAAAGCTGCAGGTAGAGCAGTCCCTCCTGACCGGAGGACCAACACAGGAACGGTTGGATTGGGCCCTCGGCTACGGCGTGACGGATTCCGGACGGGCGGAGGCATACCGCGGCTTCGAAGTCCAGGTCCGGATGGCAGCGCGGACCCTCGTCGGCTATCTGGATGCCGGGGATCCCCTGACGGTGGTCGGCCAGGTCGGAAAGCCCATGAAGGTCTCGGATGGGGTGGTCCAACCTCGGACGCTGGCGACCGCGGCCCTGTACCGCTACACCCCGTGGATTGGACTTAAGAAGATCTCCGGTCTGGAGCCTCCGTTCGGCAACTACCTCTTCTACCTGGTATGGACGGAGTTCTTCGGCACCGAGCCACAGGACGAAGCGGGGGAGGGGTGGCGGTTGATCGCGCCCCAGGACAACTGGCGGAACCCTCTCCCACTTTCGGAAGAGGTGGTCCCGCTCCTGAAGGAGGTGGCCAGACGCCTCGGGCTCCTGGTCGGAGAGGACGTCGGCCGCCGCAAACTCTACCTTGGCCAGCCCCGCGGGCTCTCCGCCTCTGTCCTCCCGAGAACTCCGTCTTCGACCGCGTCGACATTGGATTACCCGTCGGGGCGCAGTCTTCGGCGGGTGACGCTCCAGGAGATCGGTGCTCAGGAGGCGGAACGGTACCTTCCCGCCCGAGCTGGGAAGGCTGCACCGTTGGTGGAGGTCGAGCCCGACACCCAGCTCTCCGACCACTTCCGGCTCCACGAGTTCCTGCCCCGGGATTCTTCCTACCGCCTGGCCCGGGTGTCCCCGACCCTGGTGGAACTTCTGGAAGCGCTGCGCACGGATCTCGGGGGTGTCCCGTTGCAGGTGAACTCGGGTTACCGGCCTCCTGCCTACAATCAGGCGGTGGGAGGAGCCTCCTCCAGCCTGCACCTGGACGGCCTGGCTGCGGACATCTCCAGTCCCCAGGTTTCGTTCTCGCGCCTGGCCGAGGTGGCCGACCGCCTGGTCGGGGACCGGGGGGGCGTGGGCCTCTACCGATCCCAGGACTTCGTTCACGTCGATTTACGGGGAGAGCGGGCCCGCTGGCCGTGATCCGCCGCCTTTGAGAGCTTCCTGAGAGTCAGCGACGATCCAGCGGAGAGCCTGGTGCGATTGGCCCCGGCCTCTCCACCCGCTACGCTGGAGGAGAGGCCGGAAATCCAGGGACTTCCGGCCAAATCGAGCAGAATTGTGGCTTGCGCCCGGCTCCTCATCGGTCCGGCGCTACCCGTGGAAACCCAGGTGAAAGGAGAGTTGTCCCGGGTCCAGACTTCCACCGAGAAAAAGACGACCCCCCGTCAGGATAGAGTTTCGCAGGCCCAACACTGACAGGGGGAGCTGACCGGAGTCACCCTCGCTCGACAAGCGCCGAGCCCGAGCTGTTCCGTTCCCTGGCATCGTATCAGGGGACCCGACGGCGAGCAAGCGCCACAGCGGAGAACGCGGTTTCGGATTCAGGCTGGACCCGGGCTTCAAGCGAGCCCAATGCAGTCAACCCTTTCGACTGATCCCGACGACGCGCTCGGAGCGCGCCATGTATAACCCCACTCTCCTCGACCACGCGACCCACCCCCGCAACTCCGGCCCGCTCTCCGGGGCCACCCACGTCGGCGAAGCCCGCTACGAGCGCTGCGGCGACCGGATGCGCCTGGAATTCCTGGTGGCGGACGGTCGGGTG
>DCTU01000165.1:10256-10404 GCA_002329445.1 bacterium UBP9_UBA1432
GTGACCGAGGCCCGAAACCTCGACGCCTTCCAGTTGGACCGGGCCCTGGGTGGCGTCTCCCCGGCCAAACGCCACGCCCTGCTCATGGTCCTTCAAAGCCTTGCCGAGGCCCTCGGGCCTCGCATCGGAGCGGCCCCACCCTCACGAC
>DCTU01000428.1:0-443 GCA_002329445.1 bacterium UBP9_UBA1432
CACGACGTAGATCGAGGTGATCAGGGCGTTCTTGCTGGCGGTGGTGTAGATCAACCCCCAGGTCTGGACGGCGTAGGCGGCATAGAGCAGGAAGCCCAGGACGGCCCCACGGCGGATCAGCTCCACCGAGATCCGTGCCCCGGAAAGCGCAAACGTCAGGCCCAGACCCGCGACCGCGAAGCGAATGGTCAGGATCCAGTTGGTCGGGACCACGGCCAGGGTATCCTTCATGACCACGAAGGCCGCCCCCCAGATGGCGGCCGAGGCCAGGAGCAGCCAGGAATACCGCAGCGTCTTCCGGGGGTCGTTCATGGTCGGGAGAGACCTCGGGTGGCCGGGCGGATTCAGGAACGCAGGCCGGCCAGAGGGGCAGCCAGGCCTCCCGGACGGAGCAGGTCCGCCACCTCGCTCCAGGGGACCAGGACCTCCTGGACTCCAGCCGC
>DCTU01000428.1:498-3958 GCA_002329445.1 bacterium UBP9_UBA1432
GAATCCGGGTCGGGCAGGTCTCGAGCCTTGAGCTCCCGCAAGCACCAGGCGCTGAGCCGGGCCGGCCAGGCGCTTCCCGGCTTGAAGATCTCGGCCAGTTCCACCGCCCGGCCCTGGCGCAGATCAAAGTTCAGGCTGACCAGCCAGGGGTTGGGATGCGCGCCTCCGGTATAGGAGCCGAAGGTCATGACCCCGCTGATGAGGTCGGTCCCCTTGTGGCGGGTCTCCCAGACGCTGCGCAGGTCCCAGGTGTACTCGGGGCGCTGCTCGGGGAACTCGACCATCTCCTGGCGAAACTCGGCGAGGGCGGCGTCCACCGGGGTCCGGCTGGCCTTGTTGAAGGCCCGGGCCACTCCGGGCCGGGCCGGCCAGGCCAGCTTGGGGAAGAGCATCCGAATCTCGTGGCCCGGCTTCTTCTCGGAGATCCGGCCCAGGGTCAGGGAGGGGGTTCCTCCCTGCGCGTAGGCAGCCAGGGCCGGCATCGCCAGCAGGGCCAGGACCAGCAATCCGATTCGCAGGCTCGAGCGGTTCATGGGACCTCCAGGGCTCTCGGGGTCAGGGGATTCCGGTGGAACGGATCAATTCGAGGGCGGCGCGGCCGGGCCCTGTCCATCCAGGAGGCCCGCCAGGAACTCGGCCGGATGCAGCGAGCGCACTCCCGTCGCCTCCAGGACCTGGTGGCGGCACGAGGTGCCCGGCGCCACCACCGGAATCCCTTCGGCTGCCGCCTGCAGGACCGCCGGGAAGAGGACCCTCTGCCCGATGGCCTGCGACATCTCGTAGTGCTCGACCTCATAGCCGAAGGCCCCGGCCATGCCGCAGCACCCGGCGTCGAGTTCGCGGATGCTCAACCCGGGCACCTGCCCCAGCAGCCGACGCAGGGGGCCCGGACCGACCAGGGACTTCTCGTGGCAGTGCCCGTGCACCAGCACCTGCTCGGGCCCCTCGCGCAGGGGCAGGGGACGCTCGGCCAGGAACTCGTCGAAGGTGAAGCAGGCCTGCGCCACCCGGTCGGCGCGCTCGCCGGGTTCCAGGCAACGCGCCTCGTCGCGCATGGTCAGGATGCAGGAGGGCTCGAGGCCCACGATGGGAACCCCGGCCCGGGCGTAGGGGTCCAGAAGCTCGAGGTTCTGGTGCACGGCCTGGCGGGCCATGTCCACCAGGCCCTTGGAGATGGCCGGCCGCCCGCAGCAGACCTTGCGCGCGCACTCGACCGCAAAGCCGGCCGCCTCGAGGACCTCGACCGCCGCCCGGGCCACGCCGGGCTCGTTGTAGTTGGCCCAGGTGTCGACGAAGAGGGCCACCCGCGGCCGACCGGATTCAGGCCGGCGCGGACGGCGTCGCCACCAGGAGCGGAAGGTGGTGCGGGCATAGGGCGGAAGCCGGCGCTGGGGGGCGATTCTCAGGGCCCGGGCCAGGACCGGCCACAAGGGGCTGGCCAGCACCAGGTTGGAGAGCGGGGCCAGGGCGCTGCCCACCCGTGCCAGCGTCTCGGCGTGGGCGAAGAGGCGCGAGCGCAGGGGAACCGGATGCTCCCGGTAGTACTGGCCCTGGAACTCGAACTTGAGCTTGGCCAGATCGACGTTGGAGGGGCACTCGGACTTGCAGCCTTTGCACTGCAGGCACAGGTCCATCACCTCGTGCATCCGCGCCGAGGTCAGGCTGCCCGCCGGCAGGAGGCCCGAGAGGGCCGCCCGCAGGGCGTTGGCCCGCCCGCGGGTGGAGTGTTCCTCGTCGCGGGTGGCCATGTAGGAGGGGCACATGGTGCCCGCCTGGGTCTTGCGACAGACCCCCGCCCCGTTGCACTGCTCGACCGCCAGGTCGAAGCCTCCCTCCCGGCTCCAGTCCAGCAGGGTCTCGGGCACCACGGCCCGGTAGTTGGGGCCGAAGCGCAGGTTCGCGGTCAGGGCCGGGCTCCCCACGATATTGCCGGGGTTGAGCAGATCCCGAGGGTCGAAGGTCCTCTTGAGGGCGCAGAAGGCCTCGAAGATCTCGGCTCCAAAGAGCCGTGGCAACCACAGGCTGTGGGCCCTGCCGTCGCCGTGCTCTCCCGAGAGGGCTCCGCCCAGTTCCAGGACCAGCCCGGTGACGGCCTCCGAGATCGAGGCCATCCGCCCCACGTCCTCGGCGGTCTTGAGGTCCAGCATCGGCCGCAGATGCAGGCAACCCACGCTGGCATGGGCATAGCAGGCGGCCCGGGTGCCGTGGGCCTCCATGATCTCGTCGAAGCGATGGACGAACTCCAAAAGGCGCTCGGGGGCCACGGCCGTGTCCTCGACGAAGGCGATCGGCTTGCGCCGACCGGGAATCCCCAGCAGCAGGGGCAACCCCGCCTTGCGGACCTTCCACACCGACTCCATCTCCCGCGGCTCCGTCAGGGTCCTCCACGAAGAGCCCAGACGGCTTGCCACCAAGTGCCTGCGGGCCTCTTCCAGACGTCCGGGCAGCTCGGCCACGGTCCCCGCGAACTCGGCGATCAGGACGGCCTCGGGGTGCCCCTCCAGGAAGGAGAGATGCCGGGCCATCTCGCGCTGCTCACGGGCCAGGTCCAGAAGATGGCGATCCATGAGCTCCAAGGCCGAGGGCTTCAGCTCCAGCAAAGCCAGGTTGGCCTGGAGGGCCTCGTCCCGACTGGCGAACTCCCCGATGAGCAGGCCCGTGGCCTGGGGCCGAGGGACCAGATTCAGGGTGGCCTGCAAGGTCAGCCCCAGGGTTCCCTCCGAGCCCACCATCAGCCGCGCCAGGCTGAATCCCCCCGGGGGACGAGCCTGGGGCGCCTGGGGACCGGGCCAGGCCGGCACGGGAAGACCCACGGCGGCCAGACCGCGCAGCATCTCGTCGAGGTTGTAGCCCGAGACCCGGCGCATGATCCGGGGGAAACGCTCGAGAATCTGCGGGCCCAGTTCCCGGACCAGGCCGATCACGGTCCGGTAGAGCTCGGGCCCGACCCCGCGACCCGAGAGCAGGGCCTGGACCCCGGCGGCGCTCTTCTCGTCGAAGTCGTGCACCGAGCCGTCGGCCAGCAGGACCTGCAAGGCCAGCACGTGATCCACCGTCTTGCCGTAGACCAGCGAGCGGGCACCCGAAGAGTTGTTGCCCAGCATGCCTCCCAGGGTGGCGCGGTCGATGGTGGCCACGTCGGGGCCGAACATCAGGCCGTGGGGAGCCAGGGCCCGGTTCAGATCGTCCAGGACCAGGCCGGGCTCGACCCGGGCCTGGCGGGCCTCCGGATCGATGGCCAGCACGCGGTTCAGGTGCCGCGAGAAGTCCACCTGGATCCCCTCGCCCACCGTCTGCCCCTCCAGGCTGGTGCCGGCGCCCCGGGCCACCACCCCCAGCCCGTGCTGTCGGGCCAGGTCCAGGACGGCCTGGAGATCCTCGGCCACGCGGGGAAGCACCACCAGGGCCGGAGGGACCTCATAGACGCTGGCATCGGTGGCGTACAAGGCCCGGGAGGTGG
>DCTU01000145.1:0-17359 GCA_002329445.1 bacterium UBP9_UBA1432
GACTCGGCCACCTGGCCCCGCGGTATGGGAATCCCCACCCCCTGGAACAACCGTTTGCCCTGAAACTCGTGGAGGTTCATCAGCCCGGTCCCTTCCCGTCAGGATTCCGGAAACCCGAAGCCGAAGTCTCCCTCATGGGAGACGTGCCCCGTCTGCCGGATGCTCTGGACTGCCTTCCATCCAGCACAGGACTCCTCCTCCGTCCCGTCCCCGACATCCGGTCTGGAGGAGCCACGAGGCTTGCAAAGAACTCGACGCCTCCATGAGAGCCTTCCTGCAACGCGTGGCCCTCGCCTCCTCCAGCGGCGCCCTGGCCTGCTACGGCGTCCTGGTGCTGGCCTCGCTGCTGGGAAGGGCCGAGGTGGGCCCCCAACAGGCTCCTCTGCTGGCCGGGAACGTCCTGCCTCGCGTCGCCGAAGGAGCCCTCTGGGGCATCCCGTTGGCGGTCTTCCTGGGGCGAGCCTGGAGTCAGGTGATGCTGGCTGCCCTCGTCCTGAGCCTGGCGCCCGCCCTGCGCACCTGGCTGGTCGGGGGGCCTTGGCCCGCCGCCTCGGGTCCGTGGGCCCCCGCCTGGATCCTGGGCGCCTGGGCCCTCTGGGGCGGAGTCCTGGGGATGCTGGGAGCCTGGCTGGGTGGAGCTCCGAAGGCCAGACCCGGAAGAGGGAAACGCCGATGAGGGAATTGGCCCGCCGCCTGGCCTTCCTCTTCTTCGCCGGCGCCCTGGCCGGGGCCCTCACCTCCTTGGGATGGTGGCTCCTGGGGGCGGCCGGGGTCATGGCTCAGTGGGGCATCGCCCTGGCTCCCGAGCTGACCCCGGCGTGGCTCGAATCCCACCTGGTGACGGGAGGGCTGTGGGGTCTGCTGCTCCTCCCCTTCTTCAGCGACGCCGCCAATCGCCTGTTGGGGTTGGGTGCGGGCGTCGGGGTCCTGCCGACCTGCCATGTGGTGATGGTCCAGTGGACCAGTCCGACCGAACCGGGCGCCCTGGCCCCGGTCCTGGTGCTGACGTTCTGCGTGGTCTGGGGCCTGGCCACGGCCGGATTGGTCCTGGCCCTGCGGGAGACCTGAGAATCACGCTCGCCACGCAGCAAATCCATGGTCTTCATTGGAGACCCCCCATGAAGAAGGCCGGCCCGGAAGTCCGGACCGGCCTTCTTCATGACCATCTTGGATGATGCCTAGGCGGGGTTCACGCAGTTGGGAACCTGCTCTTTGGCCAGGAAGGCCTGAGCCACACGCACGGCCTCCAGGCCGGTCTCATACTCGGCCTGATCGGTCGAGGCCCCGATATGATGGGTCCCATAGCAGTTCGGGTTCTTGATGAGGGGGTGATCGTACTCCGCCTGACCGGTGGTCGGCTCGGAGGGGAACACGTCCAATCCGGCACGCAACCCCTTCTCCTCCATGGCCCGGATCAAGGCCTCGGTGTCGACCACCTCGGCGCGCGCCGTGTTGATCAGGATCGTTCCAGGCTTCATCGCAGCCAGGAACTCCGCTCCGACCAGACCGCGCGTCTCCGCGGTCAAGGCCACGTGGATCGAGACGGCGTCGCTGCGCCGGGCCAGTTCCAGAAGGTCGGTGCAATGCTCCGCCCCCAGGGCCTGGGCCTTCTCGGGCGTCATGGAGCGAGACCAGACCAGGACCTGGACGTCGAACCCGCGCAGGCGCTGGATCATCTCCCGCCCGATCTGTCCGACCCCGACCAGTCCGACCGTTCGCCCCTTCAACCCCTGGGCCTTGCCGAACTCCTTCTTGTTCCAGCGCCCCTGGCGCAGCTCGTGGACGTTGTCGGGGATGCGTCGGTCGGCCGAAAGCAGCAGACCCATGGCCACCTCGGCCACGGCCGCCGAATTCGTCCCCGGGGTGTTGGCCACGCGCACGCCGCGCTCGGTGGCTGCGGCCACATCGATGGTGTTGACCCCGGAACCGGCGCGAATCACCAGGCCCAGGTTCGAAGCGGCTTCCAGGGCAGCCCGAGTGACCTTGGTCGAACGCACCACCAGGACGTTCACGTCCTCCAGGTGCGCGGGAAGGTCCTCCGCGCCGAGTTCAGGGCGATTGCTGACCTGGGTCCCGGGCAGGCTCTTGAAGGCCTCAATCGCTTGGGGGTGCATCTTGTCGGCGAGCAGGATGTGCATCAGGTGGTCTTCCGTCCTATCTTCGGAGCGGACACGGCGCTCCGAGTCATCATTTCCGCCCTCAGGCCGGCGCCTCTTCCCGAACCTGGTCGCTTTCCCTCCCGCCGCGTGCAGGGGCTCCGGAGCAGTCCATGCAAGAAGCCCGCTCTCTTTCCGGGGAAAGAGACGGGCCTCGCATCCGGAGGTGGGGAGACCTACTTGTAGCGGTAGGTAATACGACCCCGACTCAGGTCATACGGCGAAAGCTCGACCGTCACCTTGTCTCCGGGAAGAATCCGGATGAAATGCCGGCGAATCTTGCCGGACACGTGCGCCAGCACGCGGTGCCCGTTGGGCAGTTCCACCCCGAACCGTGCATTCGGGTAGGCCTCGACCACGGTTCCCTCGACTTCGATCGCTTCCTCTTTCTCGGACAACCTGTTCACCTCCCAACCGGGACAACCCCGGATAAAATCAAAGACGCGGGAGCCGCAAGGGAGCTCCCGTGATCGGGACCCGCGCTTCTATGTTCCCAGCCACGACATTATGGCAGCGTCCTGGACGGAAATCAAGCCCCGAGGCCATCCCTCACTTCTCGGCGCTCTGTCCTGGCGAGGGTGAGGGCGAAGGCGAGGGCGAGGGCGAGCTGATCGCCTTCATCGGCGGGCGAAGCCCATACAGCGAGTCATACAGGGGCTCATTGAGGCCCAGATCCAGCTCACCGTGGGCGCTGCCCATGCACATCAGCGTGTAGCGACCGGGATCGCCCGGCTTGTATTGATATCCCTTGCCGGCATAGGTCTGTTTCTCGGAAGAGGGACACTTGGGCATCTCCGGAAGAATCTTCTCGGCGACGAGGGCTCCCAGGGTTGGAGGGAAAATGCCATTGTGGGCCTGGCGATAGGCGTCAATGCCTCGATGCATGTCCAGGAGATTCTGCTGACATTTCTGCAGGTTGGTCTGCTCCTGGGCCAGGACGGAGACCTGTTCCCACGCCGGAAGGACGACCGAAAAGAGCACCGCCAGGATGAACAGGATGCTGCCCAGCTCGACCAGGTTCGGTTCCGGCTTCTTGTTGGCTTTGTCGGCCATCGTGCTCCTCCGGTCTACTTGAGCGCCATGATCCGGGATTGACTTCGGTCGACATAGTCGGCGATCTTCCGGCTGGTGTCCGGTTCACCAGAAACCACCTTCAGGAAGGTCCGATAGGCCTCCAGGGCGTTGGCCTTCTCGCCGGCCAGTTCGTAGGACTGGGCCAGGATGAAATGGGCCTCGCTGAAATCCGGCTTCAACTGAATGGTGCGCCGGAACTCCGAGACGGCCTCGAAAACCTTCTTCTCCTGCAGGTAGGTCAGACCCAGGGCGAAGTGGGCTCGGAAGGAGTCCGGACGGATCCGGATGGCCTCAACCAGTTCTCGACGGGCCAGATCGTAGGCCTGCTCACATCGGTAGATCTCGCCCCGGGCCACACGGACCTCGAAACAGGTGGGATCGTGGGCCAGAGCCGATTCCAGGCGGTTCAGGGCCGCCCGATACTGCGACTTCTCCATCAGCTCCCGAGAGGCCTCGACGTCGTCCAGGGCCAACTTGCGGCTGACCCTCTGCTGGTCCCAGAGATTCAGGACGGCCAGCGCCAGGCACATGCTCACCGTGGCCCCGAAGACGGTCGGTTCCAAGGCCTTCTGGAGGAAGAGCCACAGAAGCGGACCGATCAGGCCCAGCAGCGTCACCACGATGGCGATTTTCTTCAGACTGTACCGGGCCATGCGAGGACAGTTCCTCTCCTGCGTACCTGGACCTCAGGAAGACTAGAGGTTATACGCGTGCCGCCAACCTCCTCCGGGCCATCGGGCCTGGCCGGCAGACGGAACGTTCCCACCCGGGAATGCCTCCCGCGTGCTATGATGGGAGTCTCTCGGGCGCGCCCCCGTTGGACATCCCGAAGAGGATCCCTGCCAGAGGAGGAGCCCACCCATCCGCGACCTGAAGGGCAACATCCTGGGACTGAAGCCCAGCCAGAAGAAGAATCTCCAGAGACTCTTTCAAAAAAGGATCCCCCCGGACCGTGTCCTGACGCCCGAACTGGCCCGAGCCCTGACCGAGGTTTCCCGAGAGACCGGTCGGCAGATCGGGATCCTGGTAGACCGCCGGGGGAACGTGCTGGAAGTCTACATCGGCGACGCCAAGGGCATCGTGATCTCCGAGCTCTCCCGCTTTCGGGTCGGCAAGGCCCGCTTTCGCGGCGTGCGTTTCCTGCACACCCATCTCGACGGCGAGCCCCTCACCCACGACGACCTGACCGACCTGGCCTTGTTGAGGTTCGACCTGCTGGGCGCGGTGCAGGCCCTGCCTTCAGGCCTTCCTGGCAACCTCCATCTGGCCTGGCTGAAACCTGAAAAGTCCGGGGGCGACCCCTGGCACCTGGAAGAGCCGGTCTCGATCCACGAACTCGACCTCGACTTCGCCGCCCTCCTGACGGGCCTCGAACAGGAATCCGCCGCCGCCAACCGCGACTCCAGCCAGGTCTCGGGAACGACGCGCAAGGGCATCCTGGTAGGCGTCACCACCGGCCGCCTGGAGGATCTCCAGCAGTCGATGGCCGAGCTGCGGGAGCTGGCCGATTCGGCCGGGATCCAGGTGGTCGAGGTGGTCACCCAGCGCCGACGCGATCTGAACCCCCGCTACGTGGTCGGCAGCGGCAAGCTCAAGGACCTCATGATCACCGCCATGCAGAAGGGCGCCGACCTGATCGTCTTTGAGGGCGAGCTTTCGGGCTCGCAGATGCGCGCCATCTCCGAGCTCGGGGACCTGGAGGTCATCGACCGGACCCAGTTGATCCTGGACATCTTCGCCCGGCGCGCCCACAGCCGAGACGGCAAGCTGCAGGTCGAACTGGCCCAGATGAAGTACAGCCTGCCTCGCCTGGTCCTCAAGGATGACTTCCTGTCCCGTCTGACCGGGGGCATCGGAGCCCGCGGGCCGGGCGAGACCAAGATCGAGGTCCTGCGCCGGCGCGTCAAGGACCGCATCGCTCGACTGGAGAAGGAGCTGGAACAGCTCTCCCGGCAACGGCGGCTGCGCCGCTCCCGACGAACCCGCTCGGGGATCCCCGTGGTCAACCTGGTCGGCTACACCAACGCGGGGAAGTCGACCTTGTTGCGAACGCTGACCGGAGCCGAGGTCCTGGTCGAAGACCGCCTCTTCGCCACCCTGGACCCCACCTCGCGCAGGCTCCGGCTGCCCTCCGGGCGGGAGGTGATCCTCACCGACACCGTGGGGTTCATCCAGGATCTGCCCGAAGACCTGGCCCGAGCCTTCAAGGCGACCCTGGAAGAGCTGGACGACGCCGATCTCCTGATCCACGTGGTCGACGTCTCCAATCCCAATCACCCCGACCAGATCATGGCGGTCCAGGGAATCCTGGAAGACCTGGCCCTGGATGGAATCCCCCAGATCCTGCTCTTGAACAAGGTGGACCGGGTGGCCCCGGAACGGATGCAGGCCGCGTTGGCGACCTGGACGGGAGCCGTCCCCGTCTCGGCCCTGACGGCCAACACGCTCACCCCGTTCCTCGACGCGGTGGAGTCCGGGCTCAGAATGGTCGATCGGGCCCTGGCGGGTCCGGTTCTTCGCTGAGTCCAGCCGCGGTTTCGGACAGGTCCGGTCCAGGAAGGTCCGGGCTTCCGGATGTTGAACCTGCGTAGACTGTTTGAGGAGGCGTCGAGGCTGGCCCATGGCTTGGAATTCCGGCTTGCAGATTCGGGTATTGGATGGCAGCGACAGGGGAAAGGTCTTTTCCCTGGATGCCCAGGAGATGACCCTGGGGAGGGCCCTGGACCCCAATGAGAACGCTCCGGGTTGGGTCCTGTTCTCAGAACCGACGGTCTCCAGGGTTCACGCCATCCTGCAGTGGAAGGAAGCCCAGCGGGGCTATCTCCTTCAACACCGCTCCCGCACCAATCCGACCCTGGTGGACGGCAAGTCCGTCGACCAGCATCTGCTTCAGCCCGGTCAGAAGGTCCAGTTGGGCCTGCTGGTCTTCGGCGTGGAGGCGGTCGAAATCCGGACCGGCCGACTGGGCGATGCGGTGCAGCCCCCGCCCCTGCGACAGCCCAACCTGAAGGGGCCCGTCCTGGATGCCCTGAACGACCTGGCGGAGGAGAAATCCCGGGAACCGATGGAAGGCCTGGCCGGACTGGCGGACGAGGCCCCCGCTCGAGGGCGGCGGCAGGCGCGTTCCACCCCTGGCGGCCTGCTCCTGGTGGCCGCCCAGGGCCCCGATCAGGGCAGCCGCTTCCCCCTTCGCGAGACCCTTCTCGTCCTGGGCCGCAGGCTCGGGCCCGACGATCCGCGCCAGAGTGCCGGAGTCCTGCTCAACGATGACAGCCTGCCCTCCGAGCAGGCACTCCTGGTCTGGCACGATCGCGAATACACCTACGGCATCCTCCAGAGCGAGGGGAGCCCCGTCCCGACCCGGCTCCGACGGGTGCTCAGCGGACGTCCCAAGGAGATCGTCATCGGCTCGGACCTGCCCACCCCGCTCTATGAAGNNCGAAGGGGACGTCATCATGGTCGGCCAGAGCTCGCTGGTCGTGCGGAAGGTCGACCCCAGCCTCGAGGAAGACGAAGAAGAGAGCCTGGAGACCAGGCCCCGCTTCGGACCCTCGCCCAAGCCGAACTGGCCCGAGTCCCGCGAGCAGCGCCGAGGCCTGGGTGAGCTGGACTCCGGCGGTTCCAAGAAGCCGGAGGGCTCGCGCGCCTCCCTGCGCACCTGGCGCAACAAGACCGGTGACGAGGCCCCAGCCCCCGACCACCCCGGCGATTCGCCTCGCCTGGGCTCCATCGAGCACAGCCAGGACCCCGGGCCTTTGCGTCCACGACGGATGCCGGGGGCGCCCCTGGAGGCGACCCCAGCCAAGCCGCTCAAGCCTCAGAGCCGCCCACGCTCGATCCGGCCGACCCCCGCCTCCTCTTCGGGCGCCCCTCGCAAGGAGCGCCCGGTGGCGCCTGCTCCGCCCCAGGAGCCACCGCTGGAGATGCCCGCGCCTCCGGTCCGACCAGAGCCCGAGCCGCCCGCACCACCGGCCCGGCGACGCGCCCGTCCAACCCCGCCCGTTGTCGACGCTCCCGAAGAGCCCCTGGCCATGCCGCCCCCACCCCCCCGGGCACCGGTCCAGGAGCCCGAAGAGCCATTGGCCATGCCTCCTCCCCGGCCCCCCGTCCAGCCCGAGGCCCCGCCGGCCCCGTTGGAGTTGGAGAAGCCCGAGGCTCCGCCGGAACCCGGAAGCCTGACACCGGAGGCCCTGCCGGGGACCACCGTGGAGACTCCCGAAGAGATGCCTGCAGTCGGTGGGATCGTGCCCCGGGGACTGCCGGCCCACCTGGAGCGCTCGCTGCGAGGCGGACGGACGGCACCGGAATCCCCACCCGTGGAGGCCCCGGCTGCGGACCAGCCGGATGTCCCCCTCTTCGATCCCGAATCCTTCGGCAGCTTGACCAGTGCCTGGAGGCACCATTCCGACTTCGTGGTGGGCTACCTCGAAGGAAGCCGCAAGGGGCAGAAGGTGGACCTGCTGGGTTCGGAGTTCTCCGAGGACCGGGTCGTCACCATCGGGTCTCCGGGGCAACGCTTCAACGACATCGAGGTCGACGAGGCGGAGATCAGCAACGACCAGGCGGTCCTGCGCTACCGGAGCGGTCGCTTCACCCTGGTCAACTTCCGCTCCGAGATCCAGGTCAACAGCCTGGCTCTGGGCGAGGGCGACGAGGTCGTCCTGATGACCGGCGACCGGATCCATCTGGGGAGCACCGTGCTGATCTTCCTGGAGCGTCGCGTCGTCGAGGCCCTGCGCAATCTGCACCTGGAGATCCTGGAGGGCGTTCAGGCCGACCTGGGCAAGTCCTTCGACCTCAACAAAGAGCGCCTCATGATCGGCCGTGGCCGAAACTGCGACATCCGTCTGGCCGACCCGGAGGTCAGTCGCGTCCACTGCGTCCTGGTCCTGCGCAACAACCGCTTCTTCGTGCAGCACCGCAGCGAGACCAACCCGACCTTCGTGAACGGGATCTCGCTGCTGCCTGGAGCCGAGCGTCAGGTGGTGGTGGGCGACCGGATCCAGGTCTCCAGCCAGACGGTCCTGCAGTTCCGCACCCGGAGCTGACCAGACCGCCCGGCCGCCCCCTCCGACTGGGCAGGAACCCCCGACTTCCCGGGGAACCGGCGCCCCATGAACCACGCGGACCATCCGACCCGCCTCTCCCTTCAGGACAAGGCGGCCCAGTTGATCATGATCGACCTCCCCGGAACCGGGCTCTCCGAAGCCGACCGGGAGCACCTTGCCCGCCACGCCTGGAACGGCGTCATCCTGTTCGCCAAGAACGTGGCCAGCCGTGCCCAGGTGACGGACCTCATCGAGGCCATCCACGCCGCCTCCCCGCAGCCGGCGTTGATCGCGGTCGACCAGGAAGGCGGGCTGGTGGACCGCTTCCGCTTCCCCGAGATGAGTCTTTCGCCGGGGGCCATGGCCTTGGGAGCCACGCAGGATCCCCAGGCCACCTACCGGGCCCACGTCCTCATGGGGCGGGAGCTTCGCGACCTGGGTGTGCATGTCGACTTCGCTCCCTGCCTGGACGTCAACGTGAACCCCGCCAACCCGATCATCGGCGTGCGCTCCTTCGGAGAGGACCCCCAGAGCGTCGCCGCCCATGGCAGCGCCGCCCTCCGCGGTCTGCGCGACGGCGGGGTCGCCCCCACGGCCAAGCACTTTCCAGGCCACGGGGACACCTCGCTGGATTCCCACCTCGCGCTTCCCACGCTGACCCACGGTCGGGAACGCCTGGAGCAGGTCGAGCTCCTCCCCTTCCGTGCCGCCGTTGCAGAGAAGGTGGAAGCGATCATGACGGCCCACGTGACCTTCCCCGCCCTGGACCCCACCGCGGGATTGCCCGCCACCCTCTCGGCACCTGTCCTGACCGGCCTCCTGCGGCAGGACATGGGCTACCAGGGCGTCATCGTGACCGACTCCCTGGCCATGCGAGCCCTGGCCGACCGCTGGGGATTCGCCGAGGCCACCGTGCGCTCGATCGAAGCCGGGGCCGACCTGGTCCTGGCCCTGGGCCCCTTCGCCCAGCAACTGGAGGCTTTGAGAGGCCTGGTCGAAGCCGTACGGCAAGGGCGCCTGTCCGAAACCCGTCTGGACGAGTCCCTCCGACGGCTGGCAGACCTGCGCCAGCGCTTCCAGGCAAGGCCCTCCGCGCAGCCCACCTGGGACGTGGCCTCCCACCAGGCCGAGATGCGGGAGATCGCCTCCCGAGGCGTCACGGTCCTGCTCAACCGCGAGCACCTCCTTCCGCTGAATCTGGATCCCTCAGAGGAGCTCCTGGTCCTGGCCCCCGACCTGCTCCCCCTGAGCCCGCTGGGCGAAGTCTCGATTCGTGCTCCCCTGGCTCCCCTGCTGAGCCGATTCCACCCCCGGGTGACCGAACAGGCCTTCCATCTCTCGGTGGCTGGCCCTCCGGTCCGGGAGGTGGCCCGGCGCGCCTCAGAGGCCGCGGCGGTGGTCCTGGCCCTCTATGCCAGGGACCGGCTTCCCGATGCCCAGAGGGAACTGGCCCAGGCCGTCCTGGAAGCCAATCCCCGGACCGTGCTGGTCTCGCTTTCCAGCCCCTATATCCTGGGTGATCTCCCGACTGCGGGAGCCTGCGTCCTGGGCTACAACTACGGAGACTTCACCCTGGAGGCCATCTCCGAAGTCCTCATGGGACGCCGCGGCGCTTCGGGAAGACTGCCGGTGACGGTTCCGGGGCTCTTCCCGGCAGGACACGGGCTGGATCTGGCAGTCTCCCCTCCGGGGTAGGATTCACCAGGATCCGTCCGAAGACCGCCTGCCCCTGACCCGTCCATCCAAAGGAGTTCCCATGTCCCAGCCCCTGGAAATCCGCGTCGGTCACAGCCCCGACCCGGACGACGCCTTCATGTTCTACGCCTTGGCGGTGGATGCGATTCCCACCGGCGACCTGCGCTTCTCCCATGTGTTGGCAGACATCGAGACCCTGAACCAATGGTCCTTTGAGGGGCGCCTGGAAGTCACCGCCATGTCGGCCCATGCCTACGCCTTCCTGCACGACCGCTATGCGCTGATGCACTGTGGGGCCAGCCTGGGGCATGGCTACGGGCCGATCCTCATAACCCGCCCGGGCCTGTCTGCGGAAGAGGCCCTGGCAGGCCCGGTGGCCATTCCCGGAAAGCTGACGACGGCCTGGCTGGTGGCTCAACTCTACGCCGAACGCCCCCTCGCGGTGCGCGAGGTCGCCTTCGACCGGATCCTGGACGAGGTGGCGGAAGGCCGGGCCTCAGCAGGCCTGGTGATCCACGAAGGGCAGCTCACCTGGCGTGACCAGGGACTGGCCCTCGTCGAAGACCTGGGCCGGTGGTGGGCCGAACAGACGGGAGGGTTGCCTCTGCCCCTGGGAGTGGACTGCGTGCGTCGGGACCTGGGCCCCGAACTCATGAGCCGGATTACCGGGATCCTGGGCGCCAGCATCCGCCACGCGCTGGACCATCGAGAGCCGGCTCTGGAGTACGCCATGCAGTACGGTCGCGGGCTGGACAGGGTTCGGGCCGACCGGTTCGTCGAGATGTACGTGAATCGCTCGACCCTGGATTTCGGGGTGGAGGGACGTCAGGCCGTCCAGGAGCTGCTGGACCGGGCCTGGAAGGCGGGGCTCATCCCCCAGAGGGTGGTCCCGGAGTTCATCTACCCCTGAGCCAAGCTCGACCTGGCAGCGCTTGACCCGGCCCCTGTTGGGGACCGGGTCAAGTTTTTAGCGGGCGGGAAAGATGTAGAGGAGCAGGACCCGGTCGCCCTCGGTCTGGACGCCCAGCCCCCGGGAGGGGAACACGTAATAATACTGCTTGGGCATCTTGGCCGCCGTCGGCAACTGGTGGGATTGCCCGGCCTGGCCATACAGAGCCGAAATCCGGCTGGAAGGGTCTCCGACCTGGAGGCCCTCCGGAGTCTTGATTCCAGGCTTGTCGACGACGATCTGCAGAGCTTTCAAGGCGTCGTCATAGTGGACCTGAAGACCCTCGTTGTAGTAGATCCACTTGGGCTTGCCAGAAATTTCCTGATGGTCTGTCCGAGGGCTCCGAGTCACCATCTTCTCGATGGCAGAGGCGGTCATCCCCAATCGAAGCGCCCCCACTCCGATTCCCGGGGTCGCCACCCACCCGGCCTGAGCCCAGGCCCAACCGGTCAGGACCAGGGCCAGGACCGCGACGCCAAAGAACCTGCGCATGAACACCCTCCTCGATCGAAAAGCCGCTCGGACCGATCTCCAGAGGCACGACTCAGGTCGGGGGCCTGGAGGGTCTGGCCGAACACGGGCAGTCAGATTCGATCCCCGACAAAAGGTTCCTCTCCTTCCCTCCCCTCCGGACGAATCCGAGACTTCAGACGTGGGGAGCGGCGATCCGGGTTGACAAGTGAACGAATGTTCACTAGAATCCAGACAGAAGGTGAACAGATGTTCACAGATCTCCGGGAGGAAGCCGTGCAACCGGAACTCAACGCGCGCCAGCAGGAAATCCTGGACTTCCTGGTCCGGACCATCCGAGAGAGGGGCTTCCCACCCACCTTCCGCGAGATTGCCGAGCATTGCGGCTTCCGGTCCACCCAGGCCGTGAGCCGCCACCTGGAAGCGCTGGAAAAGAGGGGTTGCATCCATCGGGAATCCGGGGCCCGCACCATCCGTCTGGCCAACGGGCTTCTGGAAGAGTCCGACTCGACGGAACCTGTCCGGATGGTCCCCCTGATCGGCGAGGTCGCGGCCGGACGGCCCATCCTCGCCGTGGAGGACATCGAAGACCGCCTGCCGGTTCGACAGGACTGGCTGCCCGTGCACGAGCGTTCCTTCTTCCTCAGGGTCCGAGGAGACAGCATGGCCGAAGGGATCCAGGCCGGCGACCTGGTCCTGGTGGACCCGGGGGTGCGCGTGCACCGCACCGAGATCGTCGTCGCCATGATCGAGGACGAAGCCACCGTGAAGCGCTTCTACCCGGAGGCGGACCGGGTCGTCCTGCGGTCGGACAACCCCGCCTATGCCGACATCGTCGTGTCCCGGGACTTCCGGGTCGTGGGACGGGTGTCCGCGCTGATTCGCAAGTATCGATAAGGAGGCCCAAGACATGTGCGCTCTGCCGGCTCCCCAGACTTCCGGGTGGGCTCCACCCGAACCCCTGACGCGCCCCTCGACCTCCCGACGGCCCCGTCCCTCGACCAGACAGGGCCGCTCCCCCCACACCCGATTCGTCCAGGCCGCCCTGGAATTGTTCCCAGGCAGCGAGGTCGTCGAGCACCACCCGGCCCCTCGGCCCGAACGCTGACAGACTCCGGGAATCGGGGGGTCGCCCCGGACCCGAGATGGAGGAAATCATGAACCAGCCCGCCTGGCGCCTCGAAGAGCATCCTTGGGGTTGCCGCACCCTCCCCCCAAGACCCACCCGCCTGGTCGCGGTCCCTCCGGCCTGCCCGGCCCGGTCCCGCACGCCCTGGCACCTGTCATTCCGAGGGGAGCTGGACGGTCCCCTGGCCGAAATCCTCCAGATGGCCGGCCAGTCGATCGGCTTCCTCTTCCTGTTGGGCTCCGTCCTGAGCGGTTTCTGGGCCCTATCCCTGCTCTGAAACCCCCCTGGCCCGGTACAGCAGGACCGGCTCGGCGCTCCCCGGCAATTCGACGGGTCCGGTCGGATCCACCAGAACGGCCCCGCCCGCCAGCTCCCGAGAAACCGGATCCAACAAGACGGGGGCCTCCAAGGAGGCGCTCAGTCCCTGGACCTCCGAGGCCCTCCGCACGGTGTCTCCCAGGATCGTGAACTGTTTGTGGCTCTCAGCCCCCACGGTGACCACCGAAACCGGTCCGCTGCAGATCCCCACTCCGACCTCGAAGCGCTCGTCCGGCCCCAAGGCCCACTGCTGGCGCATCCCCTCGATCGCCTGCTGCATCTCCAGACCCGCCTGCACGGCCCGGACCACCGCCAGGGATCCCTGCAGACCCTGGTGCTGGAACAAGACGATCTGGGCATCCCCCTGGTAGGTCATGACCGTGCCACCCCGACGGGCGTAGATCTCTCCAACCCGGCTGTGGTACTGGTTGAGGATCTCCATGACCTCGACGGGACTGCGCGATTCCGACAGGGTGGTGTAACCCCGAATGTCCGTGAAGAAGACCGTCGCCTGCACCTGGTTGCCCCCCAGGCTCGTCGCCTGGTCGGACTTCAACATCTCCCCCACCTGGCTGGGCGCGACGAACTGGGCCAAAAGGTTCCTGACCTGGACCAGACGCAGGATCCAGGCCAGTCCGAAAGCCATGAACACGCCCAGGACCGGCCCCAGGGCACCGATCCACCACCCCCGGCGCAGCAGGACGACGAATCCAACCAGAAGGAGGGTGGCGACCAGTCCGGCAGCCAGGGCTGCGGCAGGGACGCTCCGCGCCCTGCCCACCAGGGTCCCGGTCACCAGGCAGGCCAGCAGGATGGTCAGGAAATCCCAGGCGGGAGAAACCCTGCGGATGAACCTGCCGGCCAGCAACGTGTCCAGCAAGGCGGCGTGGATCTCGACCCCCGGGCGCCACCCCGAAGGGGTTGCGAAGGTGTCCACCTGGGTCTCGGTTCCGTGGGCTCCAACCAGGACCAGGCGCCCCCGCAGCTCCTCCTGCGCCACCTCTTCCCGCAGGACCCGGACGTAGGACAACGGGGGCGGCGAGGTCCGGAAGCGGATGGGCACCTCGAAAGGCTCGCTTCCCGAGGTGGGGATCCTCCGATCTCCCAAGGTCACCTGGTCGGGCTGGAAGCCACATGGCGGGTCATCGGAATCCAGTCGGAGCATCTGCAGGGCCGCCGAGGGTGCCGGAGGCTCCAGGGCCGCCACGGCCAGGATTCCCCAGCGGATCACCCCGTCGGGATCGCGTTTGCGGTTGATCACCCCGCATCGCGCCGACTCGGCCAGCATGGGCAGCAACGGGCCCATCCGATTCTCCCGGGCGTCCTGCTCGGAAACCGAGGACGCCAGCACCACTTTGCCAAAACGCTTCAAGGCCCGGGCAAACTCCCGATCGTCCTCCACTCCGCGGGTTCCCGGGGTGTCGAAGAGCAAATCGAAGAAGACGACTTCGGCCCCCTGCCTGCGCAAGACCTCCAGCAGGCGGGCGTGAATGCTGCGCGGCCAGGGGAAGGGCCCCAAAGCCTCGAGGCTGGCGGGATCGATCCCGATCACCACGATCCGAGGGTCCCTCATCCCTTCCCCGTTCCAGGCCAAGGCCCGATCATACAGGGCCCCTTCCAGGACCCGAACCGGTTCCAGGCGCGAGATCAGAAGGGCCGCCAGGGCCAGGAGCAGGAGGAGCAGGACCCTCAGGACTCGCTCGCTCAACGGCCAGGTGCCTCCAGATGGACCTCTCGAGCCCGAAACACCTGGACCGGCTGGGACTTCCCCTTCAAGGTCAACGGTGGAAGCGGATCCGCCTGGATGGCCCCCGAGCCCGCCGACATGGTCGTCTCCGAGACCAGCACGGGGACTTTCATCTTCAGCGCCGCGGCGTACAACCGCGCGGCCACGTTGGTGGTGTCCCCGATGGCCGCAAACTCCTTGTGCTGCTCGGAACCCACGAAGCCGACGGCCAGAGGACCCGTGCAGACCCCGGCGTGCACCGAGGCCGATGCCGGATCCTCAACGCCCCAGCCCCGCACCAGGGGCCGGGCCGCCTCCAGGATCTCCAGGGCAGCCCCCGTCGCCGCGGCGGCATGCTCTGGAAGCTCGCGGGGCGCCCCGAACAAGACCATCTGGGCGTCCCCTTGGAAATCCATCACCCGGCCTCCCCAGGCCTGGATGATGTCGGTGGCCCGAGAGGTGAACTGGTTGCGCCGATCCAAGAGCATCTCGGGGTCCCAGGTCTCCTGCTTCAGGCAACCAGGCAGGCTGAAGAACATCACGGTGCACACCCGCTGTTGCCCCCCCAGGGTGGCTCCTCGCCCGGGAACGAGGACCTCGCGGGCCAGCTCTGGAGCCAGGAACTGGGTCACCAGGCGCCGGGAGCGAAGGAACTGAACCGCGCACGTCGACAGGAGCACTGCCGCCAGGGTGACCTGGGGAACAAAGAGATCCAGCCACCAGCCGTGGCGAAAGGCCAACAGGTTCAAGAGGGAGCTTCCTGCAGCCAGACCCAGGACCAGGAAGGCCTGCCCCATGGGTCTCAAAAGAGGCAGGAAGCAGGCCAGGGTTCCGGCCAGGAGCAGGGGCAGAACCGCCTGTGCGACCTGGGGGGGTCTTCGCACAAAAGGCCCGGACAGCAATGTATCCAACAGGGCTGATTCGACCTGGACTGCCCGGAGGGTCCCGGCGCCGGTGAGGACCTCATCCCGGGCCTCGTCGGCGAAATTGCCCAGCAGCGCCACGCAACCTTCCAGACGCCGCAGGACGGGGGCTTGAGGTTTCAGGAAGCGGGCCGCCGGGATCGGGTGCAGAGGGGAGTTCGAGGCCTCGCGGGCCGCCAGGGAGCCTCCCGGAAAGTGGACCCAGACCCTGTACAGGGAGTCGGTGGGGATCCAATCCGAGCCGACCTCAACCCCCCCGGGCTTGAAGCGAATCGCAGAGACCGGAACCTCCTTCAGGGCCGCCAGCAGAAGCAGGGACGGCCCGGGGCGAGGGGGGCCGGCGAGTCCCGGCGCGGTCAGGCGGATCCTGCGCACGACTCCGTCCACTTCCGGCTTGAAGAGGGATCCGGTCGGAATGGCTTGCGAAGGAAGTCCCCTGGTGCCGGGCTCGGCTCGAACGGCCGCCACGGGGAATCCAACCAGGGCCCCTTCCAGAGCCGCCCACCCTGAAGCGGGCGGGTCCATCACGTAGACCCCCCGGACTCCCCCCCCAGCCAGAAGCCCCAGCAGTCGTCGAGCGGTCGGGGCGCTCCATCCGTCCGATCCGAGCTCTTCGTCCAGACCGACGGGTCGGATGCGCAGATCCGTGGGGCGCTCCAAGAGGGCTGAACGCAGATCGAAGAAGCCCAGCTCCAGGGCTTCCACGCGAGGGTTCCCGGACAGGAGCTGGAGGAGCAGCCACCAGGCCAAAGCCAGGGCCAGCGCCCAGCCGTGCTCCCGGGTTCGGATCAAAACGACCTCCAGGTGCAGGCAGGATCAGGTCAGGGGACTTCCGGTTCGGGGAGGGGTTCCACGGGCGGACTCCACCCCTCGCTCTCAAACCAGGTCTGACTGGCCCGGCCCAGGGGCTTGCCCTTCGAATCCAGGGCGATCAGGCGCCAGAAGTAACGCCCCGGCTGGAGCGGGGGCCCGTTCAGGGGGTAACGGGCCTCGGCCTGATCGACCCGAGCCGTCCAGTCCAGGCTGGCCATGCCTTCGTCCCGGCTCAACAGCAGGACATAGCCGGCGGCCTTCTCGACGGGCGTCCAGGTGAAGGTCGGCGGATCCTCACCGGTCGGGGCCTGATCGGGTGCCAGACCCAGGGGAAAGTCGGGAGTCTTGGGGCGGCTGCGGCCTGCCCCGGAGAGGGCTCCCCCCAGGAGCCCACCCATGGGCACCCGCGAGGAGACCTGGGAGGCCGCAAAGTCCCGGGCCGCCTGGGCGGGATCGGTGACCACGTCCAGGGCCATCCCCCCGTAGTAGCTCACGGCTCCCGTGCCGGTGGCCGCCATCAGGGGGCCCGCCACCTGGTTGAAGGTGTCCCACCCCTGCATGACCTCCCGGCGCAGCTCCTGGGGGTCCTCGTAGGTCTTGACCACGGGAACCGTGGCGGGGTCAAAGGTGACCTTGGTGCCGGCGGGGGCCAGCACGGGCTCACCCACGGCGGGCCGGACCTCCACCGAGCCTTCCAGGACGGCCAGGGTCGTGGGTCCATCCGGCGTGGTCTCGACCACGAACTCGGTGCCCTTGATCCCCATGACGCCCCCGGAGGTCTGCACCTGCAGCTCGCTGCGCTGGCGGGTCACCCGGGCCCAGATTCCCCCCGCCTTGAGGAGGATCCGACGGAACCCCTCCTGCCCGACGGTCTCGACCTGGCGTTCGCCGACGATCTGGATCTCCGAATCCTGGTTGATGCCCACCCGACCGCCGACATCGAACTCCAGCGTGGCCACGGCCTTCGGCCCGGTGCGGACGTGGTCGAGGAGGCGGTGGCGAAGCTCGGGCCAGGCGGCATACCACGTCCCACTGGCAGGCCGGTAGGTGACCTCCC
>DCTU01000145.1:17407-18087 GCA_002329445.1 bacterium UBP9_UBA1432
AGCAGGAACAAGACAAGACCCAGCCGCTGATGGTGGACTCTCACAAGCACCTCCCAGACCCCCTCACCACCCCAGGTGGTTTCCCGGCCGTCCCAGGGGATCCTTCGTCCCCCCTCCCCCGGGTCAACAGACCTCTCCCCCGGTATAGAGGATCTTGCGAGGCTTGCTCCCCTCGGCCGGCCCGACATATCCCTTGCGCTCCAACACCATCAGGATGCGCCGAGCCCGCGCGTAGCCCACCTTCAGCTCGGTCTGCAGCATGGAGGCCGAGGCCTGCTGACAGCGGANNCACCACCGCCAGAGCCTCCTGGACCAGGTCGTCGTCGCTGTTGTCGTCGTCTCCGTCGCCGGTGGCCTCCTCCATCCCGGCGTCCTGGACCTCCAACTCGATCCGATTCTCGGGCGCCGCCTGCTCGCGCCAGAACTCCACGACCCGCTGGATCTCCTCATTGGTCACGTAGGCTCCCTGGATGCGCCGCGGCTCGGAAGCATCCACCGGGAGGAAGAGCATGTCGCCCTTGCCCAGCAGATTCTCGGCGCCGCTGGTGTCCAGGATGACCCGAGAGTCGACGCCTGAAGAGACGGCGAAGGCGATGCGAGACGGGATGTTGACCTTGATCAGGCCCGTGATCACGTCGGTCGAGGGCCTCTGCGTGGCCACCACCAGGTGGATGCCCGCC
>DCTU01000083.1 GCA_002329445.1 bacterium UBP9_UBA1432
CCCTTCTGACGCCCCCGGTACCAGCCCAGGCGACTCTCGCCTCCGGGTTCGAAAGCCACCACGGGGAGGCCCAGACCTGCGGCCTGCTCGTGGGCGGTCCCGGCCAGTCCGAAGGCGACGGTGCTGCGCTGAAGCACATCGGGGAAGGCCTTCTGCACCAGCATCACTGGCGGTGCGGGTCCGCGAAGTTCGGCCACGGCGCCCCGCTCCCGCCCGGTGGGGACCATCGTCCAGCCCGGGCAACCTCCGCCCAGCCTCTCCAGGTCGACCGAGGGAGCCAGGCCGACCAGGGCCCGCGGCGCCGAATCCATCTGCCCGGCCAGCACGGCATAGGCCTCCAGCATCCGGGGTAGAGCCGAGTAGGTTCCCTCCCGACTGCCCGGCAGGAAGGCCAGGCAAACCTCCTCCGGAGCCACGCCGAGCTCGGCTCCGGTGACCTCCAGGCCGTCCATCATGGCGTTGCCGACCCAGGCGGCCCGGACCCCACTCCGGCGCAGACTCGCCGCCGTCGGCTCGTCGCGGACCAGGGCCAGGACCGTGAAGAGCCGCAGGACCAGGGCCTCCAGCGCGGAGTAGGGATGGTGGTGGTCTGACTTCGCCGTCCCGATGAACACCAGCGGCCGCGCTCCGCCCAGACCCGCTACCACCACGGGCCAGAGGTCGCCCACCGCCACGAAGAGTCGATAGTTCCGCCGCTGGCTGCGAAGCCAGGCGACCTGCCGCAGGACCAGTCCCGCCAGGCCGCCGGCCAGGTCGCGCAGGAGGTTCCCCAGTGCCTCGGGGATCAGGCCCCCGCTAGGCATGGAACGGCGGGGACCGACCCGCCGGGCCACCCCCTCATAGGCCACCCCCTGGCCGACCAGGGGCAAGGCGTCCAGGTCCAGGCCCTTCGCCCGGCAGGCCACCTCCCGGGCGATGGCATCCTCTCCAGCACCGTTGGAGACCAGCAGCACGCGCGGCGCGTTCAAGAGGCGCCCTCGGCGACCAGGGGTGGGCTCCCATCGGTCGGCACCAGGCGAGACCGGATCCGGCCGGGCCCGGAACCGACCTCCAGGCAGAGCTCCCCCAGGAACCGGGCATGACTCCCGGTCTGAACGATCCAGGTCTCCCCGCAGCGCTCGGGTTGAGTGAAGAGGGTGTGGCTGTGCCCCCCGACGATCAGACGGACACCGGGCAGACGGCGGGCCAGCTCGCGGTCCACCCGGGCCCCCAGGTGCGACAGGAGGATCACCACGTCGTTCCGCGAGGCCAGTTCTTCAGCCAGGCCTGGCAGCGTCTGGAAGGGATCCAGGAAGCGAAATCCCGAGAGCCTCTCCCAGATGGCCAGAGGGGGATACTGGACCGGGGTCGCCCCCAGGATCCCGACGCGGATCCCCTCGACCTGAAGCTCCAGGGCGGTTTGCCAGAAGGCCGTGCCGGCACGAAGGTCCTGCAGGTTGGCGGCCAGGACCGGAAACGAGCGCTGGGCCTGGCGACGCCGATGGACACCCCGCAGGTAGTGGAACTCGCGATTGCCCATGGCCATGGCGGTGTAGCCCACCCCACTCATGCGCTCGAGAATCGGCTCGGCCAGATGAAAGAGGGTGTTGGAACCGGAAATCGCGTCCCCGGCGTCCAGCAGGATCGAGGGGGACACGCGGTCGTGCGACTCCAGCAGGTCCAGGACCTCATGCCGACCGTGCATGTCGTTGGTGTGGTAGACGGTCAGATGCGACACGGCGCCGCGGACCGGGCTTTCAGAGGTCGCCCGCCCGGGCTTTGAAGGCCGCCAGCAAGACGGCCAGGAAGCCGCCAGTCCAGCCCACGCCCCCCACCAGGGTGATCCCGGTCGCCAGGCCCATCGCCAGGCCGGCTCCCCCACCCAACCAGCTCATGAACATCAGCCCGGGGCGAAGGAACAACGAGTAGCCAAAGCTGGCCCCGACCACCAGGCCCATCAGCCCGGTCCCCAGCCCGCGCCCCAGTTCAGCCGCCTGCACGGCCACCGCCGACCCGATCCGGGTGGCCTGGACCAGGGCCGAGGCCGACTCGGCCACCGACACCGGTTGGTTGGCCCCAGCCAGGAAGGCCATCAACATGCCCGTCAGGGCGAAGCCGATCACCGACATGCGCCGCTGAGCGCGGCGCTCTTCGGCCGGGTTGGCCGGCGTCGCAGGCGGTGGTGCGGGCGAAACGGCCTTGGGGGCCGCCGCCTCGGCGACCGGCTGGGATTCGTCGCGGGCAGCCTTGCGGCGCTGTTTCCGGGTGCTCATGGTTCCTCCTGAAGGCTCCGGGGGGCCGAAAGACCATTATACCCGGGAGACTCCCCGTGTCCAGAGCCCGCCCGAAGGAGGAGGCTCAGCTCTCGAAGAGCGAGCGGACGTATTCGAAGAGGGGCGGATTGCGCTGTTGGAGGTCCTCGCGGCTGTTCTCGGGCTTGTAGAAGTCCTGCTCGTCGCCGACGCGCCGGGTCATATACGCTTCCACGGCTTCCGCCAGGTACTCCCGCGGGTTGTCGGCCGAGCGCGGCGTGAGGAAGCGCACCTCCCCTCGACGCGCCGCCTCGAGATCCGCCGCGAAGAGCCCGTCCACGGTGGCGCGGTGCCCGGGGAGGAGGTCCTCCGCCAGATAATCCATCGCGTGGCCCAGTTCGTGGACCAGCACCCGATAGTTGCCGACCTCGTCGGCCGGTTCCTTGACGAAGGCCTCGTGGACCATGATCAGCCGGTTGGGCCAGGAGTGGATTCCGCGGTGCTGGCGGACCTTCATGGAATCGAAGGTGGCGTAGTTGTCCCGGCTGACCTCGGAGACGGCGCGGCCGCGATGGAAGGCGTAGGGCACCATCAGGATCTCCTGGGCCGCCTGGGCCAGGTCCCCCGACACCTTCAGGAGCGGCCCGTTCAACTCCAACAGCAGATCCCGCCAGGTCGAAAACTCCTCGTCGGGGATCTGCTTGGAGCGGGCCAGGGCCTTGAGATCCACGGGTTCCCGACACACCTCCACCGAGAAGCCGATCCCCGCCTGGTCCAACCTGGGAAGGAGGTTCTCGCGGATCCGGTCGGGCAGCCAGCGGCGGGCCATGGCCGAGGCGAAATCGTCCGCCGGCGCGGAGGGGTCCAGCGACAACGCCCGGTTCTCCTCGTCGATGGCCGCTCGGGCCAGGGCCTGGGCCTGGACAACATGCCTTCGACAGCGCTCGGGCGTCATGGTCGGCAGCACATCGGTGTCAGCCAGGCTCTGCCCTTCCTGCAGGACGGCAACCGTCAGGCCCTCGGCGTCCAGGCGCTGCAGCCACGCCAGCGGAAGGCATGCCAGATCCCGCGCGGCTCCGACCTTCAAGGAGGACGGCAGATTCCAACCGCTGACCATCCGACTGGCCAACGCCAGGCCCTCGGCGGTGGAGGCCTCCTCGTGCCGTGGCGAGCCTGCCCTGGGCCGCGACGCGGCCCCGGCCGGGCTGCCTGCCGGGGGAGGAACCAGCGCCGGGTCGGATTCCCGCAGCCCACCGGGACGGAAGACGTCCTGGGGCCCCGCTTGAGGCGCTGCCTGCAGGCGTTGGCCAGCGGGGTGCCCTGGGGCTGAACTCGTGGGTCGAATCTGCACGGGCCGGGTCTCCCTTCGCCGGGCCCGGCGAAGGGGCCCAGGTCCTGGATGGAGGATTCCACGTCGGGCTGAAAAGTCCCCGAAGGGGCGGAGGTTGGCAGCTATCGCAGACGCATCGCCAGCGAAGACCACACCAGGACCAGCCAACCGAACGTGCTGAACTCGAAGCGCCAGGAGGGGAACAGGAAGGCCCCGTGCCCCGGAGACAGACGCAGCCGGCGGGGGACCAGGGTCGGAACCCGCGAGCGATAGTCTTCATAGTCGTCCCCGAACCGAGCCACCAGGAACTCCTCCTCCACGGCGATGCAGGCCCCATACACGACCACCAGCGACAGGACCGCGCCCAGGAAGATCAGCAGACCGTCCCGCGGACCGTGTCCTCCCATGGCGGCCACGGTCACGCCCAGGGCGTTGAGCACGTTGCCGAGGTACAGCGGATTGCGGACCACGCTGTAGGGCCCGGCCGTGATCAGCTCCGGGGCCACCAGGTCCTGGCTGCGGGTCGGTTGTCCGGTATAGCCCAGGGCCCACAAGCGCAGGCTCTCGCCCACCAGGGTCAGGACGAGTCCAGCCAGGAACGATTCCAGGGTGGGTCGCGCCAGGATCAGCAGCACGAGCGTCAACGGAGCGATGATCGCTCCCCTCCAACGAAAGAAAAAGGCCTTCATGCGCTTCATGATGGGGCCACCTCCAGAATCAACTCCGCCATGCGTTCAGACGCACCCCGCCCACCCCCCATGACGCCTTGGAGTTCCATGCCGAGCCGGCGCCTCCCTTCGGGATCCTCCAGCAATTCGACGAGAGGTCGGACCAGGACGTCGAGATCCCGCTGGACCACCACCTCCGGAACCAGGGCCCGACCCGCCAGGCGGTTGGGCTGGGCCACGAAGACCAGCCGGCGATAGGTCTTGCGACGCAAGAAGCGCTTGAGCAGGGGCAGGATGGGCAACATGTCCAGCACCCCCCCCAGGCCCCCTCGGGGGATCGGGGCCGAGGCCGACAGCCCCACCACCATCGGGCGCCCCACGCAGGCCATCTCACCGGTATTGGTCCCCGGAATCGTCAAGGCCACGTCCATCCGGGCCATGACCTCATAGGGCTTCCCCCAGAGCACTTCAACCTCCAGGCCCCCTTCGGTCCACAACCGGTCGCCCTCCAGGCGTCCCCGGGCGGTGGGAAGCCCGAGACGCAGGGGACGCTCCAGGGCTCGAATGACATCCTCCCGGCGGACGAAAGGGGAGACCGCCAGGAGACATTGGAGGTCGGGGACCTGCTGGCGGACCAGCTCCGCCGCGCGCAGGAAGACCGCCAGGGCGGCCCGGAGGTGAAGGCCCCGGGAGCCAGGAAACAGCCCCAGGGCGGGCCGATGGGCGACCGGGTGGAGGTCGGGCGGAACCTCCACTCCGTCCAGCACCAGGTTGCCGACCGTCCGCACGCGGGTGACCCCCTGGCGCCGCAGGGCCTGCTCGATCCCAGGGTCCAAGGCTCCCACCCGGGCAAAGCGCCTGGCCAGCCTCCCTGCCCGCACCGCGTAGGCCACGGCCGGCCAGCGCAGGGCCCGAGCCAGGAGTAGGGCGTGCCAGGGCTCGCCTCCCATGAAGACCACCACGCCCCGTCCCTCCAGGCGGGAGGCGCGATCGGGAATCCCCAGGGCCAGGCGCACGGTCTGCATCGGCCGCAGGACCTGGTCGACCCCCGGAATGCCAGCCGCCACGCGTGCCTCGGCGCCCGAGGCATAGGGGCAGGGGACCAGGGCCACCACGACGCGCAGGTCCGGCCGCTGGCGCTTGAGCTCCTTGACCGTTCCGCGGACCCAGGAATGCAACTCTCCCGGAGAGTTCGTGGTCAGGACGACCTGGTTCAAGGCTCGGTTCTCGCCAGGGCTTGCGGCATGGAGTCTCCGGCCGCCAGGAAATCCACCACCCGGGCCAGCCGGTCCACCACTCCGGGGCCGCCCAGGGCCTCCTGCACCCGGGCCAGGTCCGCCAGCATCCGGTCCCGCGCCGGCCCCTCCTCCCACAGTCGTCGAGCCGCGGCCTCCACGCGATCGGGCTGGACCTCCTCCTGCAGAAGCTCGGGGACCACGTCCTGGTCCAGGACCAGGTTGGGCAGGCCGAAGCGGTCCACCCGCAACAAGCCCAGGGCCTTCAGCGTGCGCCCCAGGGCCGCGTCCAGCGCCCCGAAACGATAGCACAGCAGCATCGGCACGCCCAGGAGTGCCGCCTCCAGGCTGGCGGAACCCGACGCCATCAGCGCCAGGCGGCTGGCGGCCAGGGCCAGCCGAGCCTGCCCCGACATGATTCGAAGCCCTTCGGGCAGTTCCGGCCCCAACATGGAACGAATCCGCCTCTCCAGAGGCGGCGTGGCGCAGGGCAGGAGGATCTGCAGACCCGGCTCATCCCGACGCAACCGCGCTGCAACCTCCAGGAAGGTCGGCAGCAGGTGGCGGACCTCCTGGGTCCGGCTGCCGGGAAGCACGGCCAGGGCCGGCCCCTCCAAGCCCAGGATCCCACGCGCCTCTTCCGGGCCCGGCGAATCGTGGACCACGTCGCTCAGGGGGTGCCCGAAGAAGGCCACCGGCAGGCCCAGCGAGTCATAGAGCTGCGCGTTGGCGCGAAAGGCGCACAGGACTCCATCCACCCGCGAATGGATCTCGTGCATGCGAAGCGGGTTGCGACTCCACGCGGAAGGCGGGAAGTAGTAGGCGGTCCTCAGGCCGCGGCGCTTCAGGAAGCCCACCAACCGCATGTGCAGGGCCGGCGCATCGATCACCACGGTCAGTTGCGGGCGCTCGCGCAGCAGGTGTCCCCGCATGCGCCGGTAGGCCAGGTACAGACCGGGAATCCGGGCCAGCGCCTCCCCGGGACCGATGGTGCTCCAGGTGTGGCTCTCCATCCACAATTCCACCCCGGCCGCGGCCATGGCCGCCCCCCCCACGCCCACCAGGCGCAGGGCGGGATCGCGACGACGCAAGGCGCGCGCCAGCGCTCCAGCCTGAAGGTCCCCCGAGGGCTCGGCGGCCATCAAGGCGATCGTACGTCCCGCAGTCCGGGCACGCGACGGGGCGGAGGCTTCAGGACCCGTCAAAGGGCAGGCCAGGGAAGGAGGACATGGTCATCGCGGTTCCTGGGCATGGGACCGGAGAACGGCTCAACGGGGCCCGCGATCGGAATCGCGGGGATCGGGATCCAGGATCTCCGCGCCTCTCTGGCGTCGGTCTCCACACGCACGAGTCAAGACCCCCATCCGTGTCGGCGCTTCCAGGAAGCCGACCAGGTGGGCCACCTCCGGACAATCCGACAGGGCTGAACGGATGGCGGCCAGGGCCTGCTCGAGGTTCAGGCCCGCCGTGGTCAGCAGGCGGAAGGACCGCTTGAGGGCCAGGCGGGCCTCCTCGGCGACCCCGCGACGGCGCAGACCGCGACTGTTCAGTCCGTAGATGCGCGCCGGATTGCCGTCCACGATCGCGAAGGGCGGCAGGTCCTTGGTGATCTTGGCCAGCCCTCCCACCATGCACAGACGACCGATGCGGACGAACTGATGGACTCCGCTCAGCCCCCCCAGGATCGCCTGGTCCTCGACCACGGCGTGGCCTGCCAACCCCGCATAGTTGGCCATCACCACCTGGCTGCCGACGTGACAGTTGTGGGCCACGTGCGCGTAGGCCATGAGCAGGTTGTCGTCGCCAACCGAGGTGACCCCGTCCTCATCTGCAGCCCGGTGGACGGTGACGCCCTCGCGCAGCTCGTTGCGGTCTCCGATCCGCACGTAGGCGCGCTGGCCGCGGTAGGAGAGGTCCTGAGGCGCCGTGCCGAGCACCGCGTTCGGGAAGATCACGTTGTCCGCCCCCACGGTCGTCCATCCTTCCACCACGACCGAGGACATGACCACCGTGTTGCGGCCGATGCGGACGTTGGGTCCGATGATCGAAAAGGGCCCGATCTCAACTCCCTCGTCGATCTCGGCCCCAGGATGCACGATGGCCGTTGGATGGATCTTCACCGACTGGTCTGCTCCTCTCGAATTCTACCCCCCGGCCCGGCCAGCCCCGCCCCGGCTCTCGACCCGACAAGCCCGCCCTGGTCCTGCCCTGAGCGCCCTATCCCGCCAGCGCGATGAGTTCCATCCCCTGCGACGACCGGGCCTTCACCATCTTCATCCGAGCCAGCACCTGCATGGCCAGCTCCAGGGCACGCTTCCCGTCCTCACCGGTCACCATGGGGGTCTTGTGCATGGCCACGCACTCGGCAAAGTGGTTGAGCTCAAGACGCAGGAGCTCCTCCTTCTCGACATGCACGTTTTCGGGCGGGATGGGTCGACCATCCAGGCCGGGGCGCAGGATGGCCAGGGTCTGGTCGATGAAGTCCAACGACAAGGTGCGCCCGGTCTTCTCGGTCACCTGAAGGCTGCGCACCCGGTTCCCCGAATTCCGACTGGCCACCAGGCTGGCCATGACACCGTTCTGGAAGCGCAACTGGACCTGGGCGATGTCCTCGTAGTCCGAGTAGACCGAGACCCCATTCGCGCTGATGTCCTGAACCGGCGAGTTGACCAGGTGGATCAGGATGTCCAGATCGTGAATCATCAGGTCCCACACGACCCCGACGTCGAGGTTGCGGTTGGTGGGACACGAGCGCCGACTGCACTCCATCATGATGGGTTGGCCCATGATGTCGCGCAGCTTCATGACCGCCGGGTTGAAGCGCTCGAGGTGCCCGACCTGCAAGACCAGGTTGTGCCGCTTGGAGTAGTCGACCAGCCGCTTGGCTTGAACCAGATCCACCGCGATCGGTTTCTCGACCAGGACATGAACGCCCCGCTTGAGGAACTCCATGGCAACGGGGTAGTGCAGGCTGGTCGGGACCACGATGTTGACCGCATCGACCTTGTCGAAGAGGCCATGATAGGACTCGAAATACGTGGTATTGAAACGCGCGGAGCATTGGCGACCCCGCGCTTCCTGGATGTCGACCACGCCGATGAGCTCGGTCTGGGGAAGTTCCGAATAGATCCGGGCGTGGTTGAGCCCCATGCTGCCGATGCCGACGACCCCGACTCGTACCGGTTCCACGATCAAGCCTCCCTTCCGCAGACCACACCCGCTCGGAACGATGCGTTCAGGCAGAGCGAGCGCAGGGTCTGAAGGGCCGTGATTCGTGCCGCCGGAGCGGCTGGTTGAAGATTCTGTGCCATTCTTGTTCGTCCGTCGCACGATGGGTCGAGGCCAGCAAGCGCCAGTCCCTGCCAGGTAGAACCCCGACGGCGGCGTGACGTTTCCAGACCGGAGGGGGAATCCTCTCCCCCAAGCCAGGGGACTCCCTTCCGGAGACGGCCGGACTCCTGAAGATTCAAGATGATCCCGCCGACCTTCGGCGCCTGGAAGGGGACTCCTGTCAGGTCATTCGCAAGTGGCGTCGGGCCGGCTTCCCGAGGAGGCCTCCAGGAACAAGGTCAAGATCCCCTCACTGGCGACCTGCCCGTCCACCTGCGCCCGGACCCGGACCCGGCGGTATTCCCCATCGATCTCGACTTCCTGGACCTCCAGGTCGAGTCGGTCGCCGGGCTTGACCTGCCGCCGGAACTTCAGACGATCGATCCCTGCCAGGCGCGGGCTTCCCAGGCCGGAGTACAGGATCCACGTCAACTGCAGGAGGGACTCGATGGTCAACACGCCGGGCAGGACCGGATTCCCAGGGAAATGACCGCGGAACTGCGGTTCATTCATCGTGATGTTCTTGTAGCCCCAGGCGCGACCCGGCTCCACCCCCAACACCCGATCCAGCAACAGGAACGGGGGGCGATGGGGCAGCCGTTCCAGGATCTCAGACCATCCGAACATGGGCACCCTCCTTGAGGATCTTCCTGGCCAACTCCAGATGCAGGCGATGCCCGGCGCGAACCGCCAGCACCCGCGCCTGCAGTGGCCGCTCCAGAAGCGCCAGGTCGCCGACCAGGTCCAGCACCTTGTGACGAACCGGCTCGTCGGGGAACCGCGGGGGCGACGAGAACCCGCCAGGCCCCCCGATGACCAGCGCGTTGGAGAAGTCCCCCCCGCGCGCCAGACCACGCTCCAGCAGGGCCTGGACCTCCTCCCAGAACCCGAAGGTCCGGGCCGGCGCCAGGGAAGACACGAACTCGTCCTGCTCCGGTCGGAAACAGAAGTGCTGGGCGCCGACCAGCGGATGAGTGAAGTGGATCGCCGCTTCGAAAGCCGCATTCTCGGCCGGAAGCGCCACGACCAGCGCATCCCCCTGCGCGACGAAGAGCGGCTGGCCCAGACACAGGGGCTGGATGGACGCCGACTGCTCGACCACTCCCGCCTGGAGGAACCCCTGGACGAAGGGCAGGGCGGACCCGTCCATGACCGGCACCTCCTCCCCTTGAATCTCCAGCACGAGGTTGTCCAGGCCCAGGCCTGCGGCGGCCGCCAGGACGTGCTCCACCGTGGCCACCCGAACCTCGCCATCCCCCAGGATCGTGCAGCGCTCGGTTCCAACCACCCGGTCCAGCCGACAGGGCAGGTCGCGACCATCCACTCGCAAGACCCGGCCGTGATCCTCCGGCGCAGGAAGGACGGTCAGGATCGAGCTTCCACCCCCATGGAGGCCCGCTCCGCGAAAGAGGGCCGGAGCCGCCAGGGTGCGCTGCAGGCGGTTCAATTCCGCCCCCCCGCCGGGACGAGGCTGCTGGAGGGGCGTGCGGGTGCGCCCGAGACAGGCTCCTGATCCCGGAACTCGAACTGGGCCGGGTAGTTGGAACTGGCCTCAGGGAGGGTCACCACCTCGACCATCCTCGACTCGCCGGGCCCCAACTCGATCTCGGTCAGCAGGGCCTCGTTGTTCACCCGCCGGAAGGGGGCCTGGACGAGCCGGCCATCGACCAGGAAGGTCCCTCCAGCAGGACCCGCCACGGGATTGAAATACAGACCCACCCGCCGGGGAACCGAATCGGGATTGCGCAACTCGACCAGCGTCTTGTAGAGGACTCCGAAGTTCCCGTTGTTGGGCAGGCCCGTCTCGAAATCGATCAGCCAGGGGCTCTCTCCATAGCGCTGGACCAGCGAGTCCCCTCCCACCACGAACTCACCATCCAGCTCGAAGAAGGGCTGCGCAAAGACCCCGTGGGGGTGAATCTTGAATGGATTGAAGGGCGCCCCCAGGTGAGGCAGGGGGGAACCGTCATTCTGGCTGGGTTGAACGGCCGTGCGCACCTCGACGGTGGCCCGCTCCCCTTCCAGGATGCGGAAGTTCATGAATCCGGTGACCAGGGCCTTGGGCTGCATGTCGTGGGCGACCAGTTCCAGGGCCGAGCGCGGCGGCAGGGTCACCACATAGCCCGAATGGACCGCCAGGGCCTCCAGGAAGCGCCGCGCGGACGTCTGGCCGACGTGGACCTCGTTGCGTTCGGGACCGGCCCAGGTCGAACCGACCAGCAATCGGACCGGCTCATCACCCGGGTTGGCCACGTTCACCCACAGGTTGCGCCGCTGGCGCAAGTCGTTGAGGTGGGAGTACATCAGCCGGGTGGGCTCCTTCCGGGTGAAGGTGTAGCCCATCAGGATGCCATCCTGGGTCAGCCGCTCGGGACGATTGCTGACCAGCAGGAGGTTCGCCTCCACCGGCTCGAGAGGCAGATTCCGGACCAGGACGGGGACGTTCGCACGCACCGGGAAGTAGTCCTCACCCCCGAGGATGGCCATCGGAAGCTCCAGCCGCATCACCTGCTCGGCGGGGACGGAGGGCAACTCCAGCGGGCCGGATTCCAGCAGCAGGCGACATCCGGGTTGGACCGAGGACCGAGTGGCCGTGCCGGAAAGCGCCGCCTGGGCGACCATCTGCCCGGGAGCCGGACGACCGGTCACCTCGATCTCGACTTGCCGCGGCAGGATTCCGGCCCAGTCCTTGACGTGGACCCAGACCACCTCTCGGCCGTTCCCGCGGCGAAGGTCGACGCGGGTGCGCCCCACGGCCACCCCCACCAGGGAAACGGCCCCCGATTCCTGGTCCACCGCGACCTGGACGCCCGACGACGTCGGCAGGGCCTCCAGGGGACCTTGGGCCAGGCCGGTGACGCGGACCACCTGCTCGCCGCCCACGGGAAGTTCCAGCCGATTGCGGTCCACCTTGAGCAGCCCGCTGCGAACCACCTTGCGAAGGTTCTCGGCCCACACCGCGGCCAGGGCGGGAGGCGTGCTGGAATTCGCCTTGCCCATCTCGGCGGTGACGACCACGAGCACCTCGTCGCCCCACAACA
>DCTU01000055.1 GCA_002329445.1 bacterium UBP9_UBA1432
TCTCGACCCACCCCTGGGAAACGGCTTGGAGCGCGCGGCGTCGCGGGGGTCCGGGGAAATCCGGAGGGCGCGGTTGCGGTTGCTGGGCCGGCCCTCCTGCGATCCACTGTCTGGAGGGCCTCCGGTTCAGGCGGACCACGTCGCGCCCGGGTGCTGGCGCCTGGCGGCGGATGCGGCCCGGCCCTGGCAGGAAACAATCCCGCCCCGCGCAAGGTCCCGGGACCCTAAACCCAGGGAGATCCACCGATCATGAAACGCCACCTCGCCGCCGTCCTCCTGCTCATGGCCTTGGTCCCCAGCGCCCAGGCCTGGAGCGAGGCCCCACCCCTGCACGCCTCGGCCCCCAGCCTGCCCTTGGCCAACGGGATGGGGACGGCCATCTACGACGTGAAGGAGCACCGCATCGCGGGCTTCTTCACGCACATGTACAAGAAGGGCACTGCGGAAACGGTGACCGCGGATCTGGCAGACCGGGTGGACCTGGCAGTCGCGGGAGTCGGCGGCCCACCCGACGAGGTCGGCTACCTGCAGGGCACCGGAATCCTGCGCGAGGTGCGCCGCCAGGGCGCTCTGGAGGTGGAGAACTACTACTTCATGCCCCTGGCCGGCGACCCGGGCCGCAACCTGGTGATGCTGGTGCGCCTGGCCAATCGTGGCCACCAGGCACAGACCGCCCTGGTCCGGGCGGACCTGGACTTCCACGTGGGGGCGGGCCCTCAGCCGGATCCCCACGACCAGGGAGACGGAGTCGACCACAAGTGGAAGGGGAGCGATGACGAGGTGATGCGAGCTGTTCCGGGAGGGCTCTTCGAGAGGTCGCCGGCCAGCCCGCACCGCCTGCTGTACCGGGGCATGAACCTGCGAACCCGGTTGCCCGCTGTCGAAATCCGCGGCCGGGACCTGCATGCCAACTTCCAAGGTAAACTGCAGATTCCGCCGGGTGAGGCTGCCTGGGCCGGGGTGGCCATCGCCCACCAGGAGGGTGGTGAGCTCCTGGACCTGCAGCGCGGGCTGGATGGCGGCCTGGGCCAGTCCCCTCCCCAGCAGTTGCTGGAGCGTGAGCAGGAGTTCTGGCGTCAGTTCCACGCCGTCGAGCCCGACCTGTCCCACCTTTCTGCCGACCAGCAGGCGGTCTACCGGCAGAGCACGGCCTTCCTGAAGATGGGGCAGGTGCGCGAGCCGGGCACGCCTGCCGACGGCCAGGTCCTGGCCAGCATCAAGGACAAGTGGGCCCGCTGCTGGGTCCGGGACGCCAGCTACGCCATGGTCGGGCTGGTGCGTTCCGGGCACCTGCAGGAGGCTCGCCAGGCGCTGGATTTCGTCCTGAGGGCCCGGCGCGACCCGCGCTACCTGCCGATGATCAACCAGGACCTCCCAGCGGGACGGAAGCTGGACGACTACCTGGTCTCGGTCTGCCGCTACTACGGGAACGGGCTGGAGGAGTCCGATTGGAACGACCACGGCCCGAACATCGAGTACGACGGCTTCGGGCTGTTTCTGTGGGCCTTCTCGGAGTACGCCCGGGCCATCCCCGAGGAGCAGCGCCAGGACTTCCTGAGGAAACACCTGCATCAAGTGCAGGCCAAGGTGGTCACCCCGCTGCGCCGGTTGATTGATCCCGAGACGGGCCTGGTGCGGCCCGATTCCTCGATCTGGGAGCACCACTGGACCCTGCCCCTGGAGTACGACGGCCGCCGCCACTATGCCTATACCACCATCACGGCGGCCCACGGCCTGAGGAGCATCGCAGGGCTGTTGGAAGCCCGCGAGGCCCAGGAGTGTCGCCAATCCGCGGACGAGCTGCAGCAGGGCCTTTTGCGCCACCTGCGCAACGCCGACGGCTCGATCGCCTCCTCCCTGGAGGACCTGCGTCAGGACCCCGGCCTGGCCTACGACGCGGCCACGCTGGAGGCCGTGAACTGGGAGATGACCGCAGACCCGCGGGTGGTGGAGATGACCGTCCAGCGGTTGCGCAGCGCCACGCCCGGGTCGCCGGGGGTCATGCGCAACGACGACGGCAACTGGTATGACCGCCAGGAGTGGTTGCTGCTGGACCTGCGGGCCGTGGAGGCCTGGCAGCGCCTGGGGCAGCCGGCCCGGGCGCGAGCCCTGATGGACCACGTCACCGCCTGGTCGCGGGCCAACTACAACGGCATCGGCGAGTTGCTGGACGAGAAGGGCGACTTCCAGGGTCCATTCCCGATGTGCGGCTTCGGCCCCGGCGCCTACGTGCTGGCCACCGAGGCTTTGAGGCCGGCCACTCCGTGAAGCAGGCGGTCAGCGAACTGGCCACCAGGCCGCCGGCAACCAGCGCGGCAGAGTCCAGGCGCTGCTGCTGGCGCTCGAGCCAGGCCCCGTAGGCCTTTGCCAAAGGACCAAGGCGTCCGTGGATGCCACCGTCCGGCGTCTTCGCCAGGACCTCCATGTCCAGGACCACCTGGGCCAGGACAGGCTCCCAACGGGACCTGGCCTCGGGGTTGGCAGGCATCTGGCCACGACCAGACGGGGTCCCGTC
>DCTU01000054.1 GCA_002329445.1 bacterium UBP9_UBA1432
ACACGGTGTTAAATAGATGGACCGGGGAATGCAAACCCTCCCTGCCCCACGGACTCGGCTCGGAGCGGCAGAAGGAGCATCAGGGGGCAGGAAGGGGCACGTGTCTCCGGAAGCCCTCCGGATGCGCAGACTCTTCCTCGTCCTCCTGCTGCTGGCCGCCACCGTGCTCCCCGCACTGGCCCAGCCATTCCCGGCCACAGGCCTCTGGCGGCTGCGGCACACCGACGGGAGCCCCTTCCATATCCGTCTCTACGCCGACGGCTCCGCGCTCAGCGACTTCGGATCAGGCGAGAACGGCACCTGGCTTTGGGAGGGGCAGGCCGTCGTCTGCCGATGGAGTGACGGCTGGCTCGACCGGATCACCCCTGCCCCCGGCGGCGGCTACGTGAAGGTGGCTTGGGCCCCTGGGGCCGACCGGAAGGGCCCGCCCAGCAACCGCAACCGCGCCGTCCGGATTTCCCCGGACCCCAACGACGCCGCGCGTTGAGGCCGTTTCCCAAGGGTTCGTCGAAACGGTCATGGCGGCGGGGATCGGCCTGGAGAGCCCCTGAGTGGACGCCCTCAGCCTGGGAAGGCCGGCACAAGGGCGAGGGGTCGGCTTCATCCCAGACCCCTGACTCGTTGAGCCTCGGCTCGCCGATCCCGCTTCCCGGACGGAACCACTCGAAACACGGCACATGAACGAGGCTTCAAGCGGTTCCCCACCCCGGGCGACCCGCCGGCGCCTCGGCGGACAGGCGTGCGCCGGATTCAGGCCCCTGCGCTCCCTTCGACAGCCTCGGCTCGACTCGGCTATAATCGGTCCATGCCCGTTCCAAAGGAACAGCGGGTCGACTGGCAGGAGTACCGGACCTGGTCCGACGAGCAGCGCTGGGAGTTGATCGACGGGCATCCCTATCTGATGGCCCCGGCGCCGCGGCCCCTGCACCAGCAACTGGTGGCCTCGTTCCACCTGGCGATGGCGGCGGCGCTGGGCCGGGGCCCGTGCAGGGTCTACCTGTCCCCCATGGACGTGCGCCTCTCCGACTGGGACGTGGTGCAGCCAGACCTGCTGGTCCTGTGTGACCGGGGTCAGTTGCTCTCGACCCACGTGGAGGGGGCGCCCAGCCTGGTGGTCGAGATCCTCTCCCCCAGCAGCGCCCGGCATGACCGGCTGCGCAAGCTAGCCCTCTACGCCCGACACGGTATCGCGGAGTATTGGATCGTCACTCCCAGCCCACCGCTGCTGGAGGTGCTGGTCCTGGACGGAAGCAGCTACCGGGTGGCGGGCGTCCACACCGAGGTGGGCCGCTTCGTGAGCCCCACCCTACCCGGACTGGACCTGGACCTCGCAGAGCTCTTCGAGCCTTGCGACACCTCCGACCTGGACGAGGTCCAAGAGGTCATGCCTCCCTACTCCGCGGCCCGGCTCGAGTAGCCGCAAAGGTCCAAGAGGGCCCGGTCGGATCCGTCGCCGCCCCCCGAGTTCCCCCTCACCCTCGAGTACGGGGGCAGCCCGATGCTGGTGCCCGCGTAACCCACCATCCGAGTCCAGGAGGCGACAACTACCGCTGACCTGTCCACCGGAGCCACGCCGACGGAGTTGCACCACTTGACGAGACACGACCCCCAAATGCCTTGAGGAACCCACCTGGCAGGTGTGGCCGGGCGCCAGCCCCTACCTTCGGAAGCCCAGAAGCCTGCAAAGCACCTTCTCGATGCTCTCCAGCGTCTGCTGGTCGACTGCGCCTAGTCGGCTGGCCAGGCGCTCGTGGGCAATGGTGCGCAACTGGTCGCACATGGCGTAGCTCGTCTTCGTCAGGCCCCCCAGCGGAGGCCCCAGCGGAACGTGGCTGGGCAGGCTCCGGTCCGTGCCCGTCAACGGAATGGCCATGGACAGTCCCGCGTGCGAATGGTTGAGCGCGTTGACAGACAGGATCAACACCGGCCTGGGCCGACCTCCCTGCTCGTGCCCCCGGACGGGCTCCAGGTCGGCAATCCAGACCTCACCCCTGGATGGCCTCTTCACTCGATCCCCTCCAGGCCGTCGGCCAGTACCGCGTCCCATTCGGCAAGTTCCCGCTGGTGCTCGCTCCAGGCCTGGCCATCGGCCCGCAACCTGGCATAGCCGGTTTGAAGTTCCACGAAGAACCGGCGCTCTTCGTAGGCCTCCAGCAGGTCCTCAAGGAAGGCCTGCATCGTCTTGCCTTCGCGCGCGGCCAGCCTCTTGAGCCGGTCCCGCAGCCCCTCGTTCAGCTTCATCATCGTGGCCATGTCTTGGGCTCCTCTGGGCCAAGTCTGTCAGTCCATTCAATGTCAACCATGTTGGTTATACCATGAGGTCTACCTCGCAGTCACCGTCGCCTTCGGCGGCATCGGAGGCGAGGGGGCAGCGGTGCGCCGAGCCGGTCGCCCTGCGCAGGGACGGCCCCGTGGAAGGTGAACAGCCCTGAGTCGCCCATGGAGGTTTGTCCCGTGAAGATCGGCCTGGTTCCCCTCGTCGCCCCTGTCTCCGGTCCGCGCGCCCTCGGCACCCATGCCGCCCTGGAGGCCCTGGCCGGGGAGTTCGACTTCGCCGTGGTGTCTCCGGACGAGATGGGCGCCGCCGACCTCCCGGCCTTCCTGATCCGGACGGGGGGCACGGAGGGCCTCTTCCAGCAGGCCCTGGCGGCCCTGCCAGCGTCGCGGGATCCCCTGACCCTCCTGGCCGTCGACCGGGACAACTCCCTGCCCGCGTCGCTCGAGATCCTGGCCTGGCTCCAGGGCCAGGGCCACCGGAACGCCCGGATCCTCCTGCTCACGGCTCCCGACGCGGCCCGGCGTCTCCACGAGCGAGCCCTGGAGGTGCGGGCCACCCGCGCCCTGGCGGCCACTCGGCTGGGGGTGGTCGGCCGCCCCTCGGACTGGCTCATCGCGAGCCAGGTCGACCCCGACCGGGTCCGCCACCGCTGGGGAGTGGAGCTGGTGGACCTCGACCTCGCGGAGCTTGACCTCCACCTGGAGGCCGTCTCGGAGGCCGAGGTGGAGGGACTGGCGGTCCCTGCTCCGGTCCAGGCTCTGGAGGCCTCGAGGGTCCGGCCGGCCCTGCGCATCTACCTGGCATTGAAGAGCCTGGTCCAGGCCCACGGCCTGACCGCCCTGACCCTGCGCTGCTTCGACCTCCTGGAGGACCTGCGCGCCACGGGATGCCTGGCCCTGGCGCTGCTGAACGACGAGGGCCTGGTGGCCGGCTGCGAGGGGGACGTGCCCACCACCTTCACCATGCTGGCGAACCGCCTGGTCACGGGCGAGCCCTCCTTCATGGCCAACCCCTCCCGGCTCGAGGGCGATGAGGTGGTCCTGGCCCACTGCACGGCGCCCCTGTCCATGCTCACCGGGTACACCTGCCCCTCCCACTTCGAGAGCGACCTGGGCGTGGCCGTGGCGGGCAACCTGGCCCAAGGTCCCGTCACCCTGTCTCGCTTCGGAGGGGCGGACCTCGGCGAAGGGATGATCTATGAGGGCGACCTGGTGGATCACGTCCCCTCGCCCCATCTCTGCCGCACCCAGGTCCGGGCCCGCGTCCAAGGTCTCGGCGCCCGACTGCTGGAGGCGCCCCTGGGCAACCACCTGGTGGTCTCTCCCGGGCACCACAAGACCAGGCTGGAGGCCCTGCTGGCCCTGGGGAAGACCAGCGGGCCCGGCGGGGCCTGAAGAGGCAGACCTGGGGGTCCAGGATCACCAGGCAGGAGGGAGGCGTCAGTCTCTCATGGGGTGGTCGTTCCCGGACCGACCTGGGGCACCTTCCGCGTAGCCGGTCGTGTTCGGGGTGCGTGGGGATCGTCCTTGCGGCCGGGACGGAAGGATGCGGGGCGGTTGGACCGTTCGCGGAGTCTGATGAAGCCCGGACAGGCCACGTCCTGGGTCTTCCGGGCAAGGGCGAAGCCAGGCCGAAGCCTGTCCGGGCTCGCGAACCGCCTCAGCCTCCCCGCGCCGCCCCAGTTCCACCTCCAAGACGCCGTCCAGGTGCCCCGATCGCGCCCGGAGCCGCTGAAGGTGACCCCGGACACCCGGCCCGGATGATCACACAGGCTATCAGCGGTACCAGGGGAGGTACTTCCTGGCCAAGGACCTGTCCATCACGGAATACTCGGCCTTGCGGCTGTCCGCCCGGCCCGGGGCAACCAGGAACTTGTAGGACCGGCCCAGGGGGTCACGGAAGCTCACGGCGTGGGTGCCCATCGGGCCTTCTCCTGCGGGCGTCGCCGAGAGCCAGTCGAGCTCCGGGTATTGGAAGCCCATGGTCGCCTGGACGGCGACGGCGTAGCTCAACTGCTGGGAGGAGTTCGCGGTCACGGGCAGTTTGACGGACTTCCCGGCACGCAGGCTGAGGGTGCCGCCGTTGGCCCCCCTGAGGTCCTCCAGATAGGCCCGGATCTCGGCCCCGTCGAGACGGCCGTCGTTGTTCACGTCGCGGGCGAAACGGGCAGCGTAGTCTCCCATGGCGTCACCGCGATGGGCCTGGGCCTTGAGGGCGTCACCCTGACACACCTCGGTGTTCGGCAGTTGCGGCGCGTTAACGACCACGGTGTCCTGGATGGTCGGGGCTGCCGGCCCGGCCGCCTCGGAGGCGGTGGCGGCGGTCGGGTCCAAGGTCTGCGCCAGCAACATCGAGGCGTCGGCGCTGATGGAGTACGGGTAGGAATGGTTCAGGTGGTTCAGGTGGTTCATCTGCGTTACCCCCTTGTTTCTGTCCACGGCACACTAAGTCGTCCGCCTGAAATACTCGTGAAAAGTGAGCCATGGACACGAACTCTCGGAGAGGACCAGGGCCTCCAGCACCAGAGAGGTGCCAAGACCGCCGCAGAGGAGGCTTCCGGACCGCGGCCGAATCCGCTTGCCCAGGACCCGGCCCTCCATACAGTGGACCGCAGGAGGGCCCCGAGGCCGCGCCGGTCACATCGGCCGGGGATGGGCCCCTGGGATCCCTGGCCAGATTTTCGGCCGGCTTTCCAGGCAGGACCCCGGCGTCTGGTTGGCGCACCCTGCTGGAAATGGCAAGGAGGCGCCTGTTCGCCGTGTTCCTGGGTGCAACGCTGGCCGCCCTGGCCGCCGCCGGAGGCCTGTGCTTCCTGGCCTACGCCTTCCAAGGCTCCCTGGTCTACTTCCCCACCCGTGAAGTACGCCTGTCGCCCCACGACGTGGGCCTGGCCTATCGCGACGTGGCGCTTCTCACCGAGGATGGCGAGCGCCTGCGCGCCTGGGCCATCTCCCCTCAGGTCCCCGACTCGCCCTGGATCCTGTTCTCTCATGGCAACGGGGGCAACATGTCGCACCGGCTGGATCGGGCGGTGGCCCTGCACCGTTGCGGGGTGGGGGTCCTCCTGTACGATTACCGGGGCTACGGGCAGAGTACCGGCACCCCCACCGAGGAGGGCCTGACCCTGGACGCCGAGGCTGCCTGGCAGTGGTTGGTGCGCGAGCAGGGGGTGCCGCCCCGCCGCCTGATCCTGATGGGGGAGTCTCTCGGCGGAGGCGTCACCACCGCCCTGGCCACCCTGCATCGGCCCGCCGGCATCATCCTGGAGAGCACCTTCACCTCGGCCGTCGACCTGGGCGAGGAGGTCTACCCCTGGTTCCCGGTCCGCCGGTTGCTGCGGCACCGCTTCCCGAACCGCGAGCGCCTGGCCGGGATGGACTTTCCCAAGCTCTTCATGCACAGCCCGGACGACGACATCATCCCCTACCACCACGGGCGCGACCTCTACCAGGCGGCCCCCGAGCCCAAGCAATGGGTCGACCTGGTGGGCGGCCACAACGCCGGCGTTGCCGCGCAGGGTCCGGGGTACATCGAGACCGTCTCGGATTTCGTGCAGCGAGTCACCGCGCCCCCGAGTTGACCCGGGTTCCCCGGCGACGACGCGATGCAGGTCGTCAAGAGCTTTTCCCAGAGGGTGCCCCCCCTCACGACGCCTTCAGCCTCCCATACACCTCCTCCAGCATCTGCGCCTCGAACCAGGCCTTCAGGCTCCCGTCCGTGTACAGGCCGTCGATGAACTCGGCATGCCTTGAGTGCCGGTCCATCAGGGCGTTCTCCAGGAACTTGTGGAAGACGATCCGGAAGTTCTCCTTGGTGTTGACCCGGGCCGCCTGCTGCATCTCCTCGTCCGCCACGAGCTGATCGGTCACCCCGTCGATCAGGTCCTGGGCGTCGAAGGTCGTGCCGAAGCGCTCGTTCAGGCGCTGGATCAGGGTCGAGAGCTTCTCCTTCTTGCGCTCGCTGGTCCCGGTGCCGACCTCGTCGGGCCCGGACAAGGGCGTGCCGGCGCCGGGCTCCATGACCAGGTCGCCCCATTCCAGCTTCTGCAGACGGTAGTATTGCAGGGCCACGTCCTCGTCCAGTTCCACCGCCGGGATGCCCTCTCCGGGGGCGGGCAGCTTGCGCAGCAGCATCCGCCCGTAGGCGAAGAGCTTCTCCAGGTCCGCATCGTGGAAGGGCACCACCTGGGCCAGGAAGGCGTAGAGGTTCCGGTAGGCCACCAGGGTCGAGCGGAAGTCGTCCTGGGGGGANNCCCTGCCGGGCGACGGGCTTGAAGAACACCCGGGCGAACTGGTCCACCTCCGTGGGCCGGTAGACCTGGAACTCCCGGAGCTTCGTCTGCAGCTCGTACAGCTTCTGGGGGTCCACGTCCTCGCCCACCGTGGCGGCCTCGTAGTAGTCCTGGAAGCTGGCCAGGATCTCTTCGCGGTCATTCACGAAGTCCAGGACGAAGGTGTCCTCCTTGCCGGGGTGGGTGCGGTTCAGCCGCGACAGGGTCTGGACCGCCTGGATGCCTGAGAGCCGCTTGTCCACGTACATCGTCTGCAGCAGAGGCTGATCGAAGCCCGTCTGGTACTTGTTGGCCACCAGCAGCACCTGGTAGTCCTCCGAGGCGAAGCGCCCGGGCAGTTCGGACTCCTTGAT
>DCTU01000263.1:0-3427 GCA_002329445.1 bacterium UBP9_UBA1432
GCCGGAGGACCCCCCGGAGGCTTTGAGGCCGGTGATGAGGGGGGCCGGACGGCAGTGGCTGGAGGTGGTGACCGGGATGGATGCCCCTGCTGAGGGGATCTCCATCCAGGGTCCCGTCGTGTTCGGGCGTCTGGCGGACTGCACGGTGCGGATTCCCGATCCTTTCGTCTCGGGCCATCATGCCCGCCTGACGCCGGGCCCGGAGGGGGCGACCCTGGAGGATCTGGGCAGCCGCAACGGGACGTGGTTGGGGCACGAACGCCTGGAGGGCCCCGTCCGGCTCCAGGATGGAGACCACTTCGCGGTGGGCGACGTCACCTTCCGCTATCATCAGACATGAACGGGCGTCCGACCGCCTGTCTGCTGATGACCCTGGTCAGCGCGATCCTGGTCCTGGGGGCGGCCCTGGCCCAGGCGGGCTTGAGCCGGCTGGATCCGCCTTCACCCTGGCCTTCGGTGGGGCTGCTGCTGGGCGCGTTCTGGGCGGGCTGGCTGCTGAGCCGCCTGCGCCGGCCCCCGGGGGATTGCTTGCTGCTGCCGCTGGCGACCCTTCTGTGCAGCGTGGGTTGGTTGGAGGTCTATCGCCTGGGGCCGGCCATCGGCTCGCCGGCACTGGGCGAACGGCAGGCATGGTGGATCGCCCTGGGCCTGCTGGTCTTCGTGTCGAGCCTCTTCGTGCCGGGCGACTACCGGGCCCTGGAAGACTACAAGTATTCGTGCCTCGTGATCGGGGTCTTCCTGCAGTTGGCGGTCATGATGTTCGGAACCGAGATCAACGGTGCCCGCCTGTGGTTCGAGATCGGCCCGGTGCTCTTCCAGCCGGTCGAAGTCGTCAAGATCCTGCTGGTCGTGTTCCTGGCTGCCTTCCTGCGTCAGTTCCGCCACTGGATCCGGCTGAGCCTGCTCTCTCCCGAAGGTCGGCTTCCGCGCAAGGCGTTGTTGTTGCTGGGCCTGGGCTGGGCCTGTGCGGAAGGCGTCCTGGTCCTGCAGAAGGATCTGGGCATGGCCCTGCTCCTCTTCGGCCTCTTCTTGTCCATGTTCTTCCTGTCCACCGGCCGGCGCGACCTGGTGGCCCTGTCTGCGGTGCTGGCCAGCCTGGGGTCATGGATGTGCTATCACCTCTTCGGCCACGTCCGGGTTCGCGTCGGAGCCTGGTTGGATCCCTTCGCGGATCCTCATGGCCAGGGCTATCAGATGTCCCAGGCCCTGTACGCGCTGGCTTCAGGGGGCCTGGATGGCTCGGGGCTGGGCATGGGACGCCCGTTCCTGGTCCCCGAGGCCTACACCGACTTCATCTTCGTGGCGGTGGCGGAGGAGTGGGGGATGCTGGGAGCGCTGGGGGTGTTGATGGTCTATATGATGCTGGTCACCCGAGCCTTCCGGATCGCGTTGTGGGCTGGAGACGAGTTCGGGACGCTGCTGGCGGCCGGGCTGGCCACCCTGGTCGCCTGGCAGACCCTGATCCTGGTGGGGGGGACCGTGCAACTGGCGCCCATGACGGGGATCACGCTTCCGTTCATGAGCTACGGAGGAAGCTCCATGCTGGCCAACTTCCTGCTTCTGGGCCTCCTCTGGCGCATCTCCGCCGTCGGGGAGGTGTCCGGTGGCGATTAAGGCCCGCGTGCGGGTGGTGGCCTTGTTCCTGCTGGTGCTCTTCCTGGCCCCGGTGGTGAACCTGACCCGTCTGCAGGTCCTGCGCTCCGAGGAGCTCTTCGCTCGGCCCGACAACACCCGGACCCTGGAGGACCTCTCGTTGCGGGGGAGCCTGCTGGATCGCACCGGCCAACCCCTGGCGCAGTCCCGGGAGGGCCGTCGCGTCTACCCGCTGGGCCCGATCACCGGGCCCTTGCTGGGCTACATGACCGGGAGGCTCGGCGCGGCGGGCCTGGAGGCCAGCCTGGAGGCGAGAACCGCCGGCTACGCCGTGCCCCGGACTCCCATGCAGGCCTGGAACCTGGTGGCTCGCGGGGAACGGCGCGGAGACGACGTCGTCCTGACGTTGGATCGGGACCTGCAGAAGCTGGCCTGGGGGCTCCTGGAGGGATCTCGCGGGGCCGTCCTGGTCCTGGACGTCCCGACGGGAGAGATCCTGGCGGTGGCCAGTCGCCCCTCCTTCGATCCGGCCACGCTGGAGGCCGACTGGGAAAGCCTTCGTGTGGACCCCGCGGCCCCCCTGATCGAGCGCGGGACCCAGGGGCTGTACCCGCCCGGTTCGACCTTCAAGATCCTGACGATGGCAGGCGCCCTGGCGGACGGGCGGACATCCGCCGACGAGGTCTTCGCGTGCACGGGGAGCATGGATGCCGGGAACTTCATCCTGCACGACAACGCCGTCCACGGCCCGGTCCGCCTGGAAGAGGCGCTGGTGGTCTCCTGCAACGTGACCTTCGCGACCCTGGGCCAGCGCCTGGGGGTCGAAGGGCTGCGCCGTTGGATGGACGAGTTCGGCCTGCTGGACGAGCTGCCCCTGGTCCCCAACGCCGCCGCGGCCCGCCCGGTCCACTCCGGGGCCCCTTCGGCCGCCGCCGAGGCCGGGATCGGTCAGGCGGATCTGCTGCTCTCGCCGCTGGCCATGGCCCGGGTCGCCGCCGCCCTGGCGCGCGGGGGAGTCGACCTGGAACCCCGACTGCTCCGGGCCCAGACCCGTCGGGGCGAGGAGACCTGGCGCCCCGCCCCGCCTCGTGCCCGCCGGGTCCTCCCCCGGGCCGTGGCCGAGGAGGTTGGCCGCGCCATGACGGCGGCGGTGGCCCGGGGAACCGGGAGGGCGGCAGCCCTGTCGGGGGTGGCCGTGGCGGGCAAGACGGGCACGGCCGAGAACCCCCACGGGGCGCCCCACGCCTGGTTCGTCGGCTACGCGCCGGCAGACAAACCCGAAGTGGCGGTGGCCATCCTGCTGGAGAACGCCGGAGGGGGGGGAACCCACGCCGCGCCGCTGGCCTCGCACCTTCTTCAAGAAGCCCTTTCGCCCTGATCGCTCGGCCTGTTCTTGTCCGAACCGTCGCCGGGAAAGGGTCCAGGCCGGGGCAGGCTTTCCTTCGGGCTCGGAGAACCCAGGCGGCGCGAAGGCGTCGGCCAGCGTGGTGCGGAGGCTCCCCCGACGGGCGAGCCCGCCCAGAGCCAGACGCTCGACAAGGAGGATTTCCGGAATGACAGTCTCGACCTCCCAGCGGATCTTCAACTTCTCCGCCGGCCCTGCCGTCCTGCCTCTTCCTGCCTTGCAGGAAGCCCAGCGCGACCTGGTGTGCTACCCCGGGGCGGGCGCCTCGGTCATGGAGATGTCCCATCGAGGCAAGGTGATCGACGGCATCATCAAAGAGACGGAGGCCCGCCTGCGTCGCATCCTGGGGGTTCCCGAGAACTACCACGTCCTGTTCCTGCAGGGAGGCGCCAGCCTGCAGTTCTCGATGGTTCCCATGAACTTCCTGGG
>DCTU01000263.1:3449-5716 GCA_002329445.1 bacterium UBP9_UBA1432
GAGGCTCGGAAGGTGGGCCAGGTGCAGGTGGCCTGGTCGGGCAAGGCCGAAGGCTTCAAGCGGATGCCGGGCGACGGCGACTTCAATGTGCGCCCCGAGGCGTCCTATCTGCATATGACGTCCAACGAGACCATCGAGGGCATCCAGTACCACCACGACCCCGATTCCCAGGGCCTGCCGCTGGTCTGTGACGCCTCCTCGGATTTCCTGTGCCGTCCGTTGGACATCTCCCGCTATGCGATGATCTACGCCGGTGCCCAGAAGAACGTGGGCCCCGCGGGCGTCACGCTGGTGGTGATGTCGGATGAGTTCTACTCCAAGGCCCTGGAGGACGAGAAGCGTCCGACCATGCTCGGCTACAAGGTGCACGTGGACAACAAGTCCCTGTACAACACGGCTCCGGTCTTCTCGATCTACATGGTGGGCCTGGTCCTGAAGTGGGTCGAGGAGGAGATGGGGGGGCTTTCCGGGATCCACGCCCACAACCAGAAGAAGGCCGCCCTGCTCTACCAGACGATCGACCAGAGCAACGGCTACTATCGCGGCCACGCCGAGGTCGCGAGCCGTTCGCTGATGAACGTGACCTGGCGGCTCCCGTCCGAGGACCTGGAGAAGCAGTTCGTCCAGGAAGCCCAGGCCCGCGGTCTGGACGGCCTGAAGGGGCACCGCTCGGTGGGTGGCATCCGGGCCTCCATCTACAACGCCTTCCCCTACGAGGGCGTCGAGGCCCTGGTCTCCTTCATGGAGGAGTTCCGCCGCCAGAACGGCTAGGGGCTGCTCGCTGCCCTGGGTGGGTCCGCTGGCCGCAGGCGGTGGGCCCACCCGCAGGGCAGCCTGGAGGGGTCGTCTCCCACGGGGGGCGGCCCCTTTGCCGTCCCATTCGGGGGCAGGTCGCGGGCCTGACGCTCAGGGGTTGGACTTTTGAGCGGCCAGTTCCAGGATCTTCCGGGTCGAGGAGGGGACAGGCCGGGCACCCAGTTCCTCGGGGGACACCCACGCCCAGTCCGGGTTCCCATCCAGGGGGACGTCGCCCTCGATCCTTCCCTGGAAGACCTGGCAGCGGATGCTGCGAAAGGTGATGGCGTGGCGGACCTCGCCCAGGGGGTGCAGTCGGGTCGAAAGTCCCAGGGATTCCAGATGGTCCTGTAGCGCCTGCAATGGGCTTCGGGTGGGCCGGGCATCCACTCCCGGGCACTCCCAGAGATCCTCCAGGATTCCTTCTCGCTGGTTGCGGCCCAGCAGGACCCGGCCGCCCCGCACCAGGACTGCCGTGGCCCACAGCAGGCGTTCGGTGCGCCTCCTCTTGCGGGGTGGGGGGATCTGTCGGGTTCGCCCCTCGGCGCGGGCCTGGCACCCGGGGGCCAGGGGACAGGCCTCACAGTCCGGAGCCCCCTGGGGAAGGCACACGGTGGCGCCCAGCTCGATCAGGGCCTGGGTGAGATCCGCAGCTCGACCTGGCGGGATCGCCGGCAGGACTCGGAGGGTCAGGTCCCGGCGCACCGAGGGCCGCGAGGGGTCGTCCGACAACCCGAAGTAGCGCGTCAGCACCCGCAGCGTATTGCCGTCCAGCGCCAAGGCCGGGCGATTGAAGGCGATGCTGCAGACGGCGGCGGCCGTGTAGGGGCCGACGCCGGGAAGGCGGCGCAGGTCGTCCTCATCCTGGGGGACACCGCCCAGTTCCAGCACGGCCCGGGCTGCGGATTGCAGGTTCCGAACCCGGCGGTAGTAGCCCAGGCCGGACCAGGCCGCCAGCAGGGCGTCGGTTTCGGCGCGGGCCAGGGAGGCCCAGTCCGGGAAGAGGCCCAGGAATCGCTGGTAGTAGGGGAGGACCTTGTCGACGCGCGTCTGCTGGAGCATGACCTCCGAGACCAGGATGGCGTAGGGGTCCCGGGTCTGCCGCCAGGGAAGCGCCCGGGCCGTCGCGGGATGGGCCTCCAGCATTCGGAGCAGGTCGTCGTCCAGGGACATCGGCGCCAACCCTCAGCCCAACAGGCGGGCCCGCAGGCCAAGCCGCCCCTGTCGGGCCAGCTTCTCCTTCAGGCGGGTCCGGTTCTCGCGGCCGATCCCGCTGGACAGGGCGCGATTGAGGGCCTTCCAGTCCTGGTTCCGCGTGATGCCCCGATTCCAGTGCACCAGGGCCCAACCCAGGGCTTCGCGGCGGATCGGGTCCTTCTCGCGGTGGAGCTGGTCCACCAGGTCGGCCGGATCGTAGCGGCGCTCCAAGGCCCGAAGGATCCGGTCGCGAACCCGGTCGTCGGTCTCTCGGG
>DCTU01000157.1:0-154 GCA_002329445.1 bacterium UBP9_UBA1432
CGGGGGGCGGCGTTCTCCTGGTGCGGGCGGGGGGTGGTGGTCTCGACGGTGTCCATGACTAGCGGCTCCCTCCATTTCCGGCGGCGGCACCCACCCGGGCAGCATCCTTGACGGCATCCAGGATCCGGACATAGCCCGTGCAGCGGCAGAGGTT
>DCTU01000157.1:232-992 GCA_002329445.1 bacterium UBP9_UBA1432
TCGAGCTGACCGTTCCGGGCCAGGGACTCGACCGTCCGGACCTCGGCCCCGTCGCACTCGACGGCCAGGACCAGACAACTGTTGACCGGCTCGCCGTCCAGGAAGACCGTGCAGGCGCCGCATTCGCCCGCCGTGCAACCGTTCTTGGTGCCGGTCAGGCCCAGCTTCTCGCGCAGCATGGTCAGAAGCGTCATGTTCGAAGGGACGTCGACCGACTCCACCGAGCCGTTCACCGTCACCGAAATCTTGTGATGCGCCATCTCGAATCCTCCTCGGACTATTCGCAGCGGTGCCCGGACTGGAGACCTTCCCAGACCAGGGCCAGGGCGCGACGCGAGAGGTTCCGGACCATGAGCTTCCGGTACCGGGCCGAGCCGCGGACGTCGTCGATCGGGTGACAGCCCTCCATGGCCCTCTCGGCCGCTTCGTCCAGGGCCTCCGGGGTGAGCGGGGCCTGCGTCAGCAGGTCGGACAGGACGACCGGGACCGGACCGACCGAAGCCAGGGCCAGGTGGAAGCGGTAGCCCGAGGCGGCGGAAGAATCCGGGTGCCCCAGCACGGTGACGCCCACGATGGCCAGGTCGCTCAGGACGTTTCGCCCCAGCTTTTCGTAGTGACCCACGCTGCCCGGAACCGGGAGGGGAAAGCGGATCGAGGTCACGATGTCTCCGGGCTTGAGGGCGGTCCGGCCGGGCCCCTGGAAGAAGCTGCCCAGCGGCTGGTCCCGATAACCCTCGACCCCGTGGACCCGGAGGATGCC
>DCTU01000157.1:1005-5146 GCA_002329445.1 bacterium UBP9_UBA1432
CCGACCAGGGTGGCCCGGGTTCGCAACTGGTAGCTGGCGACCCGGTGCGCGGCCTGGGCCAGCAGCGGATAGTGGCTGCGGATCCGGGGGTCGGCCACGACCTGGTTCATGGAGACGGCAGCGCCCACCGTCAGTCCGTTCTGGGGGTCGAACGTGATCTCGGCGCGTCCGTCCAGGTTCTTGACGTCGACCAGATAGCGGGTCTCCTTCCAGAAACCGTCGCGCAGGCGCACGAAGGTGTCCGTGCCGCCCATGAACGGCCGGGCGGTCTGCGGGTTCTCGGCCAGGAAGCGACTGGCTTCTTCGAGGCTCGCAGGCCGGACGTAGTCGAAATCCGGCAATCCGGGATGGGCTTCTCTCATCGGGCCACTCCTGTCATGATGGTTGAGCTGGTCAGTTCCAGCCTCTTTCGAACAATCCCGCCTCGGAGCCAGAAGATCCGCATGAAAAGCAGGGTCGTCCACGCAAGATCCCTGGGAGGGGCCGCCCTGGAGAGTCTCTCGACCGGGAAGGGCGCGCGCATCATGGGTACGACATCCCGAGGTATCTTCCTTCAGATCGAAAGCGCACGGCTGGTCTTCCTCTCCTGGGAACACTGGCGGGGGCCCCTGACGGTGAACCTGGAGGCTCGCCTGGAGGGGCTTGACGCCCAAGAACCGGTCTGTCTGGAACGTGGGATGCTCCGCTTGGGCGAACACCGGATTGTTCTACCCTCCGGGCAGCCCTGGGAACCCTCCCCCCCTCCCCGGACCCGGTCCACCCCCGACGAGCGTCGCAGACGAGCTCGGGCCCTGTTGGAGGAAGCCCGCCGCTCGGGCCGGGTCAGCGCCCTGGCGCACCTGTTCGACCAGGCCGTTCCGCTGCAACCGGAATCCCTGCTGGGCCTGGGACCGGGCCTGACCCCCTCGGGCGATGATCTGCTGGCAGGAGCCCTGCTGGCGCGCGCCCGACGCGGCGCCGCGCCCGCCCCCCCGGAAGCCCTCCTGTCAGTCGCCCGTCGGCGCACCACGACCCTGGCCTGCAACCTGCTGGAGCTGGCCGCGCGGGGTCTGGCCGACGAGCGCCTGGTCAACCTCGCCGACCACGTGAACACAGGGGGCCCCTGCAACCGCGCCTTCATGGACTGGGGCGCCCACTCCGGCGTCGACGCGCTGCTGGGGATGACCCTGGAAGAGCGACTTTTCGGTCTCGGAGGCGAGTCCGGTCCGGCGTCCTGAGGACCTGGTCCAGGGCGGGACCCCGGAGGGCGACAGGGAGAGAACCACCCCACGGGGAAGCTGGGCCTCGTGAAACCACGCATCCTCATCGCCGGCGCGGGGCAGACCGGTCGCGAACTCGCCGTCCGGCTTCAGCCGAACTGGGACGTGGTCCTCCTGGACAAGAACCCGGCCAAGCTGGAAATCCTCAAGGCCGAAGGAGCCCCCTCGGACATCNNCGAGGGAGCCCCCTCGGACATCACCTGCGTCGACGGGGATGCCACCAGCGCCCTGGTCCTGAAGCACGCCGGCATCGAATCGGCCTATTCAGCTCTGTCGGTCATGGGCTGGGACGAGGCCAACCTCGAGTTCTGCCGTCTGGCCAGCCAGGTCTTCCGGGTGCCCCGGGTCACGGCCACGGCGGTCCTGCGCTCATGGATCCCTCGCTTCGAGGAGATCGGTGTCGAGGTGATCAGCCGGCCCAACGCGATCACCTCGGTCCTGCAGTCGCGGGTGGAGCGGGGCATGCGCACCACCTCGGACGTCGGCCTGGGCAAGGGCGAGATCCTGGAGGTCAAGGTCCTGCCCCACTCGCCGGCGGTCGGCAAGAGGCTGGAGGAACTGCACCCGCAATCCTGGCTGGTGGGAGCCATCTACCGGAAGTCCGAGCTGGTGGTTCCCCACGGCGACACGAAGATCCGCGCCGGGGATGGCCTGCTGCTGATCGGTGAGCCGGCCATCCTGCCCGCCATCGCGGACTACTTCCGCACCGGGACCTCCGAGTTCCCGCTGCAGTACGGCTCGAGGGTCCTGGTGGCCAATCCGGGGGGACACCAGGAAGGCCATTCGGTCCACGAGGCCTTCTATCTGGCCCGGACCACCAAGGCCCTGGGCCTGAAGGTCCTGTTGACCCCGGAGCAGGACGCCAACACGCTGCTCGAGCTGTGCGAATCAGCCGAACTCCCCTGCACGATGTTCGACTGGGGTGACGAACACAAACGCGAGCCGCTCGGGCGACTGCTGCGCGAGAACGACTGCGGATGCCTGGTCCTGCCGGCTCCTCCGGTGGGTCTCTGGGAGCGCATGGGTATCGGAGGCCAGGCAACCATGGAGGCTCTGGACCAGGCCCGCCAGCCCTGCCTGATCGCCCGGGGCACCTATCCCTACCGCAGGATCCTGGTGACCGTCTCGCCCGGCCCCGGAGCCGCCCGGGCCGTGGAGATGGCCCTGGACGTGGCCAGGGTCTTCTCGGCGAACCTGACGGCCTGTGCCGCCACTCCGCCCGCCCTGGTCGTGGGCGAGGAGCGGGGCCGGGAGATCCGACAGGCCTTGCGGCAGGCGGTCGGAATGGGGGCGCTGTACTCCGTGCAGGTGGATTCCGAGATGCTGGAGGGCAACCCGATCCACCAGGTCTTGGAGCAGGCTGGCAAGTTCGACCTGCTGGTCCTGGCCCACCGGAAACGGAGGCCCTTCCACGCCGCCCGCCCGGACATCTCCCGCCATCTCCTGATGCGGGCCCCCTGCTCGGTCCTGGTCCTCCCCTTCGGCGAGGAGGAACAAGGTGGAGGGTGAGACCGCCCTCTTCACGGCCGAGACGGCCCGCTCGCTGTTGATCATGGCCACGGGGGCCTTTGCGGTGCCCCTGGTCTCGCGCCCGCTCCGGCTACCCGCAGCCGTGGGCGAGATCCTCTTCGGAATGCTGGTCGGGCCCCACCTGCTGGGCTGGGTGGTCCTGACGGACTTCGCGCGCCTGATCGGGCTGCTGGGCTTCTTCCTGCTGATGCTGATGGCCGGAATGGAGCTGGACTTCTCGCTGGTCGAGAAGGTGGGCCGGCGCAAGCTGGGCCGGATGGGCCTGAAGGTCCTGGCCGTCTTCGCCTTCTCGTTCATCCTGGCCGGACTGCTGGGGATGCCGTGGTTCGTCGGGATGATCCTGTCAGCCATCTCGATCGGGCTGCCCCTGATGCTGCTTCAGGAGACCCGACACTCGCGCACGCTCTTCGGTCAGCAGGTGCTGCTGGTGGGATCCCTGGGCGAGTTCCTGTGCATCGTCCTGGCCACGGGCGTTGCCGCCTGGTGCCGGGCCGGAGGGCTCAACCTCCTCTTCCTGGACAAGATCGGCAAGCTCCTCCTGGTCTTCGCGCTGGCCTGGGCCCTGCTCTTCGTCCTGCGGATCGCCGTCTGGTGGAAGGCGGAGGCCTTCTCTCGGATGACCGAGACCCACGATCCCTCCGAGATCGGGGTGAGGGCCGGACTGGCCCTGATGTTCGTGCTGGTCGCGGTGACCGCGCGCTTCGGAATCGACCCGATCCTGGGAGCCTTCATGGCAGGAGCCCTGTTCAGCTTCGTGTTCCGCGCCAAGGGCCCCCTGGAGTTGAAGTTCCTGAGCCTGGGCAACGGCTTCTTCGTGCCGTTCTTCTTCATCACCGTGGGCCTGGACTTCCACCTGGAATTGGCGCTACAGTCCGACCTGGTGGCCTTCCTCGAGCTGCTGGTGGCCCTGCTGGCCGTTCGCTTCCTGGCCCTGTACCTCTTCCGCGGACCCGGCTCGAGCCCGCGCGAGGCGCTGGCCGGANNCTGCGCCTGGGGCTGATCGACAAGGTCTTCAACACCACGGTGATCCTGCTGGCCGTGGTGGCCTCGATCGTCTATCCGTTCCTGTTCAAGATGCTGGCCCGAGGGATTCCCGTTCCGCACACCGAGGAGCGTGCGGGCGGGCGGTTGGCCTCCCGCTTCCTGCAATGAAATCAGGGTCCGGAGGGCTCTCGCAACCCCTCCTGCCGGAGGTAGTCCACCACGTCGCCTGGGAAGTCCGAGAAGAGCCCGTCCAGCTTCAACTCCTTGAAGGCCGCGTCCAGCACCTGTCGCGAGTCGGCGAAGCCCTTCAAGGGAGCGTCGCGGCGATGGGTCCAGGAATGGACCTTCATCCCGCTGCGCCGGGCCTG
>DCTU01000157.1:5224-6474 GCA_002329445.1 bacterium UBP9_UBA1432
TCCGGCGAGAGCATCCACTCCTGTCGGGCCCGGTCGTCGGTCAGGCGCTGCCCGTCCAGGCTGACCAGCATGCACAGCTCCCCCTTCCAGCCCTTGTCCCGGGCCCCTCGGGTCGCCTCGAAGTCGAAGCACTGCAGGATGGCCCCGGACTCCGGGCTGTTCCAGCCGTGCTCGGTCAACATGTCGATGGTGGCCTGCATGATCGGCTTGCCCTCCCGCTCGAAGAAGGCGGGTTCCTTGACCTCGACGTAGGGCATCCGGTACTGCCCGGTGGACTGGTTCAGGCCCTGGATGAGCTCCAGGGACTCGCGCAGGGTGGGAACCCGGAAGTCGATTGCGGAGTCCACCGGGAAGCGCCCCGGGAAGACCGCCTGACCCGTCGCGGGGTTGAAGCGCTCGGTGACGCGCAGGCTTCGGATCTCGTCGAAACTGAAGTCGATCGCGTAGTAGCTCCCATCGGGACGGTGCCGTCCAGGGAAGACCCGGGCGACGTCCGTGGTGGTCTCCAGGGTGTGGTCATGCAGGACCACCAGCACCCCGTCCCGCGTCATGACCACGTCCTGCTCGATGTAGTCAGCCCCGGCCGCATAGGCAAAGGCCATGCCCTCCAGGGTGTGCTCGGGCAGGTAGCCACAGAAGCCGCGATGAGCCGCCACGTCGGGACGGTATCCCGCCCCCCGGTCCGGCCGGACCCTGGCGGGCGTCGCCTGGCCCAGGCCCCCTTCCTGCTTCGCCGTCTCGGCGCCGGCCTCCGATTGCGCTCCCAGCAACCCGGCCAGGAGGGCGAGCGCGACCAGCATGCCCCGGAAGGGCAGCCGGGTGATCTTGGACAGGTCCCACACATTCGTCTGGATCTTCACCGTGACACTCCCTACGAGAACAGTCCATCTTCTCCGCCTCAGGCGGCCCGGTCGTCTTCGTCCCCGAACGCCGGCTGGCCTCCCGGACTGGGTGCCCCCCTCGGCGGCCTTCCACGCGATGAGAACCTCGCGCCAGGCGCTCGTGAAGCACGACCTGGAAGAGGAAGCCCAGGGTCCCCCAGGAAAGATCCCTCAGAAGCGGGTCCGGCTGCACCAGGCCTCCCGCTTCCGGTCGAAACAAGCCGACAAAGGAGGGGGCCGACATGAAAGGGAATCCGCGGGACCGGCTCTGGCCGAACGTGCTGGCTGGCCTGGCGATGATGATGGCCCTGATCCAGTCCCGTTCCGAAAGACTCTGAACCCTGGAAGGGAGACGAACCCATGAGAAGA
>DCTU01000345.1:0-2695 GCA_002329445.1 bacterium UBP9_UBA1432
AGATTCCTGGGAAGCGTGCTGGATTGCACCGCACCGGCCTGAGCGACCAATAGCAGACCCCAGAATCACCCCTCCAGCAGCAACTGGAACGGGTTCTCCAGGGCCTCGCAGACCCAGCGCAGGAAGCGGGCGCCGTCGGCCCCGTCGATCAGGCGGTGGTCATAGGACAGCGACAAGGGCAGCACGGTGCGGGGCTGGAAGGCGCCGTCGATCCAGGTGGGCTCGACCCGGGTGCGCGAGAGGCCCAGGATGGCCACCTCGGGCCAGTTCACGATGGGGGTGAAGGCCGTGCCCCCGATGCCTCCCAGGTTGGTGATGGTCATGCAGGCCCCCTGCATGTCCTCCGGGCGCAGTTTGCGGGCCCGGGCCTTCTCGGCCATCTCGGCCAGGTCGACCGAGATGCGGACCAGGTTCTTCTGGTCCACGTCGCGCACCACCGGCACCATCAGGCCGCGCTCGGTGTCCACGGCCACGCCCAGATGGAAGTATTTCTTGTAGAGGACGGCTTCGCCCGCGATGTCCAGGCTGGCGTTGAACTGGGGGAAGGTCTTCAGGGCCGAGGCCAGCACCTTGAGCAGGATGGCCGTCATGGTCAGCTTGCCCCCCGCCTGGCGGACCCGGTCGGCGTAGCGCCGGCGCAGGATCTCCAGTTCGGTCACATCAGCCTGATCGAACTGCGTCACGTGGGGGATCTGGTTCCAGGCGCGGCTCATCCCGCGGGCCGTGGCCCGGCGGACGCCGTCCATCTCCTGGCGCTCCACCTCGCCCCAGCGGGTGAAGTCGGGAAGCTCAGGGGCCTCCAGGGCGGCCGCCAGGCCCGTGGGACGGCGCGAGGCGGCTTCCAGTTTCTTGCGGTTGTGGGCCATGAGGTCGGGGACCTGGATGCGGCCCCGGGGCCCCGTGCCCTGGACCTCGGTGATGTCCAGCCCCAGCTCGCGGGCGATGCGCCGCACCGAGGGCGAGGCTGGGACGACCCGGCGTGCGGATCCGGCGTCGGGTTCGGTTCGGGGCGACCACACGCCCTGGCATTCCCAGGCCATGCCGCTGGCGGGCAACTGGCACCGTGCGGCCACCACCGGGCCTGCCACGGCCGGAGAACCGGGCGTGGCGCCGGGTGCTGCGACGGGCGCCTGGGTCCTGGCGGGTGGAGGCTCAACCGCAGGAGGCGCGGGCTCGGCCGCCGGGGGAGGGGAGGGCGCCTCCGTCGGCACACTGGCCGAGGCGACCTGCGCGGGGGCCGCCTCCTCTTCCAGGCGCAGCACCACCTGTCCCACCTTGGCCTGGGTTCCCGGCGCGACCAGGACCTCCAGGACTACGCCCGAGAACTCCGAGGGGACCTCGATGGTGGCCTTGTCGGTCCCGATCTCCAGGATCGGCTGGTCCTTCTCCACCCGCTGGCCGGGCTCCACCAGGACCGACAGGATGTCCGCCTTGTGCACGTTCTCGCCCAGTTCGGGCAGTCTGAGATCTCGAGCCATGGTGTCCTCGCGTGAAGCTGGGATGATCCTCTCCGGGGGAGCAGGGGTCAGCAGGTGAAGGGGTTGGGCTTTTCCGGGTCCAGGTGCATCTCCTGGAGGGCCTTGCGCACCAGGGCGGGCTCGGCGCGCCCCTGCCGGGCCAGCCCATGCAGGGCGGCCAGGGCCACGTAGCGCCGGTCCACCTCGAAGAAGTCACGCAGGGCCTCGCGCGTCTCGCTGCGTCCGTAGCCGTCGGTCCCCAGCGAGTGGAGTGTCCCCGGGATGAAGCGGGCGATCGACTCGGGCAGGGCCTTGACGTAGTCCGAGGCGGCGACCACCGGGGCATCCGAGTCCGCCAGGCACCGGGTCACGTAGGGGACCCGGGGCTCCTGGTCGGGGTGCAGGAGGTTCCAGCGCTCGGCGTCCAGCGCGTCGGTGTACAGGGCCTTGTAGCTGGTGACGCTCCATACCTCGGCCGGCACCCCATAGCGGTCGGCCAGCATCAGGCGGGCCTGCATGACCTCGTTGAGGATCGAGCCGCTGCCCAGCAGTCGGACCGGGGGGCCGACCAGGCCCTCGGGAGCGGCCTGCAGGCGGTACATCCCGCGCAGGATGCCTTCCCGGCTGCCCTCCGGCATGGCCGGCATCGGGTAGTTCTCGTTGGTCAGGGTGATGTAGTAGAACACATCCTCCTTCTCGCGGTACATCCGGCGCAGGCCGTCTTCCAGCAGGACCGCCAGCTCATACGCGAAGGCGGGGTCATAGGCCAGCAGGTTGGGGATCGGATAGGCCAGCAGGTGGCTGTGCCCGTCCTGGTGCTGCAAGCCCTCTCCGTTGAGGGTGGTGCGCCCCGAGGTGGCCCCCAGCACGAAGCCCTTGGTCCGCATGTCGCCGGCGGCCCAGACCAGGTCGCCGATTCGCTGCAGGCCGAACATCGAGTAGAAGATGAAGAAGGGGATGGTCGGGACGCCGTGGGTCGAGTAGGCCGTCCCGGCGGCGATGAAGGAGGCCATGGAGCCTGCCTCGGTGATGCCCTCCTCCAGGATCTGGCCGTTGGTGCTCTCCTTGTAGTAGAGCAGCGTCTCGGCATCCACCGGATCGTAGAGCTGCCCCACGTGCGAGTAGATCCCCACCTGGCGGAAGAGGGTCTCCATTCCGAAGGTCCGGGCCTCGTCGGGGACGATGGGCACCAGGAAGCGCCCGATCTCCTTGTCCCGCAGCATCTTGGCCAGCATCCG
>DCTU01000345.1:2751-12326 GCA_002329445.1 bacterium UBP9_UBA1432
GTGGCGCGCGGGCAGGTAGCCCCCCAGCTTCTGCCGGCGCTCTTGCAGGTAGCGCATTTCGGCGCTGTCCTCGGAGGGACGGTAGAACGGGGTGCTGGCCACCTCCTCGTCCGAGATGGGGATGCTGAAGCGGGTGCGGAACTCGCGCAGCTCGTCCTCGTTCAGCTTCTTCTGCTGGTGGGTGATGTTCTTGCCTTCGCCGGCCTCGCCCAGGCCGTAGCCCTTGGCCGTCATGGCCAGGATGACGGTCGGCTGCCCCTTGTGCTCCATGGCCTGGCGGTAGGCGGCGTAGACCTTGTCTGGATCGTGCCCGCCCCACTTGAGGGCCTTGAGCTGGTCGTCGGACATGTTCTTGACCATCTCGGCCAGGCGGGGGTCGGCCCCGAAGAAGTGCTCGCGCAGGTAGCTTCCGGGGCTGACCACGTACTTCTGGAGGTGGCCGTCCACCACTTCGTTCATCCGGCGCAGCAGCACCCCGTCGTGGTCGCGGGCCAGCAGGGGGTCCCAGGCGCTGGACCAGACCACCTTGATCACGTTCCAGCCGGCGCCGCGGAAGGCGGCCTCCAGCTCCTGGATGATCTTGCCGTTGCCGCGCACCGGGCCGTCCAGGCGCTGCAGGTTGCAGTTGACCACGAAGACCAGGTTGTCCAGCTTCTCGCGGCTGGCCAGGGTGATGGCGCCCAGGGATTCCGGCTCGTCGGTCTCGCCGTCCCCCATGAAGCACCAGACCTTCGAGCGGATCTCCTTCTTCAGGCCGCGATCCTCCAGGTAGCGGATGAAGCGGGCCTGGTAGATGGCCTGGATGGGGCCCAGCCCCATGCTGACGGTGGCAAACTGCCAGAAGTTCGGCATCAGCCAGGTGTGGGGGTAGGAGGCCAGGCCCCCGGACAGCTCGCGACGGAAGGCCTCCAACTGCTGGCGGGTCAGGCGACCCTCCAGGAAGGCGCGCGCGTAGACGCCCGGAGAGGCGTGCCCCTGGAAGAAGACCAGGTCGCCATCACGCCCCTGGCTGCGCCCGCGGAAGAAGTGGTTGAAGGCCACCTCGTACAGGGTGGCCGCCGAGGCGTAGGTCGAGATGTGCCCGCCCAGCCCGTCGAACTCGCGGTTGGCGCGCACCACCATGGCCATCGCGTTCCAGCGGACGAAGCTCTTGATGCGGCGCTCGATGTCCCGGTTGCCGGGATAGGGGGCCTGCTCTTCGACCGGGATCGTGTTGATGTAGGGCGTGTTGGCGGTGAACGGGAAGCGCACCCCGCGCCCCTGGGCATAGCACTGCAGGAGCCGCAACAGGTCGTTGACCCGATCGGGACCCTGCGAGTCCAGGACGTACTCAAGCGAGTCGATCCACTCCTGGTTCTCCAGTTCCTCGGGTTCAGAGGCTCCAGCCGCGTTCTGGCCGCGGGCCAGATCCAGACTGCGCTGCCTGGCGAGATCCTTGAGCATCGTGGAGGTCCTTTCTACCCGGGCGAAACCTCATGGGTCCGCGCTTCGACATGAAAGGGGGGATTTCGGGACGAGGCCTGCAATCCCCTGGGGAGGGCGGATGGGGGGGAGCCCTCCAGGTCACCGGGAGGCGGAACGAATGCGATGAATCGTGGCGACATCCTGGCCCACCGAGGCCTCCTCGCGGGAGCCGCTCCGGCCCTCGAGAACCGCTTCGAGACCCTGGCCCGGGCCCTCGGGGAGGGATTCGGGGTCGAGACCGACGTGCGCTATTGCACCGACCGGGGGCGGCACTATCTCAGCCACGACCCGGCGGTCTGGACTCCGCAGAACGATGCCTTCCGCTTCCTGGAATCCTGCCGTCGCCACCCTCTGCAGGTCGTGGCCTTGAACCTCAAGGATCTGGGCGGATTGCCCGCCCTGCTGGAGATGCTCTCGGACCTGGAACTCTGGAGCCATCTCTTTCTGTTCGACATGGAGCTGATCGAGCAGATCCCTGGGGAGACCGCCCGGGCCTTGCGCCGCCTCGATCCGCACAGCCGCATCGCCGCCCGGGTCAGTGATCGCGACGAACCGGTGGAGCGGGCCGCCGGCTGCCCTTTCACCGATTGCGCCTGGCTGGACGAGTTCGACGGCCCCTGGGCCCGACAGGCCACCTTCCAGGAGCTGGCCCGGGCCGGAAAGCCGGTCTGGACCGTCTCGCCCGATCTGCACGGCCGTTCGCTGCAGGAATCCCGGGGGCGCTGGGGCGAGCTTCTGGCCTGGGGGACCCGGGGGATCTGCACCGACCATCCCCTGGAACTGGCCCGTTGCCTGGAACTGGAGGCTTCGGCCGGCATCGGGTGGAAGCCATCCCCATGAGCATGAGGAAGATCCAGGCCATCCTCTTCGACCTGGACGGGGTCCTGGTGGACGCCACCGAGTGGCACTACGAGGCCTTGAACCGTGCCTTGGCGCTCTTCGGTTACCTGATCCCGCGCCATGCCCACCTGACGGTCTATGATGGCCTGCCCACCCGCGAGAAGCTGCGCATGCTCTCGGTCGAGCAGGGATTCCCCGCCGGGCTGCACGACATCGTCTGTCAGATCAAGCAGAAGTTCACGGCCGAGGAGATCCTCACCCGCTGCAACCCCAGCTTCGAGAAGGAATACCTGGTGCGGACCCTGCGCCGGGAGGGCTATCGCCTGGCGGTNNCTCGAGTTCTTCCTCAGCAACCAGGACGTGACCCGGCCCAAGCCGGACCCGGAGATCTACCAGGTCGCCATGCGCCGCCTGGAACTGCCCCCGCAGTCCGTCCTGGTGGTGGAGGACGCTGCCCCCGGTCTGGAGGCGGCCCGGCGCTCGGGGGCCTGGGTCTGTCCCGTGGCCGGCTTCGAAGAGGTGGACTATTGGAAGGTCCGTTCGGCCATCGACCGCATCGAGCAGGGGAAGGGGGACCCGACATGTTGACCCTGCTGGTGCCCCTGGGCGGGCGTGGCCAGAAGTTCGAAGAGCGGGGGTACACCTTCCCCAAGCCCCTGGTCGAGATCCAGGGCCGGCCGATGATCGACTGCGTGGTCGAGAGCTTGAAGCTCGGACTGGAGCACCGCTTCGTCTTCGTCTGTCGAGAGCAGCACCTGCGCCGCTATGCCCTGGGGGACGTGCTGAACCTGGTGGCCCCGGGCTGTCGCGTCGTGCCGATGCGAGGCGAGACCGCGGGAGCCCTGTGCACCGTCCTGCTGGCCATCGAGTGGATCGACCCGGAAGGCGAGCTGATCGTGGCCAATGGCGACCAGTTGCTGGACTTCGCCCTGGACGATTTCGTGCAGCGGGCCCGGCAGCGCGGGGTGGACGGGTCGCTGGTGACCTTCACGTCCACGCACCCCAAGTGGTCCTACGCCCTGGCCGATGACGAGGGCCAGGTCCGGATGGTGGCCGAGAAGAGGCCGATCAGCCGGCACGCCACGGTGGGGGTCTACTACTTCCGACGGGGCCGGGACTTCCTGGCTGCCGCCACCCGGATGCTGCTCAAAGGCTCCCGCACCGCCGGGGAGTTCTTCTTGAGCCCGGTCTACAACGAGATGATTCTGGAGGGCCTGAAGGTGGACATCTACCGGGTCCGCAACTCGCAGGTCATCAGCCTGGCGACGCCCGAGGACCTGGAGAAGCACCTGGCCACCCTGCCCTCGTGCGAGGAGGACCCAGACTGGTGATTCGGATCGTCATCCCCATGGCCGGCCGCGGCAGCCGCTTCGAGGCGGCCGGGTACGAGCGCCCCAAGCCCTTGATCGAGATCCATGGGGTTCCCATGATCGACGTCGTGGTGAGGAACCTGTCCCTCCAGGTCCCCCACCAGTTCATCTTCCTGCCCCTGCGCCAACACCTGGACCGCTACGATCTTCTGGGGCACCTGAATGCGATCACCCCCGGGTGCGAGGTGGTCCCGGTCGAAGAAACCACCCAGGGGGCCGCCTGCACGATCCTCCTGGCCCGCCACCTCATCGAAGACGACGGCCCTTTGTTGCTGGCCAACTCGGATCAATACCTCGACATCGACCTGAACGGATTCGTGGCCGACATGGAGAGGCGCCACCTGGACGGGTTGATCATGACCTTCCCGGCCAATCATCCCAAGTGGTCCTACGCACGGGTGGACCCGGCCGGCCTGGTCCGGGAGGTGGCCGAGAAGCAGCCCATCTCCAAGCATGCCACGACGGGGGTCTACCTCTTCCGCCGGGGGCGGGACTTCGTGCGGGCGGCCCAGAGGATGGTCGAGCGGGACTTCCGGGTCCACGGCGAGTTCTATACCGCGCCGGTCTACAACGATTTGATTGCCGAGGGGGCGCGCGTCGGAATCTACGAGATCGCTCCCGAGGGAGAGGGTATGTTCGGGATGGGCACGCCCGAGGACCTCGAAGCCTTCCTGTGCTGCCCCGAATCCCTGGTGGCGGCGGGTCAGGCGCCGGCCTGAGGCCCGGGCGGGCCGGCCCGGGGGGCGTGGCAGGCTTCCGGCTTCCTGCGCTGAAAGCAGGCCCCGATGAAGACCGAGACGGCTGGCCGGGTTCACCTGGTGGCGGGCGCCGCCGGGAAGTTGGGGCGGGCCCTGAAGGCCCTTCTTCCCGATTCGCTGGCTCGGGATCACCAGGAATGGGATGTGGCCGACGCCGCAGCCACGCGTCGGGTCCTGGAGGGGTTCGCGCGGGAAGGCGGGCGGACGGTCTGGAACGCGGCCGCCTGGACCGCCGTCGAGGCCGCCGAGGACAACCCGGACGCAGCCGCCCGAGCCAATGTCGAAGGACCCCGGCTTCTGGGCAGGGAGTGCGCGCGGCTGGGCCTGGGCCTGGTCCACGTCTCGACCGACTTCGTCTTTGATGGGGCCCAGCAAGCCCCCTATACCGAGCAGGACCCTCCCCATCCGCTGGGCGTCTATGGCCAGACCAAGCTGGACGGAGAAGTGGCCGTGCTGGACGAGATGCCCTCCGCCGTGGTGGTGCGGACCTCCTGGGTCTTCGGCGCCGGCTGGAGGCATTTCCCCGGAAGAATCCTGGAACTGGCGCGTCGAGATGGCCGGATCCGGGCGGTCGAGGACGAGTTCGGCTCGCCCACCTACGCCCCTCACCTGGCCCAGGGCCTTCTGGGTCTGGTCCAGGTGGGCGCGCAGGGGCTCTTCCACCTGGCCGGCCAGGGGCGGGCCTCGCGCCTGGAGCTGGCCCGGGCGACCCTGACCCTGGCCGGCATGGGTTCGATCCCGGTGGAACCCTGCCCGGCCAGCTCCTTCCCATCCCGCGTGCGTCGCCCGGCGAACTCGGCCTTGGACTGCGCCCGCGCGGCGTCCCTGGGCGTGGTGCTGCCCCCCTGGAGGGAGGGGGTGGCGGCCTGGCTTCGCTCGGAAGGCATCCCTGAACTGGAGGCAACCCCTTGAAAGGCCTGATCCTGTCCGGAGGCAAGGGAACCCGGCTTCGGCCCCTGACCTTCACCCGCGCCAAGCAACTGATCCCCATCGCCAACAAGTCCAACCTGCTGTACGTGGTGGACGACCTGGTGGCGGCCGGGGTTTCCGACCTGGGCATCGTGATCAGCCCCGACACCGGGGACGAGATCCGCCAGCACCTGCTCGAGGCCCGTCCCGAAGGGGTGCAGTTCACCTTCATCGAGCAGCGCCAGCCCCTGGGCCTGGCCCACGCGGTCCAGACGGCGCAGGGGTTCCTGGGGGACGAGTCCTTCGTGATGTATCTGGGCGACAACCTCTTGTCCGGGGGCATCGGCCACCTGGTCCAGGAATACGAGGATTCCCACCCCGACGCGATCGTGCTGCTGACCCGCGTCGAGAACCCCCAGCAGTTCGGGGTGGCCGTCCTGGACCCGGAGGGCCGGGTGCTCCGCCTCGTCGAGAAGCCCAAGGTCCCCCCCTCGGACCTCGCCCTGGTCGGGGTCTACCTCTTCAGCCCCCGCATCCACGAGGTGATCCGGACCCTGAAGCCTTCCTGGCGCGGGGAGTACGAGATCACCGAGGCCATCCAGGGACTGGTGGACCGGGAGAGGCCCGTGGTGGCCCATCTGGTTCGCGGCTGGTGGAAGGACACCGGCAAGCCCGAGGACCTGCTGGAGGCCAACCGGCTGGTTCTGGCCCAGATCACCCGGCGCATCGAGGGCGAGGTGACGGAGTGCGACATGCTGGGCGAGGTCGTCGTGGAACCCGGGGCGCGGGTGACGCGCAGCGAACTGCGCGGGCCCATCCACATCGCCTCGGGGGCGGTGGTGGAGGACAGCTACGTCGGCCCCTATACCTCGATCGGGCAGGGCAGCCGCGTGATCGCCTCGGAGGTCGAGTTCTCGATCCTCCTGCCCCAGTGTGAGGTCCTGCAGGTGCCCTATCGGCTGGACGCCAGCGTGATCGGTCAGGGGGCGGTGGTCACCCGCGAGACCCGACGCCGTCGCCAGCACACGGTGGGCCTGGTCGTCGGAGACTTCAGCCGTATCTGCCTTTAGGACCCTTCAGTTCTGAGTTTTCCAGGAGGTCCCATGGATTCTGCCATGACCCTGTCCCAGGGCGCCCGGGCCGCGCTCACCTTCCAGTCCTACGAGCCTCAGCCCCCGATCGACGGGGTCTTCGTGCACCGCCTGAAGGTCTTCCGCGGCCTGGAGGGCGACTTCATGGAGCTCTGCCGCCTGAGGGAGGGGCAGATCGAGGGCCTGCCCCAGGGCTTCGAACCGCGGCAGTTCTCACTTTCGAAGGCCGTCCCCGGGCGCCTGAACGCCTTCCACCTGCACCCCAAGCGCCCCCAGCACGAGTTGTGGTGCGTCCTGGAGGGGCAGCTCCGGGTCTGGCTGGTGGATCTGCGGCAGGGCTCGGCGACCGAGGGGAATCGGCGCCAGGTGATCCTCTCGGGCGAAGAACCGGCCTTCCTGTTCGTTCCCTGGGGGGTGGCCCACGGCTACCAGGCCGGCGCGCGAGGCGCCATGCTCCTGTACGCCTCCAGCGACACCTTCAACTTCGAGGACCCCAACGAGGGGCGCCTGCCCTGGGACCATTTCGGTGCCGGCCTGTGGGCCGAGGACCGGGGATGAGCGCCCCCGGGTCCGAAGTGTCCGGGAAAGGCCCCTGGAATCAGCAGGACCTGCGCCGAGAACCCGCTTGCGAAGGATTGGATCAGGAGGCGATCATGTCGAAGGAACTGGCCTTGTTCGGAGCCCGACCCGAGTTCGACTCGCCCCTGCACGTCGGTCAGCCCAACCTGGGCGACCGCTCGCGCCTCCAGGCGCGATTCGATGACATCCTGGACCGGGCCTGGTACAGCAACAACGGGTTCTACCTGCAGCGCTTCGAAGAGGCGCTGGCCGACTTCTGCCAGGTGCCGCACGTGGTGGCCGTCACCAACGCCACGCTCGGCCTTCAGATCGCGGTGCGGGCCCTGGGGCTGACCGGTGAGGTGATCGTCCCCTCGATGACCTTCGTGGCCACCGCCCACTGCCTGGAATGGGAGGGGGTCCGGCCCGTCTTCGCCGACGTCGATCCTGGGACCCACAACCTGGACCCCCGGGCCGTCGAGCGCGCGATCACCCCGCAGACCTCGGGGGTCATGCCGGTCCACGTCTGGGGGCGCCCCTGCGATGTGGAGGGATTCGAGGCCCTGGCCCGTCGGCACGGGTTGTGCCTGTTGTACGATGCGGCCCACGCCCTGGGCTCGACCCATGCCGGCACCCCGATCGGGAACTTCGGCCAGGCCTCGATCCTGAGCTTCCACGCCACCAAGATGGTCAACAGCTTCGAAGGGGGCGCCATCCTGATTCGGGACGACGCGCTGGCCGAGAAGTGCCGCCGGCTGCGCAACTTCGGGTTCGCCGGCAAGGATCGGGTCGTCTCGCTGGGGACCAACGCCAAGATGCACGAGGTCTCGGCCGCCATGGGCCTGACCTCGCTGGAGGCGTTTGCGGCCTTCGCCGGGGTCAATCAGGCCCATTTCCAGCAGTATCGCCAGGAATTCGCCGACCTGCCGGGCCTGGACCTGGTCGACCTGGAGCCGGCTGAAGTGCCTTCCATGCACTACGTGGTCGCCACCGTGGATCCGAGGGCCGGGGGGTTGACCCGGGACGACCTGCTGGCCGTCCTGGAGGCGGAGAACGTCCTGGCCCGACGCTACTTCTATCCCGGGTGCCATCGGATGGCGCCCTATGCAGAGCGGGGCCCATGGGACCTGCCGGTGACCGAGGACCTGTTGGAACGGGTGATCCAGTTCCCCACCGGGACCGCCCTGGATCCCGAGCAGGTCCATCGGATCGGGCAGATCGTGCGGGCTGCCTTCGCCCAGGCGGGCCGCGTGCGGGCCTGGCTTCAGGCCGACGCGCGCTGATGGCCGCCTCAGGCCGGCAGCAGACGGCCGCCGTCGTGGTCCTGTATCGCCCCGATTCTTCGGTCCTGGACAACGTGGCCAGCTATCTCGAGCAGGTGGACCGGGTCTACGCGGTCGACAACAGCGAAGAGCCGGATGCCGGGTTCGAAGCTCGGCTTCATTCGCTCGGGAAGGTGACCCACCTGGCCCTGGGGGCCAACCTGGGCATCGCCCGGGCCCTGAACGAGGGGGCCCGCGCCGCCCTCGCGGAGGGTTGTTCGCGGCTCCTCACCATGGACCAGGACAGCACGGCGACCCCCATGCTGGTCCAGGAACTGGCGGCCTGCATGGACACCGATCCGCGGATCGCGCTGGTCTCGCCGGTCCACCACCAGGTCGGCATGTTCATCCCCAAGTGCGAACCGGGGTGCCGGGACGTGTTGACGGCCATGACCTCGGGCAATCTGGTCCGACTGCAGGCCTGGCAGGCAGTGGGAGGCTTCATGGAAGAACTCTTCATCGACTCGGTTGACCACGAGTTCTGCCTTCGGCTGCATCGGGCAGGTTTTCGGGTTGTGGAGTCGGGTGGAACCCTGCTCCAGCATCGCCTGGGCAAGATGCGAAGGCATCGTTTCCCCTGGCCCTGCTGGACCTTCAACCATTCGGCCCTGCGTCGCTACTATATCGTTCGAAACCGCCTGGTGGTCGGAACCAGGTACCGGAGCGCGTATCCCCATTATTGGAGGATGCTGCTGGTCTACATGGCCAAGGATGTCGCGAAGATCCTGCTCTATGAGGAGGAGAAGGTCCAGAAGATCACGATGATGCTTCGGGGAGTGCGCGACTTCATGCGCGGGGTCCTGGGCCCCTGTCCGGGAGCATGAACTGGCACAAGGATCTCTGTGGAGCCCCTCTCCTGGGACTGACCTCGACCACCATGGGTGATGTGCACTTCCTTGGAAGACTCAAAGACTGAAGGAAGCCTGAGATGGCTCTCGAGACGCTGAAATCCAGGGTCCTGTCCGGGCTTTTCTGGAAGTTCTCCGAGCGACTGGGAGTCCAGGGCATCCAGTTCCTGGTCCAGATTTTCCTGGCACGCCTCCTCTTCCCCAAGGACTACGCCCTGGTGGCGTTGATCGCGGTCATGGTCTCGGTCTCGGACGTCCTGATCTGGAGCGGATTCAGTACCGCGCTGGTGCAGCAGAAGGACGTGGACGACAGGGATTATTCGTCCGTCTTCTTCCTGGGGCTTGGAGGTTCGCTGGGGCTGTACCTGCTCTTGTTCACTGCGGCTCCCCTGGTCTCGGAGTTCTTTGCAGAGCC
>DCTU01000139.1 GCA_002329445.1 bacterium UBP9_UBA1432
CTCGACAACTTCGAGGCCGACCAGGTGATCGTGGTCGACATGGTGGGCGGCGAGACCCAGTTCCGCCGGCTCGATCCCGAGCGCCTGCGGGAGTGGCGGGAAGACTACTCCCTGGCGGACCTCTGGAACAAGAACGTGCTGGGAGGGCGGCCGTCAGCCTTGGAACTCCCCTCTGCCCCAAGATAGGGTGAGACAGGTCGCCCCGTCGAATAGGCCCTGGTCCTGGAGGTGGGACGTGGATGGCCATCGAGGGCGGATTCATGAGAAAGACGCACGTGGAAGCCCAGCCGCAGCCGTTGCTGTCGGTCCGGTCGGTCAGCAAGATCTACCGGATGGGTGAGGTCGAGGTCCCTGCCCTGCGCGAGGTCGACCTGGAGGTCTTCGAAGGCGAGTTCCTGGTGATCCTGGGCCCCAGCGGCTCGGGCAAGAGCACGCTGCTGAACATGATCGGCGGGATGGACCGACCCAGCTCGGGGCAGGTCCTCTTCGGCGAGCAGGACCTGACCCGGGCCTCCGATCGGCAGTTGACGCTTTTCCGGCGCCACCAGATCGGGTTCGTCTTCCAGTTCTTCAACCTGGTGCCCACCCTGACGGCCCTGGAGAACGTCCAGGTGGCCACCGACATCGCCCGGGACCCCCTGCCGGCCCGGGAGACCTTGCGGATCGTGGGCCTGGAGGACCGGGCAGACCACTTCCCCTCCCAGCTTTCGGGCGGCCAGCAGCAGCGGGTGGCCATNNCGGCGGCGAGCGCCAGCGCGTCGCGATCGCGAGGGCGCTTCTCAACCGGCCGAAGATCCTGCTCTGCGACGAGCCGACGGGCAACCTGGACACCGCCACCGGAGCCCAGGTGATGGAGCTGCTGGAGCGGCTCAACCAGGACCGGGGCAAGACCGTGGTGGTGATCACCCACAACGCCCTGGTCTCGAGGATGGCCGACCGGACCGCCGAGATCCGGGACGGCCGGATCGTCCGGTTGGACCTCCAGCCACGCCGCGAGTCGGCCCGGAGCCTGCCCTGGTGAGGGGCCCGCCCACGATCCTGCGCAGCCTGCTGCGGGAGATCCGCCAGCGCCTGGGCGCCATCCTGCTGCTGGGGGCCCTGGGGGCGGTGGGAGCCGGCCTGCTGGTCGGAATGCTGGCGGTCTTCTATGACCTGGACGCCTCGCGCGCCCGGTTCTATCGCGAGCAGAGGCTGGCCGACTTCAGCCTGTCGCTGAAGCGGGCTCCCCGGTCGGCCCTGGAGCAGGTGCGCCGGCACCCCGGGGTCCGCCACCTGGAGGGACGGGTGCGGATCGAAGCCCGGGTGGACCTTCCCGGGTCACCCGAGCCGATCACCTCGACGGCCCTGTCCCTGCCGCGGATCCGCCGCCCGGTCCTGAACGACATCCTGCTGGTCTCGGGCACCTGGTTCGAGGGCACCCGCGACGACCAGACCATCCTGAACGACGCCTTCGCCCGGGCGCATGGCCTGCACCCCGGAGACCACGTGCAGGCCCTGATCATGGGCCGCCAGCAGCGGCTGCTGGTGGTCGGGACGGCCCTGGCGCCGGAGTTCGTCTACGTGCTGCCCCCTGCCGGTGGGATGGTCCCGGACCCGGCCCGCACCGGAGTCCTCTACCTGCCCCTGGACACCCTCCAGGACTGGGCCGGCCTGAACGGCGCCTTCAACGAGTTCCTGGGGCTGGCCTGGGACCTCCGGCCCGTGCCCCTGCGCAACACCCTGAAGGACCTGGAGCGCCAACTGGATCCGTACGGCGTGGCCCTGAGCCTGACCGGCGACGAGATGCCGTCCGTGCAGTTCCTGGCCAATGAGCTTCACGAGCTGCAGACCAGCGCCACGATCCTGCCGGCCCTGTGCCTGGGCGTGGTCGGCCTGGTCCTGCACATCGTGACCGGACGCATGGTCACCCAGCAGCGCACCACCATCGGCACCCTGCGGGCCCTGGGCTATACCCGGACCTTCATCGTCCGGCACTACCTGGGCTATGGGCTGGTGGTGGGCCTGAGCTCGGCCCTGGCCGGGCTGGCCCTGGGCCTGTGGATCCAGTCGGCCATGATCCGGCTGTACCAGGACTACTTCGAGTTGCCGGCCCTCCAGCCCACGCTCTATCCGGGCCTGCTGGCAGGCGCCCTGGGCGTGGCGGTCCTCTTCGCGGTGGCGGGCACGGTCCAGGCCGCCCTGCGGGCCAGCCGGATGAATCCGGCCGAGGCCATGCGGCCCCCGGCCCCCGAGAAAGGAGGGCGGATCTTCCTGGAGCGGGTCCGGGTCTTCTGGGAGCTCCTGCCCTTCTGGGGCAAGCTGGTGTTGCGCTCGGTCTTCCGAAACCCCTTCCGCAGCATGGTGGCCATCCTGACCAGCCTGGCCGCCACCGCCCTGCTGGTCGAGTCGCTGTGCATGGTCGCCGCCATGCACGCCATGATCGACCACGAGTTCCGACACACCAGTCACCAGGACCTGACCGTCGCGCTGCGCGAGCCGGTCGGCCGGGACATCCTGTCCGAGTTGAGGGGACTTCCCGGGATCGCCAAGGTCGAACCGCAACTGGTGGTCTCGGCAGATCTCTCCCGAGGGGCCCGCGAGAAGCGGACCGGCCTGACCGGGCTGGCGGCGGGCAACCGCCTCTTCACGCCCCTGGATGCGCGCGGGCGGCCCCTGCAGATCCCCGAAGAGGGCCTGGTCCTGGCGCGGAAGCTGGCGGAGGTCCTGGGCGTGGCGCCGGGCGACACCCTCCTCTTGCGGCCCCTCATCGGGACTCGCCAGATGCGCGAGGCCCCCGTGGTGGCAGTGGTCGACACCTACATGGGCCTGGGCGCCTGGTGCCGGCTGGAGTATCTCAGCCACCTGATCGGCGAGGACTGGGCGGCCAACGCGATCCTGCTGGACCTGGCCAACCCGCGGCCCGACCGGACACTTCTGGAAGAGCTGTCCCGGAGGCCCGGCGTGGTGGGTGTCGAGCAGCGGGTGAGAGCCCTGGAGAAGATCCAGCAGCTCATGGACCAGAACTTCGGCACGTCCCTCCTCATCCTGATCCTCTTCTCGGGCCTGCTGGCCTTCGGCAGCGTGCTCAACACGGCCATGGTCAGCCTGGAGGAGCGCCGCCGCGAGGTCGGGACCCTGAGGGTCCTGGGCTACAGCCCGGCGCGGGTGGCCCTGGTCTTCGCCGCCGAGATCGGCCTGCTGAGCGCGGTCGGGATCGGGCTGGGCCTGTGGGCGGGGGTCGGCCTGGTCCACCTGGTCGTCCAGGCCTACAGCCGGGAACTATTCCGGCTGCCGACGGTCATACCCCCCGAGGCCCTGTTTCGATCGGCCGCGTTGATGGCCCTCTTCGTGGGGTTGGCCCAGGTCGTGGTCTGGCGGCTGGTGGCCCGGCTGCCATGGCTTGAGGTCTTCAAAGTGCGGGAATAGGGCCTGACGCCGGCGAACCCGGCGGTGAATCGCTGTCTGTGGAGGTCCGCGTGAGCCGAACCAGAACCCTGCTGGTGCTCCTCATCCTGGTATCCTGCCTGGTCGCGCCGGCCCAGGCCCAAGACCCGGCCCACGCGGTCAAAGGCTTCTTCCAGGCCGTCAGCGCCCGGGACTACGGCCAGGCCTGGAACCTCCTGTCCACCTTCAGCCAGAACCGGATCGTGACCATGGTGGCCCGCGACGAGGAGATGTCGACGGAGGCCGTCCGGCGTCTCTTCGAGACCCGCGACCCCTCGATCTGCGCGGGATTCTGGGACTCCTTCCGGACCAGTTCCCATTCCGAAGTCCTGGCCGGACGGACCTTCACCTCGGGGCAGGTGGCGGGGAACCGGGGGAGCGTCCGGATGGAGGGGAACGACGAGCGGAACTTCGTGACGGTCCTGGAAGAAGGCTCCTGGCGTTTCGGACTGATGGAGTCCTTCCCTCCGCGGCCCTGAGCCCGCCGGGCAGGGCCGGGACGCCGGGCCGAGAACCCTC
>DCTU01000272.1 GCA_002329445.1 bacterium UBP9_UBA1432
CGCCAGTATCGGCACATCCGACAACGCAGGTTGCAGCGGGAGGTCAGCTTGATCTTCGCGCAGCGCAGTTGCCGGGGGACTCCGGTTCGCAAAGCCTGCAAGAGCTCGGCGGGTTCGTCGGCGACCTCCCGGACGTGGTACATGGCCTCCAGGTATTCCCGCTCGGCGCTCGAAGCTCCCGCTCTCGATGCATGTCCTGTTCATGGCTCCGGACCCCGTGCCCCACCCCAAGGGGGCAGCCCAGAGGATCGAGGCCACCGTGCGCGCCCTGGCCCTGGCCGGCGCCCGGGTGAGGGTCCTGACTCCCGCCGGACCGGCGGGTCGCGTCCTGGACGGTCTGGACCACCGGACCGTCGCCTTGCCCCAGGAGGGCTTCCTGCAGCGAGCCCTGGCCTTCCGCGAGGCCGCGCAGGAGCTCCTGACCCGGGAACCGCCGGACCTGGTCTGGTTCCGCAGCCCCTGGGAAGGCGTGCCGGCCGTCCGGGAAGCCTGGCGTCGGGGGATCCCGGCGGTCTACGAAGCGCACGGATTTCCGTCGGTCGAGCTGCCGGCCCATCATCCCGGCCTGCGCACCAGGGAGGGGACCCTGGAGCGTGTGGTGGCTGAGGAGAACATGCTGCTGCACGGATCGGGTCTGCTCATCACCCCCTCCCGGACGGGGCGCCTCTTCCTGCAAAGGCGAGGGGTGCCCCCCGAGCGGATCCGCGTCGTGCCCAACGCAGTCCGGCTCGAGCGCTTCCCGGCCCCGGCTCCGCCCGCCTCCGCGCTTCCGCTGCGCCTGGCCTATCTGGGCACCCTGGCTCCCTGGCAGGGGTTGGGAACCCTGGTGGAGGCCCTGGCCCACCTCAAAGGGCGTCTGGAGGTCCGGCTGCGGGTGGTGGGCACGCGCAAGGGCGCGTGGCTCCGCGACCTGCGCAGCCTGGTTCGCACCCTGGGAGTCCGGGGGATGCTGGAGGTGGAAGGGCCGCTGGCTCCCGAGCAGATCCCCGCCTTCCTGGCTCAGTCCCAGGTCTGTCTGGCCCCGCTGCCCGACGATCCCCGCAATTCGCTGCAGGGGTGCTGTCCGATCAAGATCCTGGAGTATCTGGCGGCGGGTCGGGCCGTCCTGGCCACTCGGGTCCCCCCCGTCGAGGAGATCCTGGAACACGGGAGGACCGGTTGGCTGGTTCGCCCGGGCTCGCCCTCGGCCCTGGCTGAGGGCCTGTTGACCCTGGCGGCCCGCCCCGACCTGGTCGAGGTCCTGGGGCGCAATGCCCGGGCCGAGGCCGAGGCGTGCTGGGACCGCCCGCGATTTGAGGCCGCCGTGGCGGCGGTGTTGGGCGAGCTGAGGGCCTCTCTGCGCCCTCAGGGGCGGATCGCGCTCCGGTAGACATCGAGCAGTCGGTCGCGCTCCGCCCCAGGCGTGAAGTGGGCCAGGACCTGTTCGCGGGCTGCGCGCCCCAGACCCTCCCGCGCACTGGCCGGGCGGCTCAGGGCGCGCAGGATGTGCTGGTCCAGCAGGTGCAGCTCTTCGGGGGGGAAGAGCCAACCGGTGGTCCCGTCGACCACCAGGTCCCGGATGCCACCCACGGCGGTGGCCAGCACCGGCCGGGCGCAGGCCATGGCCTCCAGGAGCGCGTTGGGCATCCCCTCCCACAGGGCCGGAAGGACGACCAGCTCGGCCCGGCAGTACAGCGCCGCGAGTCTGCGGGGGTCTGCCGTCTGGGGGAGCTCCAGGACCCGGGCCCGGGGATGGTCCTTCCGGAAGGCCCGAAAGGCCTCGCGGGCCTCGCGACGCACCCCTCCGGCCAGGACCAGGCGCACGGGGTGGGGGGCCAGTCGGGCCGCGGCGTCCAACAACGGGAACAGGCCTTTCTTGAAGCGCATCTCGCCCGAGAAGAGGACCACCGGCTCGGGACCCAGGTCGGATGCGGCGGGGACGGGTCGGAAGAGGTTCCCGTCCACCGCGTTGGGGGTGAACACCGCGTCGTGCCTGGAGGCGAAGGCCTCGACCTTGAGGCCCAGGGCTCGGCTGACCACCAGGATCCGGTCGGAATGAGTCAGGGTCCAATGCAGCATCCCGGTGCGGTCGAAAACGCCCCGGTCCAGATCGTTGCCCCGCAGGCTGACCACCGAGGGGATGCCGAGCTGCCGGCCCGCGAGGGTGGCCACGAAACCGGCCGACCGGGCGTAGAACCCGTGCAGGATCTGGGCGCCCATCCGCCGGGCCAGGCCCAGGGCGGCCATCTCCAGCAGCCCCAGCGAGTCCTCCTCCCGGGCCGCCCGGCCCAGACAGTGCACCACGTAGCCCTCCTCCTCGCGGGTCTCGCTGGCACCGGGCGGGAGGTGATCGACCATGTGCAGGACTTCCAGGCGTTCCAGGGCCGGGGCCAGGTTCCGGGCGTTGCGCTCGGCCGCCACGGCCACGCCTCCGGGTTGGGGACGGAAGCGCTCGGCCACCAGAAGGACTCTCATCCTCCACCGTTCCACGCGCGCGGCATCCCTTCCCCTTCTGCGGGGGTAGGCTCCCGGGCCGCGGGCGTCGAAGGACGCCTCGTCAGGCCTGGACGGCCTGGGATCTCGAGATCTGGAGGCGCCATGCCCCCCCCCGCAACCAAAGTCGGCTTCGCCAACCGGGACCTGGTCGCGTTCTTCGCGAGCCTCACCGAGGACCGCTTCACGGCATGGTTCCGTGACGTCCAGCGCCGGGTGGCCTCCTTGAGGGATCGGGCCCGGCTCTTTGCGTCCCCGTGAGCCCCTCCGGGATTTCCAGACACCGCTCGCGCACCGGAGAACCCCCCGGAGGGGAGATCTGCGCCTTGGTGGCCGAAGACGAACCCCTGGCCCGGGCTGTGGTGGTGGAGAACCTGCGGCGTTGGGGCTACCGGGTCTTCATCGCCGAGGACGGGGACCAGGCGCGCCAGGCCCTGCTGGCGCACCCCGAGATCCGATTGCTGATCACCGATTGGCGTATGCCCGGGTGTGACGGCCGCGAGTTGTGCCGGATGGCGCGTGACCTGGAGCGTCCCCGCTACCTGCACATCCTGGCCCTCACCGTGAGGTCCTCCAGGACCGAGGGCCTCCAGGCCATCCAGGCCGGGGCCGATGCCTTCCTGGTCAAGCCCGTCGATCCCTCCGAGCTCGAAGCCCAGGTCCGGGTGGCCCGGCGCATCCTGGACCTGGACGAGCTGAATGCCCAGAGGATTGCCGAGCTCGATGCCATCGATCGGCGCGTCCGACTGGACATGGAGGCCGCCACCCGGGTGCAGGTCTCCTTCCTGCCCGAGGCCATCCTGCAGACCTCCGGGATCCGTTGCGCCTCCATCTTTCAATCCTCGCGCCACGTGGCCGGGGACATGTTCAACCTGATGGACCTCGGGCAGGGGAGATTGGCCGGTTACGTCCTGGATGTCAGCGGGCACGGAACCCAGGCGGCCTTGCTCTCGGTCAGCATCCAGATGCTTCTGGAGTCCCTGAGGAGGACTCGGGGCGGCTTCGGCGGCGCTTCGCCCGAGCCCGGTGAGGAGGTTTCGCTGGACGATCCTGCGGCCGTCCTGCGGATGCTGAACCGGCGCTTCCCGGTGATGCGCCAGTCCGGTCAGTATTTCACCATGATCTATGGCGTCCTGGATCCTGCGGACATGGTCCTTCGCTATGCTCGAGGTGGACATCCCTGGCCGGCCCTGGTCGATGCCCGGGGGGCTCATCTGTTGAAAGACTCGGCAGGTTCTGCGCTGGGAGTCTTCCCCGAGGTTCGGGTCGACTCCGAGGTCCTGCACCTGGCACCCGGGGACCTGGTCGTGTTCTACTCCGACGGCCTGACCGAGGCCCGCAGCGCCCTCAACCGTCGCGAGGAGTTCGACACCAGCAGGTTGCTGGCCAGCCTGGAACGCACCCGGGGGCAAGGGGTCATCGCGGCCGTGGCGGACGTCGAGCGGGCCCTGCGCGAGTTCGTCGGCGACCAGGAACCCCACGATGACGTGACCGTCCTGGGGATGGAACTCCTCGGGCAGTAGCCTGGCCGAGGGATCCGCCGGCCTGGCGTGGAAGGGCCGGCCTCCCGCAGGCCGGGGCGCGCCCTTCAGCAGGGGCCGTCTGGAATCCAGAAAAGGGCAGGCTCCCCATGTCCCGACTCACCATCCTCTGCGTCGCCAGCTACTTCAAAGGAACCCGATTCATCGAGGAATGCCACCATCAGGGGTGCCGGGTCTTCCTGTTGACCCGTCCGGACCTGGCGGATCAACCCTGGCCTCGGGCGTGTCTGGAGGAGATCTTCTTTCTTCCTGAGGTGGTTTCTCGGGATGAGGCCATCCAGGCGGTCTCCTTCCTGGCCAGGAACCACGAACTGGACCGGATCGTTCCCCTGGACGACTATGACGTGGAGCTCGCGGCGGCCATGCGCGAGCACCTGCGCCTGCCCGGCATGGGGGACACGACGGCGCGGTTCTTCCGGGACAAGCTGGCCATGCGGGTGCAGTGCCGGCAGGCCGGGATCTGTTGCCCGCGCTTCGAGCACGTCCTGCACCACGGTCGGCTGCACCGCTTCATGGAGGAGGTGCCGGGGCCCTGGGTCCTCAAGCCCCGATCCGAGGCCGGGGCCGTGGGGATTCGCAGGGTCCAGGATGCGCCCGCGTTCTGGAACCTGGTCGAGACCCTGGCCGACCAGCAATCTCATTTCCTCCTGGAGGAGTTTGTGACCGGCCCGGTCTTCCACGTGGATTCGCTGGTCTGGGAAGGAGAGGTGGTCTTTGCGGCCCCCCACGGCTACCTTCGGCCTCCGTTCGAGGTCTGGAATCATGGGGGGGTCTTCGGGACCCGGACCGTCGGGCCTGGAAGCCCGCTTCGAGGCGATCTCCTGGAGGCCAACCGGCGCGTGCTGGACGCCATGGGGCTGGTGCGCGGAGCCACCCACGCTGAGTTCATCCGGTCCGAGAAGGATGGCCGACTCCACTTCCTGGAAGTGGCCGCACGGGTCGGTGGGGCCCACATCGACGACCTGGTCGAGGCCTGCACGGGGGTGAACCTCTGGCAGGAATGGGCGCGCATCGAGCTGGCCTCGGCTCGAGGCGAGGTCTATCGCCCCCCCGAAGCGCGGCAGGATGGCGGGGGGCTCCTGATCTGCCTGGCGCGCCAGGAAAAGCCCGACCTCGCAAGTTTCGACGCCCCCGAGGTCGTCTGGAGACTGGACAAGGCCCACCACGCCGGCCTGATCCTGAGCAGCCCCGATTCTCACCGGGTCGAGTCGCTGTTCCCGGATTACGTCGAGCGCTTCGAGAGGGAC
>DCTU01000268.1:0-2712 GCA_002329445.1 bacterium UBP9_UBA1432
AGGCTGCACGGCGTCCCCGGTGTGCCCGGAAGCTCGGTCAGCACCATCCAGACCCTCTGGGAGGCCTGCAGGGTCTGGGAAATCCTCCCGAGGCCTTCAAACCTGGCCACGATCCCCGGTCGTTCATGGTTGTACCAGATCCGCATCTGGCGAGCCTTCCTGGAATACGCGGCCAGCCAGGCCACTCCCAGGGCAAAGAGGGGAATCAGGACCAGGGCCAGCCTGGTCCAGCCCATCGAGAAGGCCAGGACGAGCATGGCCAACGCGGCAATCAGCACGGGAAGGGTGGGATTCCGACGCAACAGCACCCGCTCGAACTGCTCGGCGACCTCCCCCGGGCGCAGCTCGTGGAAGAATCCGGGACCCTTGCCGGGATCAGGGACGAAGTAGCGAAAAACCCGGCCGTCGTGGTCGACCAGCAGGTCATAGCCCCGCTTGGGGAAGCGCGGCGGGGGAAGGCTTGAGGAACGGCTGTCGGTGCTCACGAAAATCCACCTTCAAGGAGGACGAACGGCCTTCCCCAGCCCTCCGAAGCCCTCCCGAGTTGTCCTCACTCGAGATTCCCCTCCAGGCTCCAGGCTCCTCCAGGGCAGGAGTGGGATCCGACCCGATAGACCACGGCCCGTTCCTCCGGACGCGGGCTGCGGCGGGTCCAAAGCGTCGCCAGGAACCTGTTCAGAGGGGAGAGCTCCAGCGGAAAGACGGCGACGGGGTGAAGCCCTGGACGGACCCGGACGTCCGCCCCCAAAGCCCCCGCCACCGGCAGCGTCCGGCAGGGGGCTCGACGGTCCACCACCAGGTAGCGGATTTTCCGCTCCTGACAGGCAGCCACGAGTGTCTCCAGGGAAGCCTCCTGCCCCGGCGAGGGTCGCCACCAGACGGCCGAGGCGTAATAGGGCGGGGCATGGTCCCAGGCACAGACCGCTTCACCCGAACGCAGCCGACCTGCCAGCCACCGTCCGGCGGCCCGGTCTTCGGCCCGGTCGGTCCAGGGGGGGACGAAGTGGGGTCTCATGGGCGCCGAGACGCCTTGAACCGACGACCACGCCAGAAGCGCCACCAACAGACCCGCGCCGACCAGACGACTGCCTGCATNNCAGACGACGGCGTGCATGTTGCCCCCAGCGCAGCGCGCCTTCGGCCGCCAACAAACCCAGGAAGGGCAGCAGGGCGGTGGCCTTCCGGCCCGGGTCGGGGAAGACCGCCAGGACGGGCAGAGCTGCCAGCATGGTTCCAAGAAACCCCCATCGCAGGACGTCCCCAGCTCTGCGAGGGGCCAGGAAGAGCATCAGGGTCGGAGCCAGAAGAGGCAGGACCAGGGTTCCGGCGGTGCGGGTCAAACCCGCCCAGGACAGCGTCATCCGGGGCGTGCGACGCGGCTGCTCGACCAGCAGGTCGGAGCCCAGGATCAAGGCCAGGGCCGTGCCGCAGTAGGCTGCGCAGGCCCACAAGGCCTGGCGCCAACCGCGGGTTCGGACCAGGAAGACCAGGAGGAGGAGCGCCAGCAGCCCGAGGTAGATCCGCCCCTCCCGCCGGGCCAGGCAGGCCGCTGCCACGGCGCCCCCGCCCAGGACCGACTGGGGGATCCTCTCCGAGTCCGTCGCCTGGAGGATCCGCCAGGCCTGCCAGCAGGCAACGACCAGCAACAGGTGGTAGAGCGGCTCGGTCATGACCCGGCTGCCCAGGTCGAGGTTCAGCGGGTAGAGCGTGACCAGCAGGGCCGCGGCCAGTCCCGGAGCCCAGGACCCCAGGCAGGCCCGCCCGAATCCGGCCAGCAGGGGGACCATGAGGGCCCCGGACAGGACGCTGATCCACCGGCCCGCCCATTCCCAATCCCCGACCAGGGCCTGCACGGCCGCCAGGAGGCAGGGGAACAGGATCGGTTGGGCCAGCGGCACCCCTCCCGGAGACGCCCCGACCAGCTCCTGGGCCATCCGCACGTAGACGAACTCATCGCCTTCCATGCTGGTGTGGGCACCTGCCCCCAGGAGGCGCAAGCCCAGGGCCAGCAAGGTCAGCACCGACACCAGGAAGGCCGGGGTGCGGCCCTTCAAGCCCCAGACCTCATCGACCGACCGGGCACCGGCAGGTTCGGAGCAGGTCAGGGACATCCGTCAGCTCGGCAACCAGCGGCTGGATTGGGGGGTCTGAATGAACGAGAACCGCCCGGGAGGAGGATCGCGATGGAACTCGTCCACCTGCAGATTGCGCTGGTCCTGCTGGCCCTGCTCTTGTCGATGGCCACCCGCTCTTAGGCGGAGTGCCCGGAGGGGGTGGGGGCGGGTTCGAGCGGTGCCGGCTTCTCGCGCTCGCGGCCATACAGCCGGGCCATCCCGGCCAGGCGCTCGACCACGCCGGACTCCAGCGCACCGGCATGGAAGCGCCACTGCCAGTTCCCCTCGGCCCGACCGGGCAGGTTCATCCGGCCCTCGGCGCCGACCTGCAGGAGGTCCTGCAGGGGAACGACGGCCACCCGTGCGACCGAGGCGAAGACCCCCCGGATCATGGTCCAGGCCACATCCCGACCATCGGTCGCGAAATAGCGGCGGAAGTGGTCCCGCTCCTCCGGCGTGCTGCTGGACTCATACCAACCCCGCGACGTGTCGTTGTCGTGGGTCCCGCTGTAGGCCACGAAGGGTTCGGTATAGTTGTGGGGCAGGAACAGGTTGTCGGCCCGGCCCCCGAATCCGAACTGCAGCACCTTCATGCCGG
>DCTU01000268.1:2857-2989 GCA_002329445.1 bacterium UBP9_UBA1432
CCCCGGAAGTGGTCGATGCGCACCAGATCGTGCCGGGCCAGCGCCGAGCGCAGGCGATCGATCCACCAGCGGTACCCGGTCTGCGCCATCCGGTCCCAGCGATACAACGGATTGCCCCACAGTTGTCCCGTG
>DCTU01000268.1:3035-4096 GCA_002329445.1 bacterium UBP9_UBA1432
ATGGCCACGAAGATCGGCAGGTCTCCCAGGATCCGAATCCCGCGCTGGTTGGCGTATTCCCTCAGGGCCTTCCACTGCCGGTCGAAGACCCACTGCATGAAGCGATGGGCGTGCAGAGCCGGCGCATGTCGGGAACGGGCCTGGTCCAGGGCCTCCGGGCGGCGCAGGCGCAACTCTTCAGGCCACTGATTCCAGGCCTGGGAGTCGAAGGCGTCCTTGAGGGCCATGAACAGGGCGTAATCCTCCAACCACCACGCTTCGGCCTGGCAGAACTCCCGGAAGTCCGCTGCCTGGGGGGTGGGGGCGGAGGCATCCAAGCGCCCGGCGGCCTTCTTCAGAAGGGGCAACTTCCAATGGAAGAGCCCTCCAAAGTCCACCCGATCGGATGGAAAGGACGGAACCTCGGCCAGGTCGCACGCTTCCAGAAGCCCGTCCGCCACCATGCGATTCAGCCCCAGGAGGTACGGATTTCCTGCGTGGGTGCTGAAGCTCTGGTAGGGGCTGTCCCCGAAACTGGTCGGCCCCAAGGGCAGAACCTGCCAGACCGTCTGCTGGGAAGCCACCAGAAAGTCGATCCAGTCATAGGCTTCCTGGTCGAAACTGCCGACTCCATGAGGTCCAGGGAGGGACGTCGGATGGAGCAGGACCCCGCTACAGCGTTCCAGGTTCACGGATGGTACCTCCGGGCTCGGTTCGCCTGGGAGGCGACCGGTCTCGGCGCCGCCCATTTGCCGCAGGCCGGGCTCATTCCTACCCGGGAGGCGGGGGATTCCAGCGTTCCCGATGGAGGATCTCGGAGACCGGCCGCGGGCCCCGAACCTCGGAGCGGGTCCGGCGAATCTTCCCCGCAGCTCCCAGCGTGACCAGGCCCAGGACCTGGACCTCGGGGGGAAGGCCCAGCAGACGATCGACGCCCTCCAGACGGTGCCCCCCGAGGAATCCGGCCCCCAGGCCCTCCTCGACCGCGGCCAGAAGGATCAACATCAAGGTGCACCCGGCGTCCAGATACCAATAGGGGACCGGCCAGGACACCTCCTGGCCATCGGGTCGCACCTTGTCCG
>DCTU01000170.1 GCA_002329445.1 bacterium UBP9_UBA1432
CAGGTCGACGGCGGCGTGGCCGAAGCGGCGGAATTCCTCGGGATCGTAGGCTTGCATCGCGGTCGCTTCGCCGGAGGCGGTCATCTTCCGCCCACCATCGCCCGTGAGGCAGGTGGGGCGGCCTGGCGCCTCGACGACTTGGGTTTCCGCCATGATGTTGAGGAAATGCCGCATGATCATGGTGGAAACCCACTGCCGCTCCTGGCCAGGAGGAGGGTGGCCACGCCGGCCCGCCCGGGTTGCCATTCGCTCACGAGTCGTTGGCGCAGGCCAGGGGTTTGGCTTCATCTCCCCAGCCAGGGCATCGGGCAGGCCGGCTCGTACCCGAGATACTGGAGAAAATGGCCGAAGAGCCACTCCACGAACATGAACTGGTCGGGAGTCAGGATGACAGGAACCGCCGCCTGGCTGCCACTCCTTTCGAAGACATCCCGCAGGATCCAGACCCCATCTTCGGATTCGGCAACGCCCGCCTCAAGATCTGCCGGCCCCTCGCACGTCAACTCTCCCCGGGCCGAGACCTCCACGAAGCCGACGACGGCCTCCTCCCCGCTGCGACGGACGGGGACGCGCTGCCGTTGGTTGCTCCGGACGCGCTCGAGCAAGGCCTGGTAGGCCGGGGCCATCCGCTCTGGGTCAACGGACCCGTCCTCCGGAAAGGGAAGATCCACAGCGCTCATGGGCCCCAGCCGGAACGCTCCGGGTCCCAGGGGAAGATCCTCAGGAGTGAGGTTGTCGAGACTGCGAGGGGCAATGTCATGGAAGACGCACGAGCGCCCCAGGAAGCAGAGGAGCCTCTCGCCTTCCCAGGAGACCGTGCCGATCGGGATCCAGTCGTCCCCTTGCTTCTCGTCGATCAGCCGATACAGCGTCACGGACCCCTCCTTCGAGACCGTGGACACGCTTCACCTGTGCCTGGCGTCCTCTCGGCCCTTCCGCCACGATCCCGTGGAACTTCCACAACCTCATGGTGGATGAAGGATGGGGACCCTGTGAAGCCTGGCATCGTCCCGGTGAGGCCACCAAGGTCTGGCGGGTCGGAAGCGCCCACGGGGAGGGGGCCGTGTTCCTAGATTCGGGGCAGTTGGGGCAAGCGGTCGAAGTGGGCGTCCCGAGCCAGCAGCAGGAGATCGTGCTGGGCGACCAGGGCCGCGATCCAGAGGTCGTTGGTCGGGATCGGCGTGCCCTGGACCCGCAACTGGCGGTAGAGCCGCGCATAGTGATGCGAGGTCTCCTCGTCCGGCGCGAGGACCTCGACGCGAGGACGATTCAGGAACCGGACCAGGTTCCTCTCGTTCTCGAGGGCCCTGGTGCCGCATGCAAAGCCGGCGCGGAGCTCCGCCAGCACGATCAGTGGGAGATGGATCCGCTCGGCGCGGCGGAGGGGTTCGACCGCTTCGGGAACCCCCCGAGTGAAATCGACGTACCGGTTCGCGTCCAGGGCGATCCTCATTCCCATGCCTGGTCGTCCACCTGGTCCTGCGCCAGGATCGCGCGATCGAAGTCGGGGTCCTCGACCCAGGTCCCGACCAGGTCGTCGAGATCTTCGTGGATGACCTCTTGGGCGGAAACTCCGGCGCCAGCGGCCAGGGAGTCCAGGACCACGGCGTTCAGGCTCCGCCCCTCGCGCCGGGCCCGCTCCCGCAAGGCGGATTCCAGTCGCGCAGGGACTCCGCGAATCGTAAACTGGGCAGAGCTCGCCTTCTTATCCATGCCTGCATGGTAGGCTGTCAGTGCAGGCATGTCAACCTGGTGGCCCGCGAACTGGGTCTGCGCGACGGCCAGCCGGTCGACTTCGAGATCCAGGACGGCGCTCTGAAGATCCGGCCGCGCGTTTCTCCGGTCGTCACGCTGGACGCCCTCCTGGCGGGCGTTACGGACGAGAACCTGATCGGGTCCATGGACACGGAGGCACCGGCCCATGCCATCTGTTCGATTCGCCCCATTCGATGTTCGCCGGCGACTCACTGGCGAACACCACACTGCCGACGAGCGAAGACCGCCGTTGCAGTGGGTTCTTGCTTGCCCCTTCCCGCCTTTCGCTGGCGAGTCGCCGGCGAACAATGTTGCCCGCGTCGGGCCGTGTCGGCAGATTCCAGGCATCCAGGCGGCAGGTACGCCAGAGACCGTGGTCNNACCTTTGGCCGCGTGGTTTTCGCCCATGCAGTGGACGGAGTACTGCGACCGATCGAGGGACACCCGATAGCTTGCTGAATACGTGTCCTTCCCTGCACTGGGGCAGGTGGGGATCACCTTGAGGTAGTCCCCACGCAGGCGGTCGAGACGGTCCGGATAGCATCCGAAGTCCTCCGAATACATCTGCAGCGCGGTCGCGATGTTCTTGAGATTGCTGGGGCATGGATCCATGCTGGCATGCGCTCTCGCGCGGATGGCGTTGACGAAGACGAAGGACACCCAGACGAGGCTGGCCGCGGTGAGGACCATCATCACCGGAGCCCACTCCCAGCGCTCCACCACGGTGCCGATGCGGGAGGCCAGCCAGCCCGCCAGCGGGACGGCCGCCGTCGCAAGGACGCCATGGAGGATGGTGAAGGGGACCCAGGCCTGCTCGTGCAGGAACACTGCCTGAGCCGGGAGGCCCAGGCCGAAGAGCGCGAAGGCTGAATGGGACATCTTGAGGAGGGGAAATCCGCTCGTTTCCTGGAGCTTGCCGGCAGGCAGGATGGCCATGCCCTGGATGAGCAGGCCTCCGAGATACCACAGGGCCACAGCCCAGCTCAAGCGGACCTGCGCACCCTTCGGGGACGGAATCCGGCGGCCGAATTCCCACGCGACGCCGCCCCACATCGTGCAATGCGCCACCAGAAAAGCGCCAGGCGCAAGGAGAAACCAAGAGGGAGCCGAGTCCTCGACAGGGTAGGCCGTGAACGAGGTGGCGAGCGTGTCGAGCCCGTAGAGAAGGAGCGATCCAATCAGGACAGGCGGTAACAGCAACCTCAGCCACACGAGTGCGGCGAAGGTCCGCCGGCCCAACGTCATCCCGGCCTGATCGACGCGCAGCGGGTAGGTCCTGGCCAGGCGGGCGCAGTTGCAGCCGAGAGCCCAGGGAATGCCCAGCGCGACGAACCCGGCCAGGAGAAAGGCTACCGCCTGCCAGGCCCTCGTCGGATCCCGGGCCAGGAACGCCGACCCGGCCGACAGGACGAGCAGTGGCACCCATCCCCGGCGGGGCACCCGGCTCTCCCTCCAAGCCTCGCCGAGCGAGGAAAGCATGGTCGGAGGAGTTCGACGACGGCCAGGCGATTCCCGCAGCCAGCCAACCGGACCAGGGCCTGCCACCCCCTTCAGCCCAGGTCTCCCAGGGCTGCGGCCACGTTCCCGACCAGCGGGGGCTCCAACAGGGAGGTTCCGTGCAGCCCCGGGATCTCGACGACCCGCACGGCGCTGGCGTGGCCCTCCCAGCCCAGGGCCCGGTGGACCCGCAGCATCGGCACCTGATGGCGCGCCCGCAAAAGCAGGAGTTCGCCCGGGTAGACTCCGGGAGCGTAGTCCTCCCGGGCCGTGAGCGGGACGGCGGGAAGCCCGGTCCTCCCAAGGCTCCTCCCGATGGTCCCGGCACCCTTCCTGCAGGCCCTTCCCAGGACGCAGCGCAGGTAGTCCAGGCGGGTCCCGGCGGGTTGGCGGACCAGGGTCTCGGTGTGATGGGCCACCCTCTGGGCTCCTCTCAGGAGGCCTTGGAGGCTCCGGCTTCGCCCCAGGCAGGGCAGGGGGCGGCCGTGACCGGGAACCGCCGTGTCGAGCAGGACCACCTGCCCGGGCCTCCGCCCGGAGCGCGCCAGGCGACAGGCCATCTCGAAGGCCACCAGCCCCCCCAGCGAGAGGCCCAGCAGGTGGAAGGGGCCCGTGGGGAGACAGGCCTGCAACTCCTCGAGGTATCGCTCGGCCATGGCCTCCACCGAGGGGTGCTCCGACTCCTGCATCGCCTGGAAGCCGATGGAGTCGCCCGGAAGGAGCCCGGCCAGGTGCCGGTAGATCTCGGTCGAGCCCCCCAGGGGATGGACGAAGACGAGGGTGGTCTCCCCCGGCCTCCGGAGCAGGGGCTGCAGGTGGCGAAAACAGACCGGCCTCTTCAGGGCCTGGGCCAAGGCTCGGGGAGTGCGGGCCCGGGCCAGCGTGGGCAGGGGCACGGGGGCGCCGTGGCGCTCCTGGAGGCGCGAGCACAGGCGGAGGGCCGCCAGCGAGTCCCCTCCCTGGTCGAAGAAGTCCCAGTCGGGGTGGACCTCGGGGCGTCCGAGAACCTCCCGCCACAGATCCACCAGTTCTTCGAGGCCGGAAGAGGAAACGGTCGGCTCGGTCTTCAGGAGCTGGCGATCCACCTTTCCGGCCAGGCTGCGGGGCAGGTCGGAGACGACCTCGAGTCGCCCGGGAACCATCCAGGCCGGAAGCTGCCCACGCAGGAAGCTCCGCAGCTCGACCGGGTCCAGCGGGGCTCCCGACCCCGGCTGTGAAGATTCCGCAGGGACGACCCAGGCCCCCAGGAGCCCGCCGGGNNGCAGGCCCTTCCCAGGACGCAGCGCAGGTAGTCCAGGCGGGTCCCGGCGGGTTGGCGGACCAGGGTCTCGAGCTCCACCCGGTAGCCGCCGACCTTGACCTGCCGATCCGCCCTTCCCAGGAAGGCCAGCTCCCCATGCGGCAGGCGCCGCACCCGGTCCCCCGTGCGGTACAGGCGTTCGCCCCGGATTTCCAGGAAGCGCTGCTCGGTGAGTTCGGGTCTTCCCAGGTAGCCCCTGGCCAGGCCTGGACCGCCCAGGAAGAGCTCACCCTCCATGGCTTCGGCTCCGTCGGGGTCCAACACCCTCACCAGGGTTCCAGGCAGGGGGCGCCCCAGGGGGACCAGCCCGCTCGAGACATCCCTCTCCGTCAGGTCGCAGGCCAGCGAGACGATGGTGGCCTCCGTCAGGCCATAGTTGTTGACCAGCCGCGGGGGCCGCAGACCCCGGTCCCGGAAGAAGGCCTGCCAGCGCTGGACATCCGGTGCCTGGACGGTCTCGCCGCCGGTGGTGACCAGCCGGATGGAGGGGGGGAAGCTTCGACTCTCCATCGCGTCCAGCACCGGGCCGAACATGCCGGGGAAGAGTCCGATCACCGTGAGCCCGTGTTCCCGGCAGAAGTCCAGGAGCGTCTCGGGATCCGGGCTCGGCGGCCGCAGGGCCACGGCGGCTCCACAGGTCAGGGCCGAGAAGATCTCCTCCACCGACGAGTCAAAGCACGGCGAGCAGAGCTGGAGGACGCGATCCTCGGGCCCCAACCGGTGGGAGGCCACGTCCACCTCCAGGAACCAGGACAGGGCCCGATGCTCGACCATCACGCCCTTGGGCTCTCCGGTGCTCCCCGAGGTGAAGATGACGTAGGCCAGGCTCTCGGGCGGGATCCGGACATCGCAGGGATCGCCCGGGAAGCGGGCCGCCCTCTCGGGTGAGAGCCAGGCCCAGCCGCCCGGGTCCTGGCGCGCGACGAGCGCCCGCGGAGCCGCCTCGGCCAGGATTCCCTCCAGTCGGGCCCGGGGCGTGTCCGGGTCGAGAGGGAGCCAGGTGCCCCCGCACTTCATGATCCCCAGTGACGCGGCCACCATGTCAGGCGAGCGATCCAACATGACGGCGACCAG
>DCTU01000340.1:0-925 GCA_002329445.1 bacterium UBP9_UBA1432
GTGGAAGGTGCCTTCGATGCGCTGGCGGCTGCTGCTGCTGGCCATCATCACGTCGCGGGCCTGTATGGCCTGGCGGGGTGGGAGTGGCGGCTGGCCCGGCTGGCGGGAGTGCTGGAGACGGTGCTGGCGCTGGACCAGGACGGCCCAGGCCAGGAGGCGGCCCAGGCCCTGGCCCGGTCGGGTGCCCTGCACGGGATGCGAGTGGGGCTGCTGGACCCGGCGGCCTGGGGCGGACACAAGGACCTGGCCGAAGCCTGGCTGGCGGGTGCGCTGGACCTGCAGAGCCTGGAACTCGAGGTGGGGCCGGAGCGGTCGGCCCTGGACACGGTGACCGAGCGCCAGGCTAAGGAGCCCCCTGCGCTGGCTCAGCCCCTGGACAACATCGAGCGGATCACGGAGCGGATCACGACCGACGACGACGACGACGGGAACCCCTGGCGCGGCATCTGGGACCGGGTGTTCGGCACGGCTGCAGAGGAGGCCATCTGGCTGCGGCGGCTGTGCACGAGGTGACGACCCGCGAAGCCCACCCTGTCGGGGTTCTTCGGCTCTACAGGCGGACCAGGCATGATGACTAATGATGACCGTTTTCGCGAGTTTTGCGAGGACTGTAAAAAGGGCGGCTCGTGCCCCCCGCGCCCACGCCCCCGAGGTTCACGCTGCCCCCCGACGCAGGCTTGACCAGGCCGGACTGACCCCAGAAAACCCTATGTTTCCGGCGACCTGGTGGGGGGGCGAGAAAAACATGCCCCCTGGTTCGTGAACCCTCGCCCATCCAATTCGGTTGGCAGGCCCGCATCGCCAGAAACTTGAGAACCTCTCAAGAAGTGGCCAACAACGAATTTCCCCAGGTTTCATCGGGGTTTGCGGACTTTTTTTGGAGTCCATGATCGCCAAACATCTATTTGGTGATCATGCATTTGAC
>DCTU01000340.1:1002-3662 GCA_002329445.1 bacterium UBP9_UBA1432
GAAGGGGAGATTCCGGCTGGCAAGGTGGGGCGCCAGTGGCGGGTGTCTCACGCGGCCCTGGAGGAGATGCTGGGGCAACGCATCGCGGCTGGAAAACATCCCCTGGCTCGAGCCCAGGCCCTGCAAGAGGTGGACCAGGCTGCATCTGCAGAGCCCAACCTCGAGCCCGGGCCGGGACGCCCGGAAGTGACCTCTGGCAGCATCCTGGACCTGGCCCAGGCCCTCCGGCGGCTGGCCGACCACCCGACCGAGCGGCATCGCCTGCAGAGCCCGGAAGCCCTCCGGGACCTGCGACACGCCGAACGCATCCTGGCCCTGTTGCGGGCCGACCTCGAGGAGGAATGACGATGACCACCACCACCACCACACAAAACCAGGCCATCGAGCCCCTGGCCGCAACGCCGCAGGACGCAGAGCGGCTGGCTGTGGCGCTGGCCGGGGAGTTCCGGGACGGGTGGGGCGGACCTCGAACCTGGGGGAGCGCCGAACTCGAGGCCCTGCATCGCGCCCGACTGGCTCTGCAAGAAGCGGAGGACGGTCTGCGGCGGGCCCTGGGGGAGCGCCAGGCTGCAGAGCGGTTCCTGGACAGCATCCCGAGCGGGAGCGAACGGCAGTGACCGGGGCCCTCGCCACAGCCCGACGGCTGGCGCTGGGGGCCTGGCTGGCCGGCATGGGGCTGGCCCTCGTCCCACGGTCGGAACTCGAGGACCTGCGACGCATCGCGGACCAGGCCCGCCAGGCCCGAAGGGGAGGAGCCTGGGGCCGGGACCTCTGGGTGGACCGGCTGGAGAACGGACCTCCCAGGCAGTATCAGTCTGCAGAGCCCGGGGACGCCTGCGGCATCTGCGGGGTGCCTGCCCGGCTGTGGACTTGCAGCATCTGCACAGTGGCCGACTACGTGATCCCCTGCGAACACATGCTGCCCGCCCCCTTCGCCTGGGGGCTGGCTGACGGGAGCCATGCGGACGAGATGTTCTGCGCGGCCTGCGTGAAGGAGACGACATGAGCGACGAGCGGGATGATGGAATCCGGCTGACCTGGGGCCAGATGGTGGACGATGCTGGAAACACCAGGATAGGACTCTGGCTGCATCATGCTGCAGACGAACCAGCCCCGGAAGGACTATCCATCGAGGTGCAGGGAGGCGACTCCTCATTAGAGAGCGCCATGAAACTGGCTCGAGCATTGAAAGGGTTGCGGCCAGAGGACATCGCTGCACATGTATCGATAGAGCGGGAAGCCTTTGTGGCCATGCTGGAACGGTGGATCGCGCAGGATCGGGAACAGAAGCGGGAGCGGGACAAGCCAGCCAGGCGGCAGAGGATTCCGGTCCGGGATGAGATGCAGATCGGGAGCGGACACGGGGACCGGCTGCTGCATCATGTCTTCTGCCATAAGGACCTTCTGCGGGTCGGCCCGGACAGCCCATTCCCTCGAGCGGTCTTCAGGTGGCAGAAGCAAGAGGTAGCGGTCGAACTCAGCCCACCCGAAGCAGAAGGAACCCTGCTGCTGCCCGAGCAGGAGGCCCTCCTGGCGACGAAGATGGGGGAGATGGCCCAGCGGCTGGGAGCGGTTGATGCCGTGGTCTTCTGCATCCTGCAGGACCTCTGGATTCAGAAGGCCCGGCATCCCGACGAGCGGATTCTGTGTCACGTCGATTACCTGCTGGAGATGCGCGGCCTGAAGCCCAGACGGAACCAGGACGGCAGAGCAGGAGGATACCGACCAGAGGAACGGGCAGAAGCCATCGCTGCTGTGAACCGCCTGCGGCATCTGGCCTTCGAGGTGGAATACCAGATGCGAGAAGGGCGGGGCAAAACCGCCAGGCTGACCTCGGTTCGCCGAAGGGGGCGGGCCCTCGAGGTTTCGGACACGGTGGACCTCGGACAGGGACGCCTGGAGTTCGAGCCTGGAAGCCGGCAGTATGAACTCCGGGCCTTCCTCTTCTCGCCTGGCCCGGTGCTGGCGGCAACGTTGATGGGGAATCAGGAGGTGGGGCGGCAAGTGGCCGTCCTGAACCGTCGGGCCCTCTGCTACCACCCAACCAAGCATCCCCTGGAACTGGCCATCGCCCTCTACCTGGCGACGCTGTGGAGGTGCGGGGCAAGCCGAGACGGGGCTGGGGTGCGGCGGTTGACGCCCAGGGCCATCCTCGAGGCTGTCGGGGTGGAAGTAGACCGACGAGACCCAAGCCGAACTTTCCGGCGACTGGAAGCCGCGCTCAACACCCTGCACGAGGATAGGCTGATCGCGGGGTGGGAGTGGGATGACACGCGCTGGAACTCAGTGGCCTTCTATGCAGAGCGACGACACGCCCCCGGGTGGGTGGACGCCTGGCTTCAGGCCGCCTGCGTCCTGATTGAGCCCCCGGCTGAAGTGGCCCGAGCCTACTCCGACATCCCTCCGCCAGCCCGGCCGACGCCAGCCCTTCCGGCGACCATCCCGAGCGACCTCGGGACACGCCTCCGGGAGCGACGGCTTGCCCTGGGGATGACCGGACTGCAGGCTGCAGAGCAGATGGGGCTAGACCGAACCCTTCTAGGACACATCGAAGCCGGACGACGACGCCCGAGCAAGGGCGCTGCAGCGAAGATTCTGGCCTGGCTGGAGTGACCGGGATGGGCTATTTTGTCACAAAAGGCGTCGGTAGCCTGCGCGAA
>DCTU01000198.1:0-3629 GCA_002329445.1 bacterium UBP9_UBA1432
CTGCCGGGCGCCCATCGACGCCGAGGTGTCGATCAGCAAGGCCATCTCTGCGGCCGAACCCGAGACCACCGGGAGGGAGGGCCGGGCCAGGGCCAGGCCCAGGGCCAGGGCGGCCAGGATCTGCAAGAAAAGCAGCAGGTTGGCCTGGAGCCGCCTGGAGAAGGAGTCTACCCGGGCCTCCCGGCAGGCACGCTCCCAGAGGAAGCCCGCCGAGACCTGGGCCGGTGTGCGGCGCAGCCGGGTCAGCCACAGGAGCACCAGCACGGGCAGGACGCCCAGCCAGGCCAAGGCCGTCGGTTCGAGCAGGCTCACCGCACCAGGCCTCCACGCCGCAAGAGCTCCAGCAGGGCCGGCTGCAGGTCGGCATCGCTGCGCACCAGGATTCGGCCGCAGCGCTGGGCGCGGCACCAGGCCGAGAGCTCCTCGCACAGGTCCTGCAGGGCCCGTCGGTAGGACTCCAGCAACCGGGCGTCCAGGGTGACCTCCCGGGCGCTTCCGGTTTCGACGTCGACCAGGCGCAGGTCCCCGACGGCCCGGGGGTCGAGTTCACTGGAGTCCAGGACCTGGGCCACCAGCAACTCCTCGTGGCGGTGCCGCAGGAATCTCAGGGCGTCAACCCCTGCGCCCGGCTGCAGGAAGTCCGAAATCACCACCACCAGTCCAGGACGCCTCGAGTGAGCCGCATACTGTCGAAAGGCCGTCGTGAGGTCTGTCTTCCCCTGGGGGCGGGCAGCTTCGAGCAGGCGAAAGAGCCCCAGGGCCTGATTGCGCCCCCGGACGGGGGAGTGCCACTGAACCAGTCGATCGCTCACCAGCCCCAGTCCCACCCGGTTGAGGTCGCCCAGCCCCACCCAGGCCAGGGCTGCAGCCAGTCGGCGCGCCTGGTCGAACTTTGCGCCATCTTCCGGAGCTCCGGGGCCACCCGCACCCATGGAAGCGGACGAATCCAACAGGATCGAAAGCGTCCGGTCCCGCTCTTCGACGAAGACCTTCAGGAAGAGGCGATCCAGGCGACCCCAGGCCCTCCAGTCGATCTGCCGGAAATCATCTCCTGGTCGGTAGTCCCGGTGCTCGGAGAATTCCGCCGAGCGTCCCCGGGCGGGGCTGCGATTCTCGCCGGGGCCTGAGCCGGTCGGAGCGCGACCCGCCAGCACGCGAAGGCNNTGGCCTCAGGCCTCCCCGGCCGGGCGGGTGCGTCGCAGGGCGCGCAGGGCTCCCAGCAGGGCCGCCAGGCCAAGCCAACTGAGCAGGCAGGCCGCGGGCAGGTCCACGGTCCAGCCACCCAGCAAGACCGCGGGCATGTCGTTCCACAGGGACCACACCGCGGGCAAAGGCGAGACCTGGGTGCCCAGCCAGAAGGTCCGTGCGGACTCCTCGGAGGCCAGGGGGAGGGTGGGCAGTATCAGGACGGCAGGCAACAGCGCGTAGTACAGGGTGGCGAAGCGAGGCCGGCCACCCAGCAGGATGTGGAGGTTGCGAGTCACGACGGCGAATCCGAGCGACACGCCTGCGCACAGCCCCAGGGTGGAGAGGACCTTCCCGAGAGGAGCGCCCAGCGCACCCTGCGCGCCGGCCATCAAGGCCAGGCCCGTCAGCAGGACGCCGTGCCAGAACCAGGGGCGGAAGGCCAGCCCGGCCCGGCGGAGGGCTTCCTCTCGCGGAGCCGCGAAAGGCCGGGGGTCCAGGAAGCAGCCCAGACTGGCCAGGGCCACCGTCAGGACGGCGCACCAGGTGGCGGCCACCGGCTCGGGATCCGTCCAGGAGTTCCCGGTGGACATCACCAGGCCCAGCAGTCCGCAGTTGATCAGCCAGACGACCATGAAGAGCCGGCCCAGCCACAGCTCGTGGGTCACCCTCCGGCGCAGGTGGTTCTGGACCTTGAGAAAGAGGAAGGCTGCCAGTCCGCCGGCGTGGGCCAGGAGATAGAGCCACAGAGGGATTGCATACCTTCCCGTCCCCAGCGTCTGGCCGCGCGAGAGCATCTCCGCCAGCGCGGGAAGGGCTCCCAGGCTGAGGATGAAGGCCAGGATGAGGATCCCGTAGGCCTGATTGGTGGCGTGCCCGGTCTTCTGTTCGCGAGCCGAGAAGAAGAGGCCCAGAAGGCCTACCAGGGTCGCTGCCAGGGCCAGAACCCCGTAGGAGGCCGCGACCTCGCCGGGAGCGACCCCTCCCAGCAGGAAGACCACGGCCACCATGGGCAGGGAGGAGGCCAGCAGCAGGCCCACGTAGGCCAGGGCGTAACCCAGTTTGCCCAGCACAATCTCGACGGTGCGCAGGCGCGAGGCCCGCAACAGGTCCAGCGAATGGTTCTCGCGTTCCCCCGAGATCTGTCCGCAGGTCAGGCTGGGAGTGATCAGGACCACCATGGCCAGTTGCGACCAGAACAGGATCCCATGCAGCAGGCGGCCCCGATCCGGCAACTCCAACAGATCCGTGGGGGCCGAGGCCGAGAACAGGAAGAGGGCCGTGGCCGATCCCAGGACCACCAGGTAGAGCGATTGGATCAGGAAGATCTTCCGCTCGCGCAGCCCGATCCTCAGTTCCTTCAACAGGATCGGATTGTCCAGCAACAAGTCCAACAGCCGGCGCACTGCGGGGCACCTCAACACACCACCCCCTGCGTCACGCGCATGAAGACGTCCTCCAGGTCGGTCCGGGCCTCGGCAAACTCGACCAGTCCCAGCCGTTGGTCTGCCAGGCGCTCGGCCAGGTCGGCCAGGTCCTCCAGGGAACCCTCGAACTGGAAGAGGAGCACTCCGTCCTGGACCCGGACGCGGCTGGAGCCGGAGGTCTCTTCGACGAGGGCCGCGGCCTTCTCCAGGTCCCGAAGCACCCGAACCCTCATCGAGCGGCCCTGGTCCACAGCGCGGAGGATTTCGTCCACCCGTCCGCAGGCGACCAGCCGTCCCGCTTCGAGGATCCCGACGGTGCTGCAGAAGTCGGCCAGCTCGGGCAGGATGTGGGACGAGACGAACAGGGTCTTGCCCATCCGGGTCAGCTCGCGCAGCAGTTCCTTCAGGTCGATTCGGGCCCGGGGATCCAGGCCGGAGGCCGGCTCGTCCAGGACCAGCACCTGGGGGTCGTGCAGGAGGGTCTTGGCCAGGCAGAGCCGTTGCCTCATCCCTTTGGAGAGGTGCTCGATGTTGGTCTCGCGCCGGGCCCCCAGATCGGTCAGTTCCAGGACGTCGTCGAGCGTGCGCCGGCGGTCGGGGCGGGGGATGCGGTAGGCTGCGGCGAAGAACTCCAGGTACTCCCAGACCCGCATTCCGTCGTAGACTCCGAAGAAATCGGGCATGTAGCCCAGGACCCGGCGGACCTCATCGGCCTGGTCCAGCGTCGAGAAACCCGCCACGAAGGCCTCCCCGGCCGTCGGTTCCAGCAGGGTGGCCAGGATGCGGATGGTCGTGGTCTTGCCGGCGCCGTTCGGCCCCAGNNTTGCCGGCTCCGTTGGGGCCGATGAAGGCGAAGGCTTCGCCGGCTTCCACCTGGAGGTCCAGCCCGTCCAGGGCCAGCCGCTGGTCGTAGCGATGCGTCAGTCCGCAGCAACGGATCACGGCACGTCCTCCCCCTGGACCAGGACCAGGTTCAGCGCCGTCTGGCGGGCCCGGGGATCCGAACACTCGACCCCA
>DCTU01000198.1:3679-5185 GCA_002329445.1 bacterium UBP9_UBA1432
CTGAAGGCGTGCTTCAGCAGCAGCTCGCGCTCGGCCCCGTAGCGCGGGTCCTGCCCCGCCTGGGGGGAGGAGGCGGGGGGTGGAGGGGCCTGCCAGGCCTGCCGAATGCGGGCGCCTGCAGGCACATCGAAGGGCGCGCTGGTGCGGTTCCGGAAGACCGTCACGCAGTCGCGCAGATCCAGCTCAGAGGCATTCCAGACCCTCACGGCCCCGTCCTCAGGCTCGAGGGTGATCGCCCCTCGCAGAAGCACTGCGCGCTGGCCGCGAAATCGTCTCATCGACCACATCCTCATCTGGAGATGGCGCAGCTCCTGGCGCGTGTCCAGGAGCAGCGAGAAGCCCGGCCAGTGCGAGGGGTCTCCGGCGCGCTCCTCCGTCAGCGGGAGGTTCAGGGGGAAGGTCAATGTGTATTCTGTCGTCCGGGGAGAATACAGCGCCGTGGCTCCTTGCCAGCAGGCACGGGCCTGCCCCGAGCGCAGGGCCAGTTGACCCGCCTCCAACAAGAGCAGGTCGCTGCCTCGGACCATCCAGCCGCCCAGGAAGGTCAGGGCGGCGAAGCTCCCGGCCAGGGCGGGAACCGTCAGGAAGACCGCCAGCATGCGGTCGATCCGCCGCAGGAAAAGCCAGTTCACCGGCCCCACCACCACGACGTAGGCCAACATGGCCCAGCCGACCAGGGCCAGGTTGGGAGGTTCGAGCTCTGGCGGGGCGGTCAGCAGGTCCAGGTCCTCGGGAAGGTCGGGAAACCGCCTCTCGAGCAGGTCGCATGCGCTGGTGAAGGCGCGCAGGAGGTCCCGCGTGGCGACACTTCCCAGGATGTCCGTGCTGGGCAGGGGAGTCCCGATGAGGCCGGCGACTCCGGCGACCCGGGGGGCGACCGTCAGCAGGGGCAGTCCACCTCGGGACTGCACGACCAGCCCCTGATCCAGAGGGCCGGTCAGCACCGGCAAGCCCTCCGCGGTGTCCGTCCCCGTGGGGCGTATCGGGAGCAGGGCCTCCAAGGGAGACCCCCTGAATTCGGCCGGATCGGGTGTGGCAAAGACCAGCAGCCGCCCTCCGGAGCGGACCCAGTCGGCCATGGCTCCCTGGGCTGCTGCGCTGAGGGGGAGCCGGGACAGATCGTGAAGGACCAGGAATTGGACCCCGGCCAGGCCGGCTGCCTCCTCGGGGAAGGTCTCGGCGGGGACCTCGTTGACCGTCAGGGTTTTGGCCTGCTGGCCGTCATCCCAGGTCTGGGCGGCCAGCCACGCGAAGGCCCCTGGCTCAGGGGTGAGGACCACCGTGATCCGGCTCTTGGAATAGGTGATGTCCAGGGGCAGGGTGTTGCGGGCAACCTGCCGTCGCCCCTCCCAGGCGAGGACTTCGATCTCTGAACTCCCCCGCAGCGAGGGGACCAGGAGGGGGATCCGCTTGCGAGCCCCCGGGGCCAGTTCGGTGGTGGCCTCGGCGTGGGACAGATCCTCGGAGGTCCGGCCGGAGTGATGGATCGGGCGGGCCCGAATCCGG
>DCTU01000247.1:0-852 GCA_002329445.1 bacterium UBP9_UBA1432
GGCCGGGATCCAGGCCGAGCGCGAACGGCTTCTGGGGGACGCGGGGCGCGAGGCCCGGGAGCTTCTGGACGAAGCCCGCTCGCAGGTGCACGGCATGCTGCGCAGCTTCCGCGAGCGTCTGGCCTCCCTGGGACGCGCCCGCAGGGATTCGCTGGAAAAGGCCCGACGTCTGGCCGCCGAACTGGCCGGCGCCCTGGCCCGTTCCGAGGATCTGGAGCTGCTGGCGGAGCTCTCTCCGGTCGCCTCCGCCGAGCTGGCCGAGGCCCTCCGCGAGGCGGTCCGCCGATTCCGACCCGATGCCCAGGCGGATTCGGAGCCGGCTGGTGGGCACCCGGCGCCGGCCGAGGAGGATGCTCTTCCTGCTGACGAGGAACCCGCCCGTCCGGAAGGGCCTGAGGACGATCGGGCGGACCTTCCCGACCCGACCGCGGTGGAGGACACCCCGGAGGATGCCGCGGAACCCCTGCCCACCAGCTCAGAGACCGTGATCCCGGTTTCGCGGCACGCCCAGGATGAACTGGACCAGGAANNCTTCAGGAGTTGAACCGGCGGGTGGACCGTCTGGCCCCTCGACCCCCGCGGCGCGAGCAGGACCTGCGGCCCATGGAGCCTGGGAGCCACGTCTACGTTCGTCGCTTCGGACAGGAGGGGACGGTGCTCTCTTCGACGGGGCCGCGCGTGGAGGTCCAGGTGGGCGTCATCCGGGTCACGGTGGACCGCAACGAACTGGAACAGGTGGAGGCTCCCCGCTCGGAGGTGGCCCGCCTTCCCGAGTCGCGTCGAGCCGAGATTTCGGCTCGGGTGGACCTGCGTGGCATGACGGTGGACGAGGCCCTCTTCGAGCTGGATCAT
>DCTU01000247.1:860-5592 GCA_002329445.1 bacterium UBP9_UBA1432
ATCATCCACGGCAAGGGCACCGGGGCGCTGCGGACGGCAGTGACCCGTTTTCTCAAGAAGCACCCGATGGTGGCCGAGCACCGGTTGGGTGAGGTGTATGAAGGAGGACTGGGCGTGACGGTGGTGAGGCTGAGATGAACCAGACCCTGCAGACGATCGGGACTTCATGCGACCCCTCCCGGTGTGAGTCGGGATGCCGCATCGTGGTGGCCGTCTTCGGCTACGAGAAGATGAACACTCCGACCCCTGCGCCGGTCCGGGTGGTGGCAGGAGACCATCAGCTCCTGGTGGACGGGGCCTATCAGGCCTCGCTGGTGGGGCGCGTCCATGCGCTGCTCGAGACTCGGGGCCTGGAGATCCTGCGGATGGAGCAGAGTTCCCAGCCAGACTGTTTCGCTTTGTTGATCCACGCCCGCACCACGGCCTGCAGCACGGCCAACATGGTGGCCCTGCGCCGGGACCTTCAGGCCCAGGGGCAGGAGTTGGGGGTCACCATCCGGGTCCAGAGGGAAGAGCTCTTCCTCTACATGCACCGGATCTGAAGAGAGCAGCCCGGTCGAGGGGTTTCCGTCTGGGTTCCCTGGGGCTCCTAGACCTTCCGGAGGAAGCGGAACAACCTCCAGGCCCACGGCGGGAGGTCCTCCTCGGGTTCGGGCCCGGTGCCGCCAAAGAAGCGCCGGCGCAGCTTGGTCAGGGCCAGCAGGTCGTGACGGGCCAGGACCCGGAAGAGGGGGGGCGGCAGCGGCATCATCAGGGCGCCGGCCAGGTCGATCAGGTAGAGCTGACCGCGCTCCGCCCAGATCATGTTGGTGTCCCGACCGAAATCCCCGTTGCTGTCATGGCCCAGGTCCAGGTGCAGGATGCCCGCCCGGTGCATCCCCTCCAGGGTCTGGCGCAGTTGGCTCAAGGCCTCGGGAGGAAGTTCTCCGGGCCCCAGGCGTCGGACCTCCGTCCCGGGGATATGCTCCAGGATGAGGACCTCCGGGTGCGGGTGGGCCAGCAGGCGAGGCAGACCTGGGACCCCGGAAAGCCGGCGATAGGCGGCGACCTCGCGGCGGATCAGGAAGCGACCCACCGTCCGGCGGTACAGCGGAGGGCTGTCCAGGAAATCCTTGCTGACTGCCAGGCTCGCTTCCCCCCAACGGATCAGGCGCAGCGTCGCACCGTCCGGACGGAACGGGCGCAAGAGTCGGACCGTGTGTCTGCGGATCTCTTCCGGAACGGAAGGGTCGGGCCAGGCCCTGGACAACTGAAAACGCCTCCTGAAATCTGAGCGGCGAGGCCCCTCGCACCGTTCGCGCGGTGGACTCAGTCCGGGTCCCCGGAACAGTCCAGGAAGTTCTCCGGGACGGGATGACCCTGCTCTTTGAGGGCCTGATGCAGTTCCTGCACGTAGCGCTCCACCACGACGGTCTCGGAGCGGCTCAGGTCGACGAAGCGCGCGCCGTGTTCCCACGCACCTTCCAGGTTCAGCCGGGCCCAGGTCACCTCGCACTGGACCCGGAAAACCATGACGTAGTAGTCAAACCAGAAGCGGATCCGGTGCCCCGGGGGGAGCCGGCGGTCGGTTTCGAACCGGATGCCTCCCGCTCCGATGTCCAGGATTTCGATGGGGGGGGCGAGGGAATCTTCGTCCGGGCGCACTCCTCCCGGCAGGACGTAGCGCGGGAGTCTCCGCCGTTCTCTGGGCACGCCGTTCATCGGTTCGCCTCCGCTCCAAGGATGGCCCCCTGATTCTCTCTCGGGGCAAGCCATGCCTTTCGATGCCCGGCGCGTCTGAGGGCAATCCATGCTCGCAGCCCCGAAGAAAGAGAGAGGGCCCCTCCGCGGAGGGACCCTCTTCAGGGCTTCCATCCCGATCAATCAGAATCCGGGGCCTTCCGGGCCGGGGCCCCGGCGAGGAGCCTTCCGGTGGGGGCGCTGGTTGAAGAACTGCTCCGCCTTCTCCTTCTGTTCGGCGGTGAGGATGGCTCCCAGCCGGGCCTTCAGGGCCTGCACGTCGGCCTGGCGTTCGGCCTGGGCCTTCTCACGCATCGACTGCAGGCGGGTCTTCTGCTCGTCGGTCAGGTCCAGCCGGGCCCAACCCGCGCCGCGCGGGCCTCGCCGGTTCTCGGACTTCATCTGCGCCAGGCGGGCCTTCTGGTCGGCCGTGAGGACGGATTCGAAGGTGCTGCGGTGGGCCTGCCGGCGGGCCTGTCCCTTCTCGCGGAACTCCTTCATGATGGGCTCGATCTGCTGGACCTGCTGGTCGGTGAGATTGAGATGGCGGGCCATCCGGGCCAGCGGGGCTCGCTGGCCCTGGCCGGCCCCCCGCTCGGCTCGGCAACAGCCCGGGCGCTTGGATCCCGGTCCTCGGGAATCGGGCCCCTGGGCCAGGGCCATTCCGGTCGTCGCCAGGCCCACGGCCAGGGTGGCGCTCAGCAGGAAGCGGGTCAGGTTCTTCATCGTTCGACCTCCTCGGTGTCGGTGGGTTGTGTCCTCATTGTGAAGGAGGCGGCTGAAGAAGGAGGGTCATGGTCCTGAAGATTCGCTGAAGGCAGGCGGATGAGGGCCTCCAGGCCGCCTTCGGGGTGGTTGCGGAGGTACGCCTGGCCCTGGTGGGCCTGGAGCACCTCCCGGACGATGGCCAGACCCAGGCCGCTTCCGCCTGTGCTGCGGGCTCGCGAGGGATCGGCCCGATAGAAGCGCTCGAAGACGTGGGGCAGATCCTGCTCCGGGATTCCAGGCCCCCGATCCCGCACGAGGATCTCCACCTGGCCCGGCAGCGCCTTCCCCTCGATCTTCACCGGCGATCCCGACGGGGAGTGCTTGCGAGCGTTGTCCAGCAGGTTCTGCAGCACGCGCACCAGCCCGTCGCGGTCGGCTCGGACCCACAAGGGGTCGCGGATCTCCAACTCGACGGGGTGGGACGGGTCGACCAGGGACGCCCTCTCGACCAGTTCACGCAAGAGCCCGGAGGCCTCGAACGTCGTCCGGTTCTCGGTCCGGGGTTGTTCCTCGGCTCGGGACAGGACCAGGAGCTCTTCGATGAGCCGGCCCATGCGGTCGGCTTCCTTCTGCAGGATGCCCAGGGCCCGACGCTGCTCTTCAGGGCTCGCCTGCTCGAGAAGCTCGGCCATGCCCGAGATCGAGGTCAGGGGGGTCTTGAGCTCGTGCGAGGCGTCGGCCACGAAGCGCTTCTGGGCCGCGAAGCTCTGCTCCAGGCGCGCGACCATCTCGTCGAAGGCCGCGGCGACGGCGGAGATCTCGTTGCGTCCTGCGGGAAGCCCGGCACGGGCCTGGAGATCCCCGCCGGCCACCCGGTGGGCGGTGGCGGCCAGATGCTGGAGCGGCCGGGCCAGGAGCCTGCCGATCACCAGGCTGGTGCCCAGGCCCAGGAGCAGGGCCCCCAGCCCTGTCCACAGGAGCATCCTTCCCAACTCGGTGTTGAGCTCCTCGGCGAAGCGCCAGGGAGCCCCCAGTTGAAGCCAGGCGGGCGAGCCTCGTGGGGGGCCCAGGGGGACCAGGACCAGGAGCATGCGCCGGCGCGGGCCCTCCGCGAGCCAGGCCGTCCCGGCCAGGCGGCGCCCCATCCGTCCGTTCCGCGCGCGGACGAGATGCTCCGGGGAGGGGAGAGGCATCCCCGTGACTCCCGGGCCGGCTTGGGCCACGGTCCGGCCTTGCGGGTCCAGGATTCGGGAGGTCAGACCGGCTTCCGCCAGGAGACGCACCACCTCGTGAGGCTCGCGCCGGGCCAGATCGGAGAGGGCCAGGCGCTGGTCCCGACCACCCTCGGTCAGGCCCAGTGCGCTGCGAGCCTGACCGACCAGGCGCATCTGGGTGGAGAACCACAGGTAGCGGGCCAGCAACTGGTGCAGGACCAGGGTCAGCAGCAGAAGGGTGGCGACCAGGCAGGTGACGTAGCCGGCCGCCACCAACCAGGCCAGGGGCAGGTCGGGGAGCAGGATTCTCCGCTCACGAGCCGAGGGCATACCCCACCCCTCGGACGGTCCGGATCAATCGGCGGTCCGAGTCGCCCAGTTTGGCCCGCAAGGCGCTGAGGTGGACCTCCACCACGTTGGTGCCCCCGGGATAGTCCCAGCCCCAGACCTGGTTGAGGATCTGTTCGCGCGAGAGGACCTGGCGGGGGTGGCGCAGCAGGTATTCCAGGATTTCGAACTCCTTGACCGTCAGGTCCACCGGTTGGCTGGCCCGGGTGACGCGCCTCTCGCGGCGGTCCAGGACCACATCGTCGAATCCCAGGCGGTTCCCCGGGTCGCTTCCGGCCCGGCGCAGCAGGGCTCGCACCCGAGCCAGGAGCTCCTTGAACTTGAAGGGCTTGGGCAGGTAGTCGTCGGCTCCGGTCTCCAGGCCCTGGACCCGGTCGTCCACGTCGTTGCGGGCCGTCAGCATCAGGATCGGAACCCCGTTCGACGCGCGCAGGCGCCGGCAGACCTCCAGCCCATCCACTTCGGGCAGCATCCAGTCCAGGACGACCAGGTCCGGGTTCTCGGCGCGGAACACGTCCATCGCCTCGGCCCCGGTACGGGCCGCCAGGACCCGGAACCCTTCGCGGCCCAGCCCCAGGTCCAGCAGCTCCAGGATCGACTCCTCGTCGTCGACGACCAGGATGGTGGTCGGTTCCTCTGTCATGACAGGATTCATCCTATCATGAAATCGCGAGGGCGACCCTGGCCCCGGCAGCACGCCTCGAACTGGCCAGGAACCCGGCCCGTCCATCCAGAATCCGCCG
>DCTU01000247.1:5614-11180 GCA_002329445.1 bacterium UBP9_UBA1432
GTCCGCTACCTTCTCGGGGGGGTCTACACCGTGGGGCCCAACGAGAGAGCGGTCAAGACCATCTTCGGTCGGGCCGAGCGCCTGGCCGAGAACCTGGCCGTCACCGAGCATCTCAGCGCCGAGGAACAAGAGCGCTACGCCTATCCGCGGGTTCGGGTCATTCCACCCGGAGGGCCCTACTTCCGCATGCCGTGGGAGCGGGTCTACAAGGTCTCGGTCGCGACCCAGACGGCCAGCATCGGCTTTGATCCCGAAGACCCGGCGGCCAACCAGGGAGGCGAGGTCCTGGAGGCCGTCACCAAGGACCAGTTGAACACCGGGATCACCGGTCAGATCCGCTACACCGTCTCGGAGCAGAACCTCTACGCCTACCTGTTCGGAGTCAAGAACCCCGTGGCCCACGTGATGGGCTTCGTCCACTCGATCCTGCGCGAGCGCCTGGCGAACTTCGAGGCCCCTCCCCGGGAGGCCCAGGACTCTCCAGAAGCCCTGATCCAGAACGTCAGCGGCATCTCGATCAACGACCTGCGCAAGAACCTTCGCGACATCAACGACCACATGGAGATGGAGTGCACGCCGTCGGCGGCCCGCTACGGGATCACCCTGAACGCGGCCCTGATCACCGGGATCGACCCCCCCCAGGAGGTCGAGTCGGCCCTGGCCGCCATCAACACCGCGCACAACCATGTCTCGAGCGACATCAGCCTGGCCCAGGCCTCGGCGGACCAGAAGATCGTGCAGTCGCGCCGGGCCGTCGAGATCGAGACCCTCAAAGCCCAGGCGGAGGTCGAGCCCCTGGTCCAGATGGCCGCGCAGTTGCGCCACCTGCGTCAGGAGGGGGGCCTGCTGGCCTACCTGCGCAACGTCCGGCTGGGCCTGTACGCCAGGGCTCGCCACGTGATTCAGGAGGCCGACCGTGGGTAGCTTCTTCTTCAGCGCGTTCCTCACGTTCTTCGCCTGCTTCGTGATCGTCCCCATCGTCCTGTTTGCCTTCACCCGCCTGGTTCCCATGGTCGTGGTGCACGAGAGGCAGTGCCTGGTTTTCGAGCTCTTCGGCAAGGTCATCGGCAAGCTGGACGAGCCTGGGCTGCACTTCCTGCCCTTGCGCCTGGGAGTCCCCAATGCCTGGCTGGTCGGATTCCTGGGCCGCTGCCACGTGGTGGACATGCGGATGGACCAGCAGTACCTGCGCAGCCTGCCGGTCAACTCTGAAGAGGGGGCCCCGATGGGGATCGGCGTCTGGTATGAGATGTATATCAGCGATCCCGAGGCCTTCCTGTTCCGCAATACCGACCCTCGCGGCTCGCTGGACTCCAATGTCCGCAACGCCACGGTGCGCTGCCTGTCCAACCTGCACCTGGCCGACATGATGGAGAATCGCCACCAGATGAGCCGGACGGTGCGCGCCGAGGTGTCGGCGCATTCCAGCGAATGGGGTTATCGCTTGGGTTCGGTGTACATCCGCAAGGTCCACTTCCGGGACCGGACCATGATGCGACAGATCGAAGAGAAGGTGGTCAATCGCCTGCGCCAGGTGACCGCGGCCATCACCCAGGATGGAGCCAACCAGGTCAGCCTGATCCGGGGCAGCGCCGATCGCCAGGCAGCCGTCGAGTTCGCCCGGGCGGCCGCCATCCGTCCCCAGGTGGTCGGGGAGGCCCTGCGCCAGATCTCCCAGGACCCCGAAGTGGCCCAGGCCCTCTTCGAGGTCCTGGAGACCGAGAAGATCCTGCAAGGGCAGGGGGTGCTGACCTTGATCCCCTCTGGAGGGCGGCAGGACCTCATGGTGGCCCTGGCAGCCGCCGCCGTGCCGCCGGTGGCCCCGACCGCGCGGGAGACCCGGGTGCCGTCCGCCCCGGCAGAACCCCACCCCCGGGCTGGAACGGGCCAGGCCTGACGCCGGGAGCGCCGGTCCCCCGCATGACGAAGATGATCCAGCGCAGTGCAGCCCCGGGCCTGCCCGATTAGGGTCGGGATGTTTGGGGTGGCGCAGGTCCCGGTTTCCCAGGAGGCCGGGACCGTCCGATTTGGAGGAGAGCATGAGCAGTGATTTCGAGATCTCACGCGTCCTGGGGGAGGGCAGTCTGCCTCCGTCCCGGCGCAGAAGGCTGAGGCGTCTCGGCGAGGACGCTTCCGATCCCGCGGTCCATGAGGGGTCGGAGGCCGTGCCGGGCCTGCCGGAGGGGAGCCTGGAACCGGTTCCGCCGGAGTTTGAGATCCTTTCGGTCGAGACGCTGGCCGAGAAGGTCATGCGCATGCGGGTCCGCGCCCCCCTGATCGCCCAGGAGCGCAAGCCCGGACAGTTCATCCTCCTGCAGACCGATGTGGAGTATGGCGAGCGGATTCCCCTCACCATCGCGGACGCGGACCCTCGCCAGGGATCGATCACCCTGATCTTCCAGGTGGTGGGCAAGACCACCCAGGAGCTGGCCAGCCTGAAGGTCGGAGACGCTCTGCCTGTCCTGGTCGGGCCGCTGGGCACGCCCACCCACATCGAGAAGTACGGCCGGGTGGTGGCCGTCGGGGGCGGCATCGGGGTCGCTCCGCTCTATCCGATCGTCGAGGGGATGAAGGCGGCAGGCAATCATCTGACGGTGATCGCCGGGGCCCGGACCCGGGAGCTGGTGATCCTGGAATCCGAGATGCGGGCCATGGCCGATGACTACATCGTGGTGACCGACGATGGCTCGTACGGGCGCAAGGCCCTGGTCACCCAACCCCTGAAGGAGTTGTGTGAGGGGCCCGAGCCCCCGGATCTGGTGATCGCCATCGGTCCCCCCATCATGATGAAGTTCTGTGCCGAGACGACCAGGCCGTACGGCGTTCGAACGCTGGTCAGCCTGAACACCATCATGGTCGATGGCACCGGGATGTGTGGCGGGTGTCGGGTCAACGTGGGGGGCAAGACCCGCTTCGTCTGCGTCGACGGGCCCGAATTCGACGGACATCAGGTCGATTTCGACAACATGATCGCCCGTCTGGGCGCCTATCGCGACCAGGAGAAGCGGGCCCGGGACCACGCCTGTCGTCTGCAGGCCCTGGCCGAGAAGCATCCCCACGCTTGAGAATCCGCTCGGAGGAACCCTGATGCCCCGTTACGTCGAGGACCCCAACAAGTTGAATGCCCGCGCGCGCGGCCTGCTGGAGGAACTGCGCGACAAGGGAACCCTGAAGATGAAGGATCGGCTGGCGATCCCCGTGCAGAGGCCTCCCGTGTTGGACCCCGGCGAGCGCTCACGCTGGCAGGAGGAGGTGGAGAAGCCCTTGACCCCGGCCCAGGCCGTGCTGGAGAGCATGCGCTGCATCCAGTGCAAGAATCCGGCATGCGTCAAGGGGTGCCCGGTGGCCATCGACATCCCCGAGTTCCTGCGGCTGACCGCCGAGGGCAACTTCTCGGCCGCCATCGAGGTGATCAAGCGCACCAGTCTCCTGCCGGCCATCTGCGGGCGGGTCTGCCCCCAGGAGCGGCAGTGCCAGAAGGACTGCGCCGTGGGCAAGAGCCTCAAGGACGTGGGCCTGGCGGTGGCCATCGGCAAGGTGGAGCGCTTCCTGGCCGACTGGCAACGAAACCAGGCTCAGGCTCCCGTGCCTCGGATCAAGTCGCCCTCGGGTCGCAAGGTTGCAGTGATCGGTTCCGGGCCCGCCGGCCTGGTGGTGGCTGCGGACTGTCGTCGGGAGGGCCACCAGGTCACCGTCTTCGAGGCCTTCCACAAGCTCGGCGGCGTCCTGCGCTATGGCATCCCGGAATTCCGCCTGCCCAAGGAGGTCGTGGACGCCGAGATCGACCTTCTGCGTCGGATGGGCGTCGAGTTCCGGACCAACTTCGTGGTCGGGCGCACCCGCAAGCTTCTGGACCTGATGGACAAGGATGGCTTTGACGCCGTCTTCATCGGCAGCGGAGCCGGGCTCCCGGTCTTCACGGGGATGCCAGGCGAGGATCTGGTGGGCGTCTTCTCGGCCAACGAGTATCTGACCCGGGCCAACATGATGGGGGCCATCCATCCAGGGCGGACCGACACGCCGATGTTCGTCAGCCGGCGGACGGTGGTCCTGGGCGGCGGCAACGTGGCCATGGATGCATGTCGCATGGCACGTCGCCTGGGTGCCGAGGAAGTCGTCGTCCTGTATCGCCGAAGTCGGACCGAGATGCCGGCTCGGGCCGAGGAGGTCGAGCATGCCCTGGAGGAGGGGATCGAGATCCGCTTCCTGGAGAATGCCCTGGGAGTCCTGGGGGACGAGTCGGGCCGGGTCCGAGCGGTCACCGTCCAGCGCTACGCCCTGGGTGAGCCTGACGCCTCGGGGCGTCGGCGCCCCGTCCCCATTGAAGGAGACACCTACGAGCTTCCGGCCGACGCCGTGCTGGTGGCCATCGGCAACAACTCCAATCCCCTCCTGACCTCGACGACCCCAGGGCTGGAGGTCAACGCCCGAGGGAACATCGTGGTCGATCCCGAGACCGGGTGCACCAGCCTGGAGCGGGTCTTCGCCGGGGGCGACATCGTCTTGGGAGCGGCGACGGTGATCCTGGCGATGGGCGAGGGGCGCCGGGCGGCGCGGTCGATCAACGAGATGCTGGCCCGCGAGGCGATCGAGGAGGCGGCCGACGCGCCCCGGGCGCACGCCGCTCCAACCGGTCATTGGGCCCCGGGGCGCCTGCGTCGTCGCCGCCTGGCGCTGGGGACGCGCCGACGAGGCTGAGTCGGGGGGGAACTCCCCTGCGGCCCGGCGAACTCCCTTCGACCCTGCGGAAGGTCTTGTTGGCATGCCCAGAATCGCCCTGTTCTGCACCCTCCTGCTGTGTTGGGCTCTTGCGCAGCCTGCCCGGGCGCAGTCGGACTACAAGTATTACCAGGTGCGCTCCGGCGACACGGTCGAGTCGATCGCTGCGGCCCATGGGCTGGACCTCTTCACGGTGTTGGAGTGCAACTCCAAGCAGATCCTGGAGGGCAAGGGGCTGCTTCCGGGCATGATCCTGGTCCTGCCCTCTCCGGAGGCCGGGAAGTCCAGTCAGGCAAGTTCCTCCGGTCCCCCCCCGGCGGTCGCCACGGANNCCCCGCACCTCGGTTCGACCCGCCTCCTCTGCGGGCGGGGGCCTGGTCCGCAACTCGCAGGGCGTCCTGGCCGTCCGCGGCACCCCGTCCTTCCGCAACCGCATGGTCGGCAGCGACGGCCGCACGGTCGAGATTCCCACCTATGTGCCTCCGGTGGTCGAGGAACCCGAGGACTCCGCCCCCGGACGGAGCAGCCTGGCTTCTCGTCGCGGGCGTCCGATCCGCGCGCTCCTGACCTCGGCCCGGCGCTACCTGGGAGTCCCCTATGTCTGGGGCGGGGAGGATCCGTCGGGGTTCGACTGCTCGGGCTACGTCCAGTACCTGTATGGCCTTCACGGAGTGCAGCTTCCCAGAACTGCGGACGTGCAGTTCATGGCGGGACGTTCGGTTCCCCGCGGGCAGGAGCAGCCTGGCGATCTGGTCTTTTTCGAGACCTATGCCCCGGGGGCTTCGCACGTCGGCGTCTATCTGGGGCGGGGGGCCTTCATCCATGCCTCCTCGGTGGGCTTCGTCCG
>DCTU01000282.1 GCA_002329445.1 bacterium UBP9_UBA1432
ACAGTTGTTCTCGGAGGGACGAGCCCGGGTGGGAACCCACCTGGCCGGCAACAGCCTGGACTTTGCCCGCGCCGTGGCGGGTCTGGGCGTGGACCGCGGCCTGACCGAATTCCAGCGCATCGGCTTCCAAGAGCGCAACGGCCAGGCCTATCTGGCCATCTCGCTGGGCCGCTTCCAGGTGGCCCGCAACGCCCAGGCCTCCCTGGTCGACAGCCTGGACCGGGACGGCTGGCTGCAGGACCTGGGCCGAAGCACGGGCGGCAATCTCCCGGCCTCGGTCCGTCGCCGGGTCCACCAGTTGCACGGGGCCGTCTTCGACCTGTGTCGGGTCCCCGGCCGCGCCGCCATCCAGAAGGTCCTGATCACCGTCGGGGCTCTGCACAGGAGCTTCGCCCTGNNGTTGCCGATCAAGGATCCGTGGAAACACCCCAGGCCATGTCCCGCCCTGGACCCGCGCTGGGCCCGGCAGGCCGACGACGGCTCGGCGGAATACGACGCAGCCGCTGCGCTGGCGGGCCTGGCGGTCACGAACGCGCAGGGGGCCCGCACGACCATGCGCTGGCTCTTCGACCCCACCGAAGCCTCCCGCAGCAGCACACGCTGGGTCAAGGAGCGCCAGGACGAAATCCTGCGTCCTGCCGACGATCTCCAGCAGATCGCCCGAATCGCCCTGGCGCGACTGCTGGTCCTGCAGTTCATGAAGTCGACGGACTCGGGGGATCCGACGTCCTCGGCCACGGCCACCTGGAGGGACGTCTCATCGCGCCGGGTTCGACTTGAGACGCTGCAGGCCTGGCTGAACTCCGAGCTGGACTGGCGGCGGGCAGCCGACCTCTTCTGGGGCCTGCTGCTGGTCGAGCCCTCGCGGCAGGAGGCAGGCTCCGAACCGCCGGAGGACACGGTCGCCTCGAATCCTCCGGCGGGCTTCTCCCTTCTGAAGCTGTGCTTTGCCGGCCGTCCGATTCGACACGGCAGCTCGGAACCCGACGGGATCCCGGTGCCCTGTGACCCGGACATCCTGCTGGCAGCCCTGGCCGGTCAGGGTCCCCGGGCCGTCTCCCGGGCCGCGCAACGCCTGCGCTCCAGCATGCTGGCGCCCTTGCTGGAGGAGGCCTGGTTGCCACCTCAACTGTCCCGCCGCTTTGCTTCCGCCGTGCTGCTGCCCCTGGACGAACGCACATTGCGACTTCTGGCCCGGCAGGTGCTTCGTCCGCCGACACCCGTCAACGCTTGAAACCCGAGAACCCGATTGAAACCGAAAAGGAGATACCCATGAACTGGAACGTCCTGGAAAGCGCCCCTCGCCTGCTTCTGGAGGCCCCTCTCAAGCCCGTGCAGGGGACCCGATTCCAGCCCACCGGCTTCCCGAACCTGGGTCCCGCCCGCTACGAGGCCCACGACGGGACCCCCATGCTCTTGCTGGAGTCCAACCAGAGCGTGGCCAACCGCCTGGAGGAGGTGGTCTGGGACGAAGCCAGCCGGGATTGGGTGAAGCCCCTGCGCGGCCTGCCCTATGTCCGGGTGGAGACGCCAACGGGCGAATTCCTCACCACCTCGGTGCTGGAGGCCCACCGCCTTAACAGCCCCTATATCCTGGAGGGCAAGGACCGAAGCTTCTTCGATCGCCTGAAGGCCGAACTGGGCGCCCAGGACACCGGGCGGGTTGACCTGGGCCTGCTGGCCCGGACCCTGCTGCGCTACGATCCCAATGCCCTGATCCACGGCATCTTCCTGGCCAAGAAGGAACTGGCCGGCGGGCGGCTGCGCCTGCCCCGGGCCTTGTCCGGATTCATCGAGGCCGCTGAAGTCAACCCGGCCACCTCGGGTGGGGTCAAGCTGGACGAGGTGGATCCTTCCGGGGATGCCAAGAAGGGGTTCGGGCACGTCCCGTTTTCCCGCGAAGAGTTCACCGGAAAGATCACCGCCTTCTTCAACCTGGACCTGGTCCAACTGCGCGCGTACGCCCTGGGTCCGGACGCCTTCCGGCTGCTGGTCGGCCTCTCGCTGTACAAGGTCCTGCGCTTCCTGCAGACCGGCTTGCGCCTGCGCACGGCCTGCGATCTGGAGCTGACCGGCTCGGGCCTGGGCGTAACCCGGCCAGAGGGCTTCGACCTGCCGTCCCTGGCGGAGATGGAAGCCACCTTGCCGGAGCTGATCCGGAAGACCTCGCCGGCCTTCGCCGACCCGGCCGTCACGGTCGTCCGCTACCAGAGCGCGAAGGGCTGACGAGATGCTGACCCTGGAGTTCCGATTCCCGGCAGGGCGCTATCACGCCACGCCCTGGGATCGCCACGTCAACGAGGGCGAAATCGACTGGCCCCCGTCCCCCTGGCGACTGGTGCGGGCCCTCCAGGCCGTGTGGCTCTCGCGCGCCCAGGAGGACATCCCCCAGGCCACCGCCACCCGCCTGGTCGAGACCCTGGCGGGGCACCTTCCCAGCTACCAACTGCCTCCGGCCTCCTCCGGCCACACCCGACACTTCATGTCTCTGTACAGGACCGCGCTGGACGGGAAGACCAACAAGGTCTTCGACACCTTCGCCTCGGTCAGCCGGGAAGAGCCTCTGGTGGTGACCTGGCCCGACCTGCTCCTGGATCCCGAGCTTGAAGGGGCCCTGGACCTGCTTCTGGAACGACTGACCTGGCTGGGGCGCTCGGAATCCTGGGTCACGGCCAGACGGATCGAAGACATCCTGCGACGCACCGACGTTCGTCCCGCAAAGGACCGGTCTCCCGGGCCTGGAGAGGAGCTGGTCCGGCTCCTCTGCCCTCGAAGCCCCCAGGACTATCACGAGTGGGCGGACAGCCTCCCCCGCCCCAAGGGGAAGAAACCGCCCCTGGCACCGGAGACTCTCTTCGAGGCCCTGACCCTGGAGACCGAAGACCTGAGAAAGGCCGGTTGGAACCAGCCGCCCGGGGGGCGCTGGGTGGAATACCTCCGCCCCCTGGATCGGCTGGACGGAGCACGCCGAACCTCCAGACAGAACCGATCACGCACGGACCCGCCCCGCGTGGCCCGATTCGCCCTGGCCTCAAACGTGCTGCCCGATCTGACCGAAACCCTTCGCGTCGGCGAAACCATCCACAAGGAGTTTGTTCGCCTGAGCGACGGACATCCCACCTTCACGGGACGGAACCCGGACGGTTCCCGCCGCGAAGGGCACCAGCACGCGCACTTTCTGGGGGAGACCGGGCCACGAGATGGCCAGGTGCGTTACCTGACCCTGTGGGCCCCCGAGGGCCTGGACGAACCGGCCCTGAGGGCCTTGGGGCAAGTGGGGCGGGTCTTTGGAATCGGCTCCGACCCGATTCACGTTGTCCTGCTGGGAACCGGCCAGCCCGAAGACTTCAGCGACTCCCGGACCACGGCCGCCGGAACACCCATCCTGGCCTCCGGTACCGTCTGGCAAAGCCTCACCCCCTTCGTCCCGACCCGCCATCCTCGCGCCCGCGGCACCCGCAGATTCGAGAACGGTCTGCTGGTCGGCAGCCCGGAACACGACCTGCGCCGCCTGCTGGCCTTGAGCGGTCTGCCTGAACCGACCGAGGTCACACCCCTGAAGGAATGTCGTTTCCAGGGTCGCACCCTTCCCTGGGCCCGATTCCGCACACAGCGCCTGACGGGCGAAGGCCTGCGCTCCAACCAGCCGGCCCTGGGCTGGCGACTGGTCTTCCCGACCCCGGTGCAGGGTCCGATCTGCCTGGGCTACGGCTCCCACTTCGGCCTGGGCTTGTTCGTGCCCCAGCCCGATTGAGTGAACGCCGCGCTGGGACCCGCGCGGGTTCCAGCGCGGCCTTTCCGCCCCTCCCCGACCCGACTGGCGCAGGTGCCCGACCTTCTCGGGGGAAGCGACGCGGCATGCGAATCGCGCCTTCCCTGGAGTTGGGCCTGGGGGTCCTGGCGGTCTCCACCGGCGCCGTCCTGGTCCGCTCCTGCGCGGTCCCCTCCCTGGGGATCGCATCCTGGCGACTGCTGCTGGCCGCCTCGGCCTTCGTCGTCCTCTGCGCCTGGCGTCAGAGCCCGGGTCTGGCCGCCTTCCGTGGTCGGGATCGAATCCTGGCCGTTCTTTCAGGGCTCTTCCTGGCGGCCCATTTCGCGGCCTGGATCACCTCCCTGTCGATGACCAGCGTGGCCTCTTCGGTGGTCCTGGTGACCACCGCTCCCCTGTGGGTGGGCCTGGGCTCGCGGATCCTGCTGCGCGAGGACCCGGGGCGGACCTTCTGGCAGGGCCTGGCCCTGGCCCTGGCGGGCACCGCCCTGGTCACCCTGGTGGACCGCTCGCCGACAGGGCAGGCTCCCGCCCCCATGCTGGGGAACGCCCTGGCACTGCTGGGCGCCCTGGCTGCCTCCGCCTATCTGCTGGCCGGTCGGAAGCTGCAGCGAAAAGTGGACACCCTCTCCTACGTCGCGGTGGTCTACGGGGTGGCCGCCCTGGCACTGGTGGGGATGGCCTGGATCTCGGGCACACCCCTGACGGGCTATGAGAGCCGGGACTGGCTGCTGTTGGGCCTGTTGGCACTGGTGCCGCAAGGCATCGGACACACCCTGTTGAACCGCAGCCTGCGGGTCTTCCAGGCCGGGATCGTGGCCACTGCCCTGCTGGGAGAGCCCGTGGCCGCCAGCGCCCTGGCCTGGTTGGTGCTGGGCGAACCGGTGGGCCCCTGGCAGTTCCTGGGAGGCGGACTGATCCTGGTCGGGGTGGCGCGGGCCTCGGCCAGGTCCGCCGACGCTGCACCGGGCGGCAGGTCGCCACAGGATGTCGGGGAAGGATCTCTCAACCGACAGGAGGGACCTTCCGTGGAGGAACCCAGGAGACAGAGACCGGGCTTCATCCACCGCTGCGCGGGGTGGTGCAGCATGCGGATGGTCCGCATCCCGTGGCTGTTGCGCCTGATGACGCGCCTGCATGTCCTGGTCTATCAGGCCACGGGCGGCCGGATCGGAGGCAGGATGGCCGGCACCCCGGTGCTGCTCCTGCACCACATGGGGCGCAAGTCCGGCCGGGCCTTCGTGGCCCCACTCCTGTGCCTGGAAGAGGCAGGCGATCTGGTCGTGGTCGCTTCTTACGGCGGAAGCCCCGTCGACCCGGCCTGGTTAACCAACCTCCAGGCGGCAGGAGGGCGCGGTCTGGTCCAGTTCGGTCGGCGCGTCCAGCAGGTCCAGGCGGAAATCGTGCCTTCTCCCCGTCGCGAAGCCCTGTGGAAGCGGTTCGTCCAGGCCTGGCCGGCCTACGAGGACTATCGCCGGGCCACATCCCGCAGGATCCCCATCGTCGCCTTGAAGCCCCTGAGGGCCAGCGCGCCAGGGCAGAGCCCTGCAGAGATGGACCGTTCCCTGATGGAGAGCCCTCCCGCGATCAACCCGAAGGAACAGACCTGCTTCAATGGGGCCACGCCTGGATAGGCGTGGGAATGGCCATCGCAGATGAACTCACCACCAACCAGCCGGTGCTTCAATGGGGCCACGCCTGGATAGGCGTGGGAATGTCGTTCTACCTGGCTGGAGGTTGACGATGGCCATCGCTTCAATGGGGCCACGCCTGGATAGGCGTGGGAATTCGGTGGTCGGTTTCTTGGCCACTGGCGGCTTGGCTGGCTTCAATGGGGCCACGCCTGGATAGGCGTGGGAATATCAACCACAACACCTGGAGCGAGAGTCACAGGGCCAGGCTTCAATGGGGCCACGCCTGGATAGGCGTGGGAATCAGGAGGGTCTCCGCCGGGGTCACAGGGAGACCTCCGCTTCAATGGGGCCACGCCTGGATAGGCGTGGGAATATGTCCCCGCTACCGGAGGCGGCCCGGGCGGCCCTGGAGGCTTCAATGGGGCCACGCC
>DCTU01000066.1:0-7503 GCA_002329445.1 bacterium UBP9_UBA1432
AGGTCGGCGGTCAGGACGAAGACGCGTTCACGGTTCCCAACCTTCAGGAAGGCGAAGGAGCGGTCGGATTGGAAGGAGGTCACGGTGCCGATCAGGGTTCCGTCTTCGGCCAGGTCGGGCAGGGGAGGTGGCCCGCTCTCCGTTGGGTTGCTGCCCGAAGTCGTGCTCCGGACGGGTTCTCCTGGGGCCCGACCTCGAAGCCGCGCTGTTCCAGGATCGGCGGCGGAGGGGCTCTGGCCTCTGGGCAGGCACAAGGCACGCAGGTTCCGGGCGGAGGCATCCCAGTCGACTTCGACGCCGTCGAGCCTCTGGCGCAGTTCCGTCAGGGGCGGAGGGATCGGCCAGCCTTGTTCCCGGCGCAGGGCCAGGCACCACGCAAGATGCCGGGCTGCCGCTTCGGGATCCTGGCGCTGCAGCGCGATTTTGGCCATGGTGGCCAGCAGACCAACTCGTGCCTGGTCCTCGGCGGGCAGGTCCAGGGCTCGCCGGGCCGTCTTCCAGGCCTCGTCCAGGCGTTCCATCTCCAGCAGGAAGCGCGCCAGGTCTGCCAGGTGGTACCAGCGGACCCGGCGGTCTCGTTCCAGGGGTGCCAGCAGGCGGATTGCTTCTTCAATGTTACCCAGCCCGGCCTGGGCCTCGGCCTGCCAGCGCAGGAATTCCAGGTTCCGAGGATAGGCCTGGCATGCCTCTTGTGTTGCCTGGAGGGCTTCGGGCCAGCGTTGCAGGTGGACCAGTGATTTCACGCGGGCATAGTAGTAGCGCTCGCGTGGCGAGGGGATCTTGCGCCCCTTCGGCCCCTCCTGGGGTTCGTCCGAGAGTGTCTCTGGCGTCAGCAGTTCGCACCAGCGCGCGACTTCTCCCCAGTGGCCCTTGCCCTTGGCGGCGCTCATGGCGGCGAAGACCGCCAGTTCCAATGGCAACCCTTCGGCCCCAGCCTTCACCATGTCTCGGGCGGCCTGCAGGACCGCTTCTTCGCTTTCTGCAGCCTGGGCGGGCTTCAGGCGGGCGTAGTACAGGCACCAGGCCACCTCGCTGCGGGTCGCCGGATCCTCCGGGTGGGCCCTCTGGACGCGGAGGGCTACGTTCAGGGCGGGGTTGGGATAGCCGGCCTTGCGCAGGCAGAAGGCATAACGCCAACCGGCTGCGGCCTGACTGCGCTCGTTCCAGAAGTCGTGAAAGGCTCGGCCGGCGCTGGCGTATTGCCCTGCCTTTCGCTGGGCCTCGGCCTCGGTCCAGCTCAGAGTCGGCCTGGGCTCTGGGGCTGCTGTTTCCTGTGTCACGGGCTGTTCCTGGGTCGGGGTGCTCATGCTGGTTCCTCCCCTTCAGACGATGATCACACCGTCGGTCTCGTCCTCCGGGCCAGTGCCCGTCCCGGTGAATTCCACGGCCGGGACACACCGCTGGCACAGGTGGTAGTAGCGGATGGTGTCGACTTCATGGTCTATCTGCCGATCCAGTCGGGCCTTCAGGTCCAGGTACTGCTTTTCGGTCAGCACGCACTCGAAGACGCTCTTCTGGACCCTGCGGCCGAAGTCGCAGAGCATCTTGGAAAGGCGGGTCCGGCGGTCGTCTTCGACGACATCGTAGGTGATCACGATGAACATCAGCGGGGTACGAAGGGCTCGTAGATCTCCTCGGCCTTGATGTGCCGAGCCAGGCGGCGCGCCTGCTCCAACACGACCTGGCGCCAGGTGATCTGGGTGCCCAATGGGGGATAGAGGACCCTCTGGCGGAGGGTCTGCTCATAGACCAGGATCCACTTGCGGATGCTTTCCGGGCGAAGCAGGACCGGGTAGTCCTCGCGGGCGGGTGGTTCGTCTCCGGCCAGCTCGGCCGGCATCTCGACGTCTTCCTGGTAGAGGAAGTCTCCGGGGACCATCTGCCGACGGTTGATGGCCCGCAGGACCGCGGCATCGACCAGCAGGGGGCGAAACTCCTCCATCAGGTCCAGGACCAGCGAGGGTTTGCCGTTCTCGGCTGCGTGCAGACTTCCCAGGAAGGGGTCCAGCCCGACGACTTGGATTGCGGTGGTCACGGTTCCCAAAAGCATGGTGTAGCCGAAGCTGAGCAGGGCGTTGACAGCATCTTTGGGCGGGCGCCGGGTGCGCCCTCCGAAGGGGAAGCCTTCTTGCAGGATCAAACGCGGGAAACACCCGAAATAGGCCGCCGCTCCAGCGCCTTCACGGCCCCGGATTTCGTCCAGCGATCGGGTGCTGGCCAGGGCACGGATGCTGTGGTTGATGCGCAGCAGGGCCGTCTGGATTTCGTCGTTGGGGCGCTGGCGCTGGTGTCGGCGCAGCAGGGTCCGGCAGTTGTTCAGCTTTCCTCGAACGAACCGCTGGGCGATGTCCAGCAGGAAAGACTCCTCCTCAGCCTTGCGGAACTGCTGGCGCCGAAGCAGGATGTTCTTGCCGTCCCCCGAGACCAGTCGCCCCCGATAGCGTCCACCGGTCCCCATGAAGACCGTGTCGATCCCTTCTTGAAGCAGGAAGGTGGTCGCCTGGGCGGTCAACTGGATGTTGCCGAAAAGGATGACCTGTTCGAGATTGAAGGTGTGGACCGTCTCGATGACATGGCCGAGCTTGCGGACCACCAGGCGGCGCCCCAGTTTGTGGACCGTGGTGCCTTGCTCGGTCACGTACAGGACGGACATGGGATCACACGTCCAGGATGAAGCGGGGCCCGCCGTCCTCGTTCTTCGTCCGTTTCAGCAGGCCCATCGGGGTCTGGAATTCGTCGATGCCGGCCTGGTCAAACCACGAGTTGACCTGGTCGGCCAGGCGCCGATGCACTCGCTCGGCGGCATGAAGCGCCTGACGGGCCCTGAGGAAGTCCGAAAGCAGGGCCTGGAACTGGAGGGTGTCCACCTTGGTCCCGGGCGGGGGACTTGAGGCCTGCAGGTGCAGCATAGGGTTGGGGTAGAGCCCGGCTTCGGTCGCGAACTCGCAATTGCAGGGGAGCCCGGCTGTCACCGAAGGAATCTTCTTGCGGATGCTGGGGCAACTGATCGGATTTCCCCGCAGGCGGCTCTTCAGATACAGCTTCGAGTCCACTGTGGGGCACTTGCGGAGCAGGCTGTTCACGGCCTGGGGTCCGTTCTCGAGGTGCCCCAGGGTGTAGAGCAGCACGTTCACTTCATCGTGCGTGAGGGTGCGCTCGGTTTCGGCCTTGTTGACCAGGGTGCGTAGGGTCACGCAGTGCCCCAGCACCGTCTGAAGGGTGATGTCGTCGTCGGGATGATACTCCTGGAGGATCTGCAGGGCAGGCCGGGGGGAGGCGGCGCCCCCCTCCTCGTTGCCTTCCCAGGGGGCGCTCGGGTTCTCTTCCTCCGTCCGAGGTGCAACCTGCTCGAGATACCGCAGGATCGTGTCGCGAGAGGTGCGCGGGGCGGTCATGAGCCAGGCGTGTTGATCCGCGATGGGGGTGCCGTCCAGGTCCAGGAACTGCACGCGGCGTCCGCTCAGTTTGTGGATCCCCAACGGGATCTTGATCAGGTTCCCCAGGCCGTTCGGGGGAAGGTTGGATTGTTTCGGAAAGATTTCGATGTTGACGTTGAGCGGCGGAGGCGCCACCTCTCGATCCAGGGCCTGGAGCAATCGCCGAGCTTCCCCAGCCCGCAGGGGCTCTGCGAAGAAGAACCAGATGTGGCGCCCTTTCGAGCCGCTATCGGCCAGACAAGGCTCCAGACCGCGTTCGCGAGCGCACAGGACCAGGCGTCGGGCATGCTGCTCCAGGGCAGCCATCGCGGTCTCCCAGTCTGGTCGTCCTGGTCCCGAGCGTTCGACCAGGCCCTTGGCCAGATCCAGGTCAAAGGCCGCGAAGTTGACCGTGTTGTCCAGTCGGACCGGGTAGATCCCGACGGTGTGGTTCCCCAGAAGATGGTTTCGAGCCACCCGGATGTTGAAGGGCTCGCGAACCGGAGTGTAGCCGGTCTGCCCCTGGGGATTCACCCATTGCCGGGCGTACAGGCCTTCGCGGCCACTGAAGAGGGTGACGAAACGGGCCAGGAGGGCGTCCTCCAGGGGAGCCTCGGCCTCCGCACCCTCAGAAGGTTTGGGGCCGGATTGAAGGCTTCGCAGCAGGCCTTCAAAGCGCCGATCGCCGGTGGTTTGCAGCCCTCTGGTGTAGGCATCGCGCGCCTCTTCAGGGAAGCCGTGGGCTGTCAGAAGAGCCCCCAACTCCTCCCAGACTTCCACGTCGTCAGGCGCCCTCTCGCTCAGGGCCCGCCAGCACTTGATGGCGCGCTCGGTCCGCCCGGCGTCGTGGTGGACCTGGGCCAGTCGCCGCAGCAGATCCAGCTCTTCAGGGGCGTCTCGGAAGGCATCGTTCAATTCCAGGATCAGGCGGTCGCCCATTCCGAGCTCTTCGCACAGGTCCGCCAGGCGCAAGTGCAGTGCGCTGTCACGGACGTGCCGGATGGTCAACAANNGCCACCTCGGCGACCGCTGCCGCCACATTCACCGGATCCTGGCTGGGGGCGGATGGAGTCGCGATGCGGTCCGTGCGTTCTGGTTCGGCCATGGTCTCCTCCAATCCAAGGCCGTCGCCGCTCGGATCGGGCGGCGCGCCATGCGGTGCTCTACATCGAGGTGGCCCCTCCCGGAAGGATGCGGACCTCGATTCTTCCCAGTCCGAAGGTGGTCGCCTTGCCGAGATGCAGCTCCTGGCCGGCCATCAGCAATGGCAGGAATTCCCCGACGGGGCCGGCATAGATTGCCCGGCCGACCAGTCCGCCCATCTGGATCTCCCGTCTTTGCCGGTTGGAGTGGCGCCGGAAGTCGAACCAGTCCAGTTCGAAGTCTTCCAGGGCGCACTCTTCGGCGCGTGCGACGATCTGGCGGAAGTCCACATCCAGAGGCCCTTCGCCGTGCACCCTGCCCAGCAGGTCGATCCGGCGCAACAGGGCACGGATCAGGTGGTGGAACTCGGGTTCGTCCACCAGTTGCCCCCGGCTGACCAGACGCGTGGGGGTCTGGAAGGCAATCTCCAGTCTCCTGGCCCCGGTCAATCCATCGGCCTGTCGGGCCATCTCGGAGAGATCCCAGGAACTTGGTTCCTCCAGGGCGCGCCCAGGTGTCGTGGCGTTCCCTCCTTCATAGAAGAGTCGGGGAGGGGCCCCGGGACGGACGACGCTGGCCGATTTCAGAGTGAAGCGGGCCTGACGCTCTCCCAGGCCGCGTCGGCCCATCTCTTCGACGGCATAGAGGAAGTGGGGGAGATACTCCGTGGCCCTCCCAAACAAGGTCAGGCCCAGGCGGAAGGGCTCCCCAGAGCAGATGGTCCGCAGACCGAAAGGCGGCTCCAGGACAAAGGGGCGCGGGACCTCTTCGCTGCCTTGCTTTTCCGAGACTCCCACGGCTCGGGTCTCGAACAGATAGCTGTAGGCGCATGAATCCGGCTGCCGGCATTCTCGACAGGGCGGCCGATTCGGGCAGGCCGCCGCCTGAAGGCACCAGCCCAGCAGGCCTCGGAAGGAGGTCCCCGAGAAAGAGGGCAAGGCCAGGTCGTCCCTGGCTTCGAGATCCAGGCGCAGCCGCAGCAAGGCGAGACCTTGCAGGGCAGAGGCGTCGGGGATGCTGGTGAGAGGCTGACTCATGGCTCTGGGATCACTTGTTCGCCTCGGAGGCGTCCGAGTCCTCGCAGGGGCCGAATGAAGGCAATCAGGGCTCCTCGGGATTCGGGGAGCCATTCTTTGGGTCCAATGAGGTCAGGACCTGACCTGGCTTCAACCAGGACGGCGCTGTCCATGCCTGGCACTACTGCTGAGGCAGTAGGAGTTCCGGGAGCCTGCCCGGCAACTGTGCTGGCAACTCTTCGCGGGTCAGATCTCTGATGCAATCAGCCAGGAATCCGGAGACCAGTTTGTGGAAGCCGCGCCAGGCATCCAGGTTGATCGATTGGAATCCATGGGCAAAGAGACTGTGATTGCGGATTTCAAGCGCTGTCTGCAGGTGGCCTTTGAGTGGGTCAAAGCGTTGCCCGAGCGGATCGTCGGGGAAAGCGCTCAGGATGCGCCAGGAATCGAAAAGTCCCACGCGGACACAACCTGTCTTGGGGTCGGGAGTCTTGCCCTCCATCAGCAGCGGGCGCACGCATTCCGGGATGACCTCCGGCGGGACGTGTACCGTGTAGATGCCGTAGGTCCTCTGTAATCGGATCTGAGCGGTCAGTTCGAGGGCCCGGTAGAGTCTTCCCACGGCATCATCAAAGCGGGACTGGGCTGCCCGGCGCTCAGCATTCAGAATCAGGTCCCAGACGGGTTCATATCCATGGTGATGAGATTTTGCCTTTGGGAGGGATCCGTCTGCATCTCCTCGGGTCTCCAGGTCTGCACGCGCAGTGCAGATATTCTTCAAGCGGTTCAGGAATTGGTCTCGGATCCACGGGTCTCGGGTCAGTGAGGCCAGGAACCTGGAGGCTGTGTCGTGGTCAAATCGGTCCCAGGCCTCCAGAGTACGGGAGAGATTCCACCAGAACTGGAACTCTGCACGCTGGACTCCGTGAGAGTGGCCCTGGATTCGCAGTCTCTCCATGAGACTGACAGCCCCTGAGTAATCGAAGGCCTCCAACAGATCGGGGAGAAAGATCTTCAAAGCACGTGCTGCGTGGATCCTGTGCGTTTCCAGCCTCTCGGTCGACTGTCCGAAATCCACCTTGACCAGGTCGCGACGCACGCCTGTCGTGACAAAGACCGGGACCTGGAGGTCCAGCGCAGCCGCGACCAAAGCCGCAGACATGGTCTTGGTTCCTCCGGTATAGTCCACCTGGATCTCGGATGCCTCCTGGCTCATCAGTCTTTCCAGGACACCTGAGGCCAGCGCATACCACGCGGGCAGATCGTCAGGATCCTCCAAGGTTTCGACTTCGTAGTCCTTCAGGTCCAGTTGATGGACCAGACTGGGTTTCTTATCGACCACCTGGCCAAGCTGTCGCACTTCGCACGGGGTGCCTGGGCCGTCAACCTGGGAACGGCTTCCAGAGCGTCCACCCGAACACAGGAAGACCACCCTGTCGGGCTCGAGACTCTCGATGGAAGTGCGGACCGGTTCGAATGAGCCGCCAACCGTGATGACCAGGGTGCGCATGGAAAGCCTCCTTGCTCGGAATCCCGTCGGGATTACAGATGTCTTCCAAGTCTCTCGACGACCAGGATGTCCTGTCGGATGCTGCAGTAACACCGCGGCGCGGCACCCTCGGAACTGGCGTAGAACTCGTGCGTGCAGCCGTCTTCCGTGGGGAGTTTCAGTTTCTTGAAACGAAGGGCGCGAAGGTTTGGCCCTTCGGGCTCCTCGATGAATCTGTTCAGAAGGTCCAGGTTCCGGTTCAATGTGTAGAGCTGGTTGGGAGCCAGGGCCTCGGCCGTCTTCCGGAAGGCGTCCTGATAGACCACGCGATGGGTCAGGGGAGAGGGCAGGAATTCGCGGTACAGGCGTTCTCGTGCCTGATTCCACACCATCTCTCCCCAGGGGGTCAGGCCTGCCTGGCCTTCGTGGGTGAAGTAGA
>DCTU01000066.1:7644-10824 GCA_002329445.1 bacterium UBP9_UBA1432
CCCTTGAAGCCACCGGTCAGGTTGAAGACGATCCGGAAGCCCGCCTCCCGGTAGCCAGGAAGCTCCTCCCAGGCCCATCGGACCAACTCGGAAAGAGAAGCCTGGAAGTCTTCCAGGCTTCGGGTCGCCAAGCCCGGGGTGGTGTGCAGTCGGGCTTCGTATCCTTGAGTATCCAGCCAGTCCTTGAGGATCTGCGCTGCGGCCCGACCCAGGTCGGTGTCGGTGTGCAGCAGCACCAGGTGGTCGGGGCGGCCTGCATTCCGAGGCGGCGCGGGAAGGAAGGCTGCCAGCGAGTTCAATTCGGCGCTCTGCTTGCGGGCCTGGGTCCATCCCCCTGCCTGCAACCTTCGGGAGGTCGCCTCACGGTGGCGGTCCAGCCAGTTGCGGTCTTCCGGGTCCAGCTCCCTTTCATTGGCCAATCGGGAACAACGGTCGCGGGTGGCGGCGTCCACTCCGTTGGTCAGCACGCTGGTGCCGCACGAGATCAACATGTAGGTTGACATGGCTCAGGGCTCTCCACGCAAGGCGATGACCAGAGGATCGTAGGGGTCGGGAGGAAGGACGCGGGCCGGGGTTGCCTGGCGTCTTTCCCTTACGCTGATGGCGTGGGGGGCCTTGGGCTTCCAAGGCGTCCAGTCGACCCCATCGCGCGCCAGTTGCTTCATCTCGCGATTGTCATTCAGTTCGGCGCGACGGGCCATCAGGACCAACTGCTGGCGCGGGCGCGAGAAGGCCACGCAGTACAGGCGGGGGGCGTCGCCCTTGCCGAAGTTCTCCAACAGCCAGCCGTGGCGCGGGTTGACCGGGTCGAAGACAACCAGATCTGCTTCGTTGCCCTGCGAGGTATGGACCGTCCCGGCGCGCACGTTCGGAAATCCAGACAAGTGAGTCCGGGCCAGCTTGCGCAGCAGGTCTGCCTGGTTGCGGAAAGGCGACAGGAGCAGGACGGACTTCTCGGGTGAACCCTCCAGCAGTTGTCGAGCGATTCCGATGGCGATCCAGGCGCTCTTCTCCCAGCGGTTCTCTTTCTTGACTCGCTCCAGCAGGACCCTGCGGTCGGCGAAATCAGGCAGGGAGGTGGTGGCGGGATCGACCACCAGGCAGGAAGCGGCTGGCCACTCGGGCAGCGCTGGCGGTTCAGGGGGCTGACCTACCGTGACCAATCGCCCTTCGTAGTACACGTCCGAGACCGGGCCACACAGCCCCTCGTTCATGCGGCTCTGGTGCTCCAGCATGTGCAGGATGCCGGCATCTTCAAGGCGCTGGATGTCCGCCTCGTCGCACAATCCTGCCGTCTCGAAGGCNNCGGGCCCAACTGGCGGAAATCACCGGCCAGGGTGAGATGGATGGGGGGATGCTCGAGGAACGGAGGCAGCACGTAGCGGGGAACCATGCTGGCCTCGTCGATGACCAGGGCGTAGCGTTGCTCGGACAGAGCCGCGCGGATGGAGCCGTGCGCCAAGCCAGACGTCAACGTCGTAGCAATGATGGTGGCGTTCTGGGCCAATTCCCACAGCAGACGGGCCCGGTTTCTTTCCTGGGCAATCAGGATCTGACGAAGTTCCGCCAGGTCGAGGTTGGTCTCATCTCTCGCGGGGCCCTGCTGACTCGCCAGCCTTCTCTCAAGGAGGGCGATGGCCTTTCGCACACGTTGAACTTCTTCGCTGTGGGACGCCAGGACATGGCTCCAGGCCATCAGGTGATCTCGTTCCTCCAGGGCCTGGAGTTGGGGGCGGCCAGCCCGGATCAGCTCACCCCGGGACAGGGGACGTCCCATTCTGGACCGGGCATCGTCGATGGCCAGGCATGCCTGATCGATGGCCACGTTGGTGGGGGCCAGGACGAGCACCTTGGTGCCCAGGATGGAGAGGGCAGCCACCATGGCCCCGATCGTGAAGGTCTTGCCTGTCCCCGGAGGTCCCCAGATCAGGGAAAGAGGGCTGCAGGCGCCCAGCGCCGCATCCAACTGGGGAGGGCGCATTGCTGGCCGGAGATGAGGTGACCGAAGGAGCCGCGCCAGGTCGTCGGGCGAGCAGCCTGATGTGTTCTGGAAGCCCAGGTGGCCCTCAGGCAGACTGCGATAGGGAGGGCCGGGGTCCAGGCATTCTGCGTGGATCTTGGCGCCAGCCCAGCGACGGACCAGTTCCTGGTAGTCCGGCTCGATCATGAAGAAGGTCCCGGATCGGGGCGGCGCGTGGGGCGGCTTGATCTCTAGGACCAGCATCCGGTGGTCGACATCGACCGTCGCCACCTCGGCACGCCACCATTCTTCGTTTTCATCCTCATCCTCTTCATAGCTTGGCGGGGCCGTGAATCGCGTTGTCACTCCGCTGAGCGGCCCATAGGCGGTCCACCCGACCATGTCTTCGCGAATCCTTCCCAGCGAATCTCCACTCAGGCGGACCAGGAAGAGATCCCGCTCTGACCGCTCGAAGGCCTGTGCTTCCAGCCGGATCCCCTGAATGGAAGCCTTCTCTTCCATCAGGGCGGCCAGCATGCCCGCCAGGTCGTCGCGGACCGGAATCAGGGGCCCCACCTTTCGTGCGGGACGGTTGCGGGGACGGAAGCGATTGGTTTTCCAGGAGTAGCGGCTCACCGGAGGACTTCCACCTGTTCGGCCAGACCCTCTCCCAGGTAGTGGTCCAACCAGCCGAGCAGGGCCCGGCGCTGTCGGATGGCTTCGGTGCCGGCCAGTCGCCGGATCAGGGCCGGAGTCTTTTCGGTCGTTTCGGGTGCCCCCAGCCCCAGGGCCTTTGCTGCGGCTTCGGCCAGGGCGCGGGCGGCCGGGGGATCTGCCTGGTTCCAGCAGACCTTTGCGGCCAGCCAGGCCAATGCCGCCGAGTCCAGGTCGCCGATTCGGGCCTGCAGGACGGATCGCGTACTCTGCGAGGATCTCAGGACCATCTCGCCGACGCTTCGAGGAATCCGGGTCTGCAAAGTTGCTGCCGCCTGACGCAGGTGTCGGCGCATGCCCCCAGGCTCACCTCGACGCAACGCTCCGCTGGCTGCCGCCAGGGAAGCCCAGCCCCGATCTCCCGCCGACGCTGCGCTTTCGGCCACCAGGGCCAGAAAGGCCTCCTCGGCCGCCGCACAGGCACCCGCGCTCAACAGGGCCAAGGCTTCTTCGCGCCGGCGGGCACCAAAGACGTCCAGCACGTTGTCCAGGAGGACCAGGTGCTC
>DCTU01000066.1:10837-11506 GCA_002329445.1 bacterium UBP9_UBA1432
TTGCCCACGCCGGCCATGGCTGCAGTCATCACCTTGGTTCCACCCGTGGTGTCCGCACCGACCTTCGACCCCGAAGGCAGGGCTCGCGTGTCGAAGATGTCGCGAATCGCCAGCGCGATGTCGGCGACCGCGGTCTCGTGCACCCGAACGTGCAGGAAGACCGTCTCGGGAGACCCGGCCGCCAAAGCCGCTTCCACCTCCTGGCCATAGGGGGCCGAGGCACTGGTCTCCAGAAGGGCCACGCAGGCTGCAGGATTGGCCAGGGCGGCCAGGGTCGGCGCGTAGGGCTGGGTGCCGACCGGGATATAGAGCAGGTCCAGGGGCTCGACGCCGTCCCGGTCACGGCGGAAGCGCTCGCAGGTCAGCGGGAAGACCCTCTGCCGGTAGAAGGCTGCGGCTTCCAAGCCCGGTTCCATGCCCAGCCACTCGGCGACGGCCGAGTCGTAGACCTGGTCAAGGTCACCCTCCCAGGTGGCGTGGGTGGGAAGGGGATCGGACATCATCAGAGCCTCCAATGTCTCGGTGGAACCCAGGTTTCGCGATGAAGGAGGTGAAGCCTTCAATCCGGTTGCGCGTATTGCAGGTCGGGGGTGACAGAATTTGTCAGTGAAACAGATCGGATTCAGTTGGAGGAATCCGCCGGCTACCTGACAAACCCTTGGCAGTCTT
>DCTU01000444.1:0-2431 GCA_002329445.1 bacterium UBP9_UBA1432
CCCTCTCGCCCAGGCCTTCCAGAGGAACCATGGGCTGATTGAAGACGAGGGTGACCGCGGCGCCTTCCGGGAGTTGCTTGAGCTGCCCCTGGGGAGACGCGAAGACGACCTCGACGGGGCGCGCGGCGCCCTGCGGCAGCAGGAAGGCTGGGATCGCCGGGGTCTCTCCCCCACCTCTCCCACATGCGACCGCCAAGAGGAGGACTGCCAGTATGGCCCCCAGGCAAGCCAGGCCACGGCTGGAGAAGTTGCGCATCGGTTCCTCCCAAACTGCCCCCGCAAGGAAAGGTCCCCCGGCCGCCCGGGTCTGGAGGGGTTCCACGCCCCCCGGTTCGGGGCCTGCGTGCCCCCCCAGGCCGGATCGCTCCGGCAGAGGGCGGATTGAAGTCCAGGGGCACCCCTCCGCTCGTCCAACGGGTGCCCGGATACCCGGCGCTGTCCCCTCGCGGCTTGGAGGTTCCCCCCGGGGCGGGCGGGAAATGAGGCGGACCGGGGGGGCGCCACTCCTCGGGGGAAATTCCGGAGGTGTTGGCTGATGACAAAGAAGTCCGAAGGCTCGCAGGCCCCCCGCCCCGCGCAACGGGTGGCCCGTCGCGCAACCCACAAGCCCCAGGTCATGACTGGCCAGGTGGACCCGGGACTGACGGCCTGCTCGGTTCCAGAGGCCGACTCTGCCCCGACCGAGGGCCACCAGGTGGCCGTGGTGATCGAGGACGATCGCACCGGGATGAGCGCGGCGGTCCTGCGCCGGGCCTACAAGGACAACCTGTACTACCTGCAGGGCAAGGACGAGTACACCGCCACGCCCCACGATCGCTACATGGCCCTGGCCTACACCATCCGGGACCGCCTGATCCAGCGCTGGATCAGAACCCGGCAGGCCTACAAGGCCGCGGACCTCAAGCGGGTGAACTACCTGTCGGCTGAATTCCTCATGGGCCGAGCCCTGGCCAGCAACCTGCTGGCCCTGGGGATCACCGAGGAGACCCGCCACGCCCTGGACGACCTGGGCGTCGACCTGAAGGTCCTGCTGGACCACGAACCCGATGCCGGACTCGGCAACGGAGGCCTGGGGCGGCTGGCGGCCTGCTTCTTGGACTCGCTGGCCACCCTGGCCTACCCGGCCATGGGCTACGGCCTGCGCTACGAGTATGGGATCTTCGCCCAGCGCATCGTCCACGGCGAACAGGTCGAACAGCCCGACGAGTGGCTGCGCTACGGCAATCCCTGGGAGGTCCCCCGCCCGGAGCATGTCCAGAGGGTGCAGTTCGGCGGCAGCGTCGAGCCCTGGCAGGACGAGCGGGGGGATGTCCGCTACCGCTGGGCGGAAACCGACGACGTCCTGGGTCTGCCCTACGACACCCTGATCCCAGGCTACCGCAACAACACGGTCAACACCTTGAGGCTGTGGAGCGCCCGGGCAGTGCAGGAGTTCGACTTCGAGGAGTTCGACCGGGGCGACTACGCCGACGCGGTGCACCAGAAGACCATCTGGGAGAACATCTCGAAGGTCCTCTACCCCAACGACAACTCGATGCAGGGCAAGGAGCTCCGGTTCAAGCAACAGTATTTCTTCGTCTCCTGCTCGATCAAGGACATCCTGCGGCGCTACCGGCAGGCCCACAAGTCGATGGAGCTGCTGCCGGACCGGGCGGCCATCCAGATGAACGACACCCATCCCAGCATCGCCATCGCCGAGCTGATGCGCCTGCTGCTGGACGAGGACGGCCTGGCCTGGGAGGTGGCCTGGCGCATCACGGTCCGCTGCTTCGGCTACACCAACCACACCCTGCTCTCGGAGGCCCTGGAGAAGTGGCCGGTGGAGATGTTCCAGCGACTCCTGCCCCGCCACCTGCAGATCATGTACGAGATCAACCGCCGCTTCCTGGAGGAGGTCCGGGCGCGCTTCCCGGGGGATGAGGCCCGGGTGCAGAGGATGTCGCTCTTCCAGGACCACCCCCGGCTGGTGCGCATGGCCCACCTGGCCAGCGTCGGCTCGCACTCGGTGAACGGCGTGGCCGCCCTGCACAGCGAGCTTCTCAGGACGGACGTGCTGCGGGACTTCGCCGAGATGTGGCCGGAGCGCTTCAACAACCGGACCAACGGGGTCACGCCCCGGCGCTTCCTGGCCCAGTGCAATCCCCGGCTGGCGCGCCTGCTGACCGAGGCCCTGGGAGACGAGGGCTGGATCACCGACCTCTCGCGGCTGCGGGCCTTGGAGCCCCTGGCCGAGGACGCCCGCTTCCGGGCCCGATTCCGCCGCATCAAGCGCGAGAACAAGGCCATGCTGGCGGACTGGATTCGCACCCACAACAGCCTGGAGGTGAACCTGGACTCGCTCTTCGACGTCCAGGTCAAGCGCTTCCATGAGTACAAGCGCCAGCACCTGAACGCCCTGCACATCGTGCACCTGTACAACCGGATCAAGAAG
>DCTU01000444.1:2447-4773 GCA_002329445.1 bacterium UBP9_UBA1432
TCGGCGAGGTGGTCAACCACGACCACGACGTGGCCGGACGCCTCAAGGTGGTCTTCCTCGAGAACTACTCGGTCACCCTGGCCGAGCGGATCATCCCTGCGGCCGAGCTCTCCGAACAGATCTCCACCGCCGGCAAGGAAGCCTCGGGAACCGGGAACATGAAGTTCGGCCTGAACGGAGCCCTGACGGTGGGGACCCTGGATGGGGCCAACGTGGAGATCCGCGAACTGGTGGGTCCTGAGAACTTCTTCCTGTTCGGGCTGAACGCTCCCGAGGTGGCCGAGAGGAGGGCCCGGGGCTACAACCCGGTGGACTGCCTCCAGGCCAGCCCGGATCTGCGCGAGGTGATCGACCGCCTGAACCGCAACGAGTTCGCGCCCGGCCAGCCCGACGTGTTCCGCCCGCTGCTGGACAACCTGGTGGGCAGCGACCCCTACTTCGTCCTGGCCGACTTCGCCGCCTACCTCCAGGCCCAGGAGGAGGTCTCCCGGCTCTACCGCGACCAGGAGGAGTGGACCCGCCGGGCCATCCTCAACGTGGCCCGTCTGGGACACTTCTCGTCCGACCGCACCATCCAGGAGTATGCCCAGGAGATCTGGGACCTGGAGGCCTGCCCGATCGCCCTGCCCCACTACGTGCAGGACTGACCCCTGAGAGGCCCTCCCCGGAAGGGGAGGGCCTTGCTCATGGCTTGAGGGGCTTGCGGGCCAGCAGGCTGGCCCGGGCCTCTCGGCGCTCGGGGTCCTCCGTCTCGCGATAGGCGAGGATCTCCAGGTCGCGGAAGGCCTGGCGCAGCTCGCCGGGCCTCAGCAGATGCTCCGGATTCCGGGGTCCGTACTTCAGGTAGTCCCGGGTGAAGCTCTCATAGAGCAGGACCCCGCCCGGGGCCAGTGCCCGTCCCAGCGGCTCGAAGAGGCTGCGCTGCAGATAGCGCATCACCACCACCACGTCGAAGGGGCCGGCGGGCAGCTTGCATGCCTCGAGGTCGGCCAGGTGGAGCTCGAGCTCCAGCCCCTCCTCCCGGGCCCGGGCCCGGGCCGTGCGCAAGGCCGTCGGCGAGCGGTCCACCCCCGTCACCTCGAAGCCCCGCCGGGCCAGGAACAGGGCGTTGCGCCCCTCCCCCGTGGCCACGTCCAGGGCCCGACCTCCCGGCAGGCGATCCGCGTGGGTCAACAGCCAGGCGGAGGGCCCGCGCCGGGGACGGCGACGCGGCGACGCGTAGCGCTCCTCCCAGGTCCAGAAGTCACTGCCGGAGCGCTGGTGCAGGCTCGTGGGAGGGATCTGGAGGCCCTCCACCTCAGGGCTCCGCCCCGCTGTGCAGGGCCGACTCCACCAGGGCCAGGACCCGCCAGGCCAGCAGGCCGAAGAGGGCCCCCGCCACGGCCCGGGAGGCCAGCATCACCCCCAGGAGGGCCAGGAAGGGAGACCCCGCCGCGAAGTCCTCGTGGACCAGACGCGCCAGGGTGACTGCGGGCTCGATCCCGACGAAGAGCCAGGCCGTCGTCAGCCTCCAGCCCAGCGAGAAGACGCTGGCCAGAATCCCGGAGATCACCAGCGTGACCCGGTTCAGGCCCCCCCGGGAGATCACCAGATCGATCAGGGCCGCCTCCAGGACGATGGCCGGCAGGGCCAGCATCTTGAACGATCCCGCCAGGGCGAACTTCAGGAACGCCGTCCCCACTCCGATCACCAGGATCGCCCCAGGGCGGGGAACCCGCAGATGGGCCATGGCGTAGACCACCAGGTTCAGGCCCACCAGCAAGGAACCGGTCATGGGAGAACGCACGGCGTGGAGCAGATTGCCCAGGGTCAGCTCCATGGCCGCGTTGCAGGCCACCAGCATGGCCAGGGTGGCCATCTCGCGGGTCGTGAAGTGCAGCCTCACGCCCCGCCCCCCCCCGGCGAAGCCCCCAGGGCCAGGGGCGCCTGGCGGGAAGCCAGCTCGCCGCAGAATCGCGCGAAGGCCTCCTCCTCGTCCCGGGCCCGAGCCTGGAGTGTCTGGCAGAGCCGGGAGTAGCGTTCCAGGAACTCCTCCCCTTCGGGGGTCAACCCAGCGCCACCGCGCTCTGCGCCCCCGATGCGACGGACCAGGAGTGTCAAGCCCAGGGCCTGTTCCAGGCGTCCCAGGAGGCGGTGGGCCTTGGCGTAGGACATCCCCAGGGCCAGGGCCGCCTGGCGGATGGAGCCCGTCCGGCGGATCCCCTCCAGAAGCCACAAGGGCCCCGCCCCCATGAAGCGCTCGCCCTGCGGGTCGAGCAGGGCCACCTTCACCTCGATGCGCATGCCCGTTATCTTAGCACGAAGAGAACGGCCAGGAAAGGGAGGG
>DCTU01000085.1 GCA_002329445.1 bacterium UBP9_UBA1432
GCCAGCAGCAGGATCCGTGGCAGGATCGGCATCCGGAAGGCGGCGGTGTTCAGCAGCAGGATCCGCTTGATCCGCTCGGGCCGTCGGACGGCCAGGCCCATCCCGATGGCGCCGCCCCAGTCGTGCACGACCAGGTTGAAGGGCTCGAGGTCCAACCGGTCGACCAGGGCTTCCAGGTTGTCGATGTGCTGAGCCAGGCGGTAGTTGTAGTCTTGAGGCTTCTCGGAGAACCCGCAGCCGATGTGGTCGGGCACGACGATGCGGTGCTCCGCCCGCATGGCCTTGACCAGCTCCCGATAGTAGAAGGACCAGGTGGGGTTCCCGTGCAGCGCCAGGATCGGCTCGCCCTGTCCCTCGTCCAGGTAGTGCATGCGTGGCCCCGAGGGGAGGTGGATCCAGTTGGATTCAAAGGGGTACAGGGGACGCCAGGGGGACTTCCGGTTCGTCTTGTCTACCACACGATCTCCATCATGGCGCAGTTCAGGCCGCTTCCGATTCCCATCAGACCGATTCGGTCTCCGGGAACCACATGGCCTCGCTCGTCTGCCATCGCCAGGGTCAGGGGGACCGAGGCGGGTCCCACGTTGCCCAGGAAGGGGAAGGTCTGGAAGGCCCGGGTGGGGTCCAGGCCCAGGGTCTCGAAGAGGAGCTTGTGGTGCCGGGCTCCGACCTGGTGACAGATGAACTGCTTGATGTTGTCCCGGGTCCACCCGAAGGTGCGGGCCGCCAGGGCCCAGGTCCGGTGCGCCAGCTCGACTCCACCCTTCATCAGGCTGGTCTGGTCGGTGATCATCTCACTGACCTTTCCGATGCAGTGCTTGCAGTAGCTGGTGTTGGCCAGGGTCACGTGGCCCACGATCCGGTGGGTGCTGCGCGAAATCGAGGAGTGGGTGAGAACCGCCGCCACGGCCCCCGATCCCAGGGTCAGGGCGGCAAACTCCTTGGAGAACGCGGGCAGGTCGATATCCGGGGCCGTCAGCCGTTGGAGGGTGGCCTCGGCGATGGCCCGCGAGCACTCGGCGTCCACGACCAGGCCAGCCTGGATCTGCCCCTGGTCGATCATCCGGGACACCAGGGACATGCCGCTGAGGAAGGCCAGGCAGGCATTGCCGATGTCCATGTTCATGGCTTCGGGGGGAAGCCCCAGGTCGTGGTGCACCATGCAGGCCACCGAGGGTTCCAGGAACTCCTTGTAGACCGAGGTGCTCAGGATGCAGCCGATCTGTTCTGGGGCCACCCCGGATCGCTCCAGGGCCTTGCGCGCCGCCCGGGAGGCCATGTCCGGGACGAAGGTCCCGGGCTCCCAGAACCTGCGTTCCTCCACGCCAGAAAGGGACGCCAACCACGCGCCGGGGATTCCCAGGCGCTTGAGCGTGGGGGCCAGGCGCTCATAGAGCGAGGTGGTCCGCACGACGTGGGGGGGGAGTTCGTAGGCCAGGGCCTCGAGATGGACGTTAGAATGCAGCATCAACTTCGGTCGGGGTCAAGATGGAGCCATGAAAGTTCACGAAAGGCCCGGGAAATCCTTCCTCAGCCAGCCTCGATGCGATCCGGGACGGATTCAGGGCCCCGGTTCGGCCTCCAGGGCCTCCCGCAGTGCCTGCGCAGCCCGGTCCAGATCATCGGGAAGGGCTCCAGAGTCGGCCCGGGCGAAGTCCAGATCCCTTTCCTCCCGAATCGGGACCACGTGCAGGTGGGTGTGAGGCACTTCCATCCCGGCGATCATCAGGCCGATCCGCCTGGGGTGGAAAGCCCGCATCTGGGCCCGGCCGATCCTCCGGGCGACCTTCATGCACCAGGCGGCCAGGTCCGCATCCAGGTCGATCCAGTGGTCGATCTCCTGGCGAGGGACCACCAGGGTGTGGCCGGGTTGGAGTGGCGCAATCGAGAGGAAGGCGGCACAGCGATCGTCCTGGTAGACGAAGCGGCCCGGGATCTCTCCTTGCAGGATCTTCGTAAAGACGGTGCTCATCTTCGACCTCCTACAGGGTTCGGGTCCATTCGGCCAGGCTCTCGGCATAGTCGGGGTCGCCGGCGCGCTCGGCCTGGAAGGCCAGCAGCTCGTCCAGGCCCTGGAAGCCGACCTGTTCGGCGGCCTCGCGCAGGGCCCGCATGGCCTCTTCTTCTTCCTCTTCCCAGTCCTCGTCCTCGATGAGGTCCGAGAAGAGGTTGGTCAACAGGCCCTTCTCGCTGGTGGCCAGCAGTTGCCAGTTCTCGGGGTCATTGGCGTCGAAGCCCAGATACTCCAGATGGGCGTCCCGCCGACGCGCTGCGGTCACCCACCAGTCGAATTGCCAGAGAGGCTCGGCGGGAATCCCTTCTGGGAAGCGCATGGCCTCCGGGGACTCGACCTCGCCGCAGCGGAAGAAGAAGAGGTCCTCGCCGTGAGGTTGGCTCGCCAGCCACAAGATCGATTCCGGCAACTCCAGGTCCTGCAGCCGTTGCATCCGTTCGTCCATGTCTGACCTCCTCGTCGGGCCCTCCTTTCGCAGCCCGTTCCTGGTTGCCTGCCAGGGGGAACCGGGTCGGTCTCGGGAGAATTTCCAGGTCATGAAGAAGGGCATCCATGAGTTCGAGGGGACTCCGGGCGAGGTGATTTCCCGCCTGGAGGCGGCACAACAGGAGGACCGCAAGGCCGAGCGTCGGGGGACGGGCTTCGGGTGCGGCGCTGGGATCCTGTTCTTTCTGGGCGTCGGCCTGCTGGGGTTGTCCTCGGACATCTCCTGGCTGGCCTGGCCCGGTGCATTCTGTCTGGTGGGGGCGGTGGTCTGCGTCCCGCTCTTCTTCCGGGCGGATTCGCAGGACCTGGTGGATTCCCACTATCTGGAACCTTTGCGCTTCCTGCGGGTGCTGCGGGCGGATCTGCCGCCCGACCGTCCCGTGCGCCTGAAGGTGGACTTTCGCGACTACCCCATGCAGGTCTTCCAGGTCTCCCGGACGCCCGAAGGCGGAGGGCGGACGCGCCTGACCTACCGGCAGCCCTGGATGGAGTTCCAGGGCCGCCTGGCCGACGGCTCCAGGTTGAGCCTGGAGGCCGTGCGCAAGGCCGAGCGCCTGGAGTCCTACAAGACCCGTCGGGGCAAGACCCGGCGCCGCTGGAAGGACAAGGTGGAGGACCGGATCTCGTTGCAGTTGCAGGCTCCAGGGCTGGACCTGGGCAACCTGGTGGCCCAACTCCGACCGGGCCTGCCTCTCGGGATGACCGGGCGGGACATGAAGGTCCAGGGTGACATGGTGCGCATGGTGGTGCAGACTCCACAGGCCCGCCGCACCATCCATCAGAACCTGACCCCCCAGGACCTGGCCAGCGGGGACCGCCTCCTGGCCCTGCTGCTCTGGGTCTATCAGGGGGTCGGCCGGTTGCGCTCTGCGGCCAGCCAGGCCGGCTGAGGCGCGCTCAGGCGCCGAAGGCCCGCGTCAAGGCACCGCCCGCGCGGCCCCCCAGTTCGGTTCCCAGGGCGTAGCCGCCCAAGGCCCCGATCACCAGCCCCACGGCACCTCCGACCGGACCGCCCAGGTGGTAGCCCGCCAGGACGCCACCATAGGGGCCGGCAATCGACCCGGCCACGCCGCCCAGCGCTCCACCTGCGGCCACGCCCAGGGCGCGGACGCGCTTGGGGTCGGCGTCGGGGAAATCCTCTTTGAGCGGGTGGAAGGGTTCCAGGATTCCGACCTTGGAACCGGCCGCGCGGACGACCTTCTCGATGGGGTCACTCAGCGTGCGGACCCCGGCGTCGGCGTCCACGGTGGTCAGTTCACCTCGGGCCACGGCCCGGTTCAGGGCCCTCTGGGCGCTGTGGACGGCCATCCCGGGAAGGCCCAGCAGGCCGCTTCCGAACAGGACCCCGGCGGTGAGGTTCAGGACGCCCTGATAGTGGTGAAGGGGATCCCGGGTCTGGGAAGCCTTGCGCAACTGGTCCATGCCGTGGACCGCCTGGATGCCGCCCGCCAGCGAGTGCACGACCTGCAGGCCGTTCCGGGTGGCCTGGTTCTCGGCCAGGTTCTCACCCAGCCAGCGGCCCGTCTCGCGGAACTCCTTGCGGTCGATCAGGCGCTCGACGAAGTCGGGCTCTTCCGACTTGCGGATGGCCTCGAACTTTTCGGGAACCTCTTCTTGAGTCCGCTTGGGATCGACGTGGTAGTTCGCGTAGGTCTCGGCGTAGTCCTCATGGCGGTTGGTCTTGGCATACTCGCTGATGTGCGGGCCTTCGCCGAAGGGCTTCTTGCTGGACTCCTCACCGACCAGGTTGAACCAGGCGCTCTCATAGTCCTTGGTGTGGCCGATCTCGTGGATCAGCACCTTGCGGAAGTCGGCGGGATTCTGCAGCTCCTTGCGCGAGAGCTCGATGTAGTTGGTGACGTTGAAGTCCCATGCCCGCCCCCGGGTGACCCATCCCGGCTTGTTGTTGGCGATCTCGGGCACCATCGTGATCGACTTGACCGAGTTGACGTCCTTGAGGGGCAAGGCGTCCAGGACGTCGTAGATCTGGCTCTGCTCGGTGGCGCTGGCGTTCAGGACGGTCGGGTAGATGAAGCTGGGGAAGGCCTTCAGGCTGCGGGTCAGGGCCAGGGTCTGGTTGACCGCGCTCTCGGCGGCGGGGTGCTCTTCCAGGAAGTCCGTCGCGGCCCGAACCCCGTCCAGGGACTTGCTTCCCAGCTTGTGCAGCAGGCCTCTTGAATCGCTCTTCCGGTCCAGGCTGTCGACCGGTCCGGAGTCCTCTGCCTTGGGGGAGGGAGCATCCTGGGCCGTGCGGGCGGGAGCCTCGTGGGCCAGTCGGTACAGGTCGGAGCCGGAGTGGATCTTCATGACTTTATCGTAGTCGGGGTCAGCGAATCAGATGTACCGGAATTGTTACCAGCAGGTTCAAGGCCAGAACCTGCCCAGGATGGGGTCGTCCTCAGTCCCCGAGAGGATTCGGACGGGGGTGCCCAGGTTCACGCGCTCGAAGAGGTCCTCGACGTCGGGAACCGTCATCCGCAGGCAACCGTGGGAGGCCCGGCTGCCGATGGTCCACTCCGCCGGCGTGCCGTGGATGCCAACCAGGCCGTGATCCAGGCCAATCCAGCGGGTGCCCAGGGGGTTCCCAGGTCCTGGCGGGGTGACCTGGGCTTCGCGGGCCCAGGGGGAGTCGGGGGGGATCCAGGTCGGGTCGCGGGCCAGGTCGGCCACGACGAAGGAGCCGGTCGGGGTCGGGTGGTCGGGGGTCCCATGGGCGATGGGCCAGGTGTGCTCTTCGCCCTTCCAGTCGATCAGCACCAGCGAGAACTCCGCCAGGTTCACGTAGATGCGCGAGCTCAAGGCCGCCACGGTGTAGGGCCCGGCAATCCCGTCGACTCCCAGTCCCAGCTCTTTCTGCAGGTTCCGCACGGCCTGGCGGGTCGGCTCGCCGAAGTGCCCGGCCACATCTGCGGTGCGAAGGTACCCCTGGTCGGCCAGGCGTCGCTGCAGCTCTTCGACGTCCCGGCCGCGGGCTCCCAGGGTCAGGGTGGCCCGACCGAACTCCTCGGTGGTGTCCACGACGAACTCCAGTTGGCTCCGGGAACGGCCCCCGGCCCGGTTGAGGGCCGTGACCTCCACCTTGCGCAGGCCGTCGGGGAGGCCCTCCAGGCGGATCTCGGCTGGTTTTCCGGGATCCGGCACCGGGACCCGGCGAACCCTTCCGGAATCCACGCGTACCTCGAGCCCGGCCAGTCCGCTCTCGCGGTCGGTGACCTGGACTCGAAGGACCGGCGAGCCGGTTCGGACCAACCGTTCACCCCGCTCTTCCTGGGGGCGATCGCGAAGCGAGATTTCGAGCTGGGGAGGTGTCCGGTCGCACCAGACCTCCAGCTCTCCGGTCGTTTGATTCCCGGCTTCGTCGCGCGCTTCCCAGCGGACCGTGTTGGGACCGTGCCGGATCGGCAACTGCAGCGAGAAGGCGCCGTCGGCACCGGGTCGGGCCTGGACCGCGGCCTGGCCTGCCCGGGCCTCGAAAAGGGTGCCCGCTTCGGCCTGTCCACGGAGGAGCAGCCGGTCTCCTCCCAGATGAGCGCCGGGTTCGGGCGAGAGGATCTTCACGGTGGGCGGACGCGTGTCCACGATGAAGGCCCAGGTTCGCTCCAGATCCTTTCCGTGGAGGGCCAGTTCGTGCGGTCCGTCGGCCAGGGGCCCCGTGTTGGCAGTCCTGCGCCGGAGTGGCCAGGCACCGTCCAAGTCCAGGTCGCGTCCATCGAGCTGAACCTGGATCCCGGTCAGCGGTGGGGCCCCGAAGTCCAGGTGCAGGACCGGTGAGGCTTGGGAAATCCGGAGCCGCTGGCCGCCGGGTTGCAAAGGGAACGCCCGGTTTCCAAGCTGGATGCTCTTCAGGTGGACGCCCGTCCCGGACACGAGCGCGGAGAGGACGACAAGCACAGGCAGAGCCAGCAAGAAAGCCCACCAGCGCCAGTCACGCCTGGGCGGTTCGGGGGATGAGGGAGCAGAGGAAGACATGGGGTTCATGCCCATCCTACCGATCGGAAGGCTCAGGATAAACCTGTCTCCTCGCGATTCTGGCGGGTTGGGAGGGGACGGCGCCCCTGGAAACCTTCCTCGACGCCGTGCCACCACGAGACCTCGTCCTCGCCCAGGAGGTAGCACAGGTAGACCGGTTGGCGTTCGATGACGGCGGGAAAGTCCACGATGCCCTTCTTGAGATCCTTCAGGACCGCTCCTTCGGCCTGGATCTTCGAAGCCAGTTGCTTCATGCGGGTGTCCAGGGCCGAGAGCCCCGTCAGCCCGGTCTCCAGCCTCTGGCGCAGGTCCGGACCGGGGTGGGTCCCTTCCGAGTGGACCTCGCGGTGGATCCGGTGCAGTTCGCGGATCAGCGAATCCAGACGTCGGCGCAGGCCGACCAGTTCCACCAGGATCGGGCGGATTCGGACCAAGGCCCTGTTCGCCTCATCCACCGTGAACAACCGCTGCAGCACCGGAAACACCTCAACAGGGTTCTTCGCCCAGGGCACCGGCACCCCTGCGTGTCGGCAAGGCTATCGGGTGCCTTCGATCAGCGACCGTCCTGCCGTCGCTCTCGGAGCCAGAAGTACAGACCCGTGTAGACCTTGGCGTCGACCAGGATTCCGCCGTTCTTGCGGTCCGTCAGCCAGCCGTCGATGTCGTCGCAGGGAACCAGATGGACCTGGATGTCCTCGGTGGCGTCGCCACCTCCCTCCGAGACCCGGCTCAGCCCGGTGGCCTGCAGGAAGGTCAGGATCTCCGAGGTGGCACCCGCCGTGGCCGGGCCCACCGTCAACAGGCTGAAGTCCCGGGCGCGAAAACCCGTCTCCTCCTCCAGCTCGCGACGCGCGGCCTCCTCCAGGCTCTCGTCCTCGGCTCCCGGCACGTCGCCGACCAGGCCTGCCGGCAGCTCGACCACCCGGCAGCCGACGGGGGGACGGTATTGTTCGACCAGGATCAGGTGCCCGTCGTGCTCGGCCAGGATGGCCACGATGGCTTTCACCCCCGGTCGCTCGACGAACTCCCAGTCCTCGGCGCGGACCAGGCGCAGGTAACGGCCGGTTCCCAAGACTTCCTTGACGCTCATCGAGGCCGGCGCTTCCCCTCCGACGGGTCCGGTTCCTCCAGGTGTGGTCGGGACGGGCAGGCCCTGTGCCGACCTGCGCGAAGGCTCGGCTCTTCCGGCGGCTGTGCGCGCGTCGGTGGCAATCCAGACGAGGTCAGTCTTCCATGAAGAACAAGGTCTGCGCGGGAGCGCGCGAAGCGCTTCGGGACGTCCAGGATGGCGCGTCCATCATGTTCAGCGGTTTCGGGCTGTGCGGCATCCCCGAGAACTGCATCGACGAGCTGTACCGTCGCAACGTCCGTGAGTTGACGGTGATGAGCAACAACTGCGGGAACCAGGGCAAAGGCCTGGTGAGGCTGCTGGAGCGCCACCAGGTCCGGCGTTTCGTGGGGTCCTACGTCGGGGGCAACCCCGATCTGGAGCGACAGATCCTCAACCGCGAGGTGGAGATCGACCTGAACCCGCAGGGCACCTTTGCCGAACGGATGAGGGCTGCCGGCTCTGGGATCCCGGCCTTCTTCACGCCGACCGGGGTGGGGACCACCGTCGCCGAGGGCAAGACGGTCATGGAGTTCGGAGGGCGCCCCTGCCTCCTGGAGACGGCCCTTTCGGCTGATTTCGCCATGATCAAGGCTTGGAAGGGAGATCGTGAGGGCAATCTCATCTATCGCGAGTCGGCCCGCAGCTTCGCCCCGCTGATGGCCATGGCCGCCCGCTGCACCGTCGTCGAGGTCGAGGAACTGCTGGAACCCGGACAGATCGACCCGGACGCGGTCCACACTCCAGGAATCTTCGTGCAGCGCATCTTCCAAGGCGTCGATTACCGACTGGATGTCGAGAAGAGGGTCACCCGACCCGCGGGTTCCCCGGCCGTGGGCGCGGATGTCTGTCCGCCGGGTGAAGAGGGCGTCGTGGGGTGGACGCGCCGGCAGATGGCATGGAGGGCGGCTCGAGAGCTGGGCTCGGACACCTACGTGAACCTGGGAATCGGGCTGCCCACGCTGGTCGCCGAATACCTGCCGCCCGAACGCCATGTCCGGCTGCATTCCGAGAATGGCATCCTGGGTCTGGGGCCGCACCCCACCGAGGAGGAGGTCTCGCCCTACCTGGTCAACGCCGGGAAGGAGACGGTGACCGTCCAACCGGGGGCCTCCTTCTTCGATTCCTCGCTCTCTTTCGCCATGATCCGCGGAGGGCACGTGGATTGGGCGGTGCTGGGAGCCCTGGAGGTCTCGGCCACGGGGGACCTGGCCAACTGGATGGTGCCGGGGAGGAAGGTCAACGGGATGGGCGGAGCCATGGATCTGGCCGCGGGCGCCCGCAAGGTGATGGCCCTGATGACGCATGTCGCCAAGGACGGCACGCCCAAGATCAATCAGGTGTGCGCGCTGCCCCTGACGGCCGTCGGGGTGGTGAACGTGATCGTGACCGACCTGGCGGTGATCGAGGTCGACCGCGAGGGCCTGGTCCTGCGTGAGACGGCCCCGGGCGTCTCGGTCGAACAGGTCCTGGCCCGGACCGGAGCACCTCTCCGGGTCGCCCTGAATCCGCAGCCTCTCATCCCGGAGTGACCTGCGACCGGTTCGGGCACCTCATCCAGGAATCTGCAAGATTCCTGGAGGGGGAGGTTTGGCCCGCCGGAGAGTCGGATATGTTGGTCAGGACAGCTCGCTCCAAGCGGCGCCCTTGCCTCGCGCAGGGGCGCGTTTTCGTGGCCTGTCCCACCCGGGTGAGGATTCGGTTGCAGGGTGGGAGGGTCCGTCCTGGGAGCCTGGAATGCCCCGGCTCACAGTTTTCTGGGCAAGGAGGAACGAT
>DCTU01000310.1:0-4004 GCA_002329445.1 bacterium UBP9_UBA1432
AGGGGTGGATCCGGCGCGGGTCCTCTGGCGTCAAGAATCCACCCACCACATCGTCGAGGTCTTCGCCGATGTCGAGGGGGCCCTGTTGATGTTCCAGGTCCTGGAGGACGGCGTCTCCGCTGATCAGGCCTTCCGTTTCCTGGCGCGGACCCGCTTCTTCAGGCCCGATGCCGGCTTCCTGGTCACGCCCACGGCGGTTCGAGCGGAAGCCCGCGGAGTGCTCCGCTCCAAGGAGGGCCGGCTGGATGTCTTCGACAACCTCGAGGAGCTGGGGGACCGTCTCGAGGAGGCTTTGCAGCAGGCCTCGACGACGGTGGTCTATCGCCTTCTGAACGACTTCGCCGCCGAGACCTCCGTGCCCCTGGGCCGCCTGATGGGCGAGTACTTCCTGGGACCGGTTGCGGATTCGCCGGAGGATTCGTCGCATGAGACGGCGCTTGAACCCGAAGCGAGGGTTGACGCCCTCGCTCCGGCTCGAGAGATGCCCTCGAGCGATCCCATTGCTCCCTATCAGTTCCCACAGTTCACCTCGATGNNGATGGAGCCGTGACCGACTCCCCGATTCCGCCGATGATCGAGGATTTCGTCCAGGAGGCCCTTCCGGGCCCGGTCGCCCTGCCGGGTCAGGATCGGGAAGGAGTCCTGGAGACTCTTGTCCCCGGGCTCCTGGCGCATCTGGCTTCCTCGGGCCCGGGTGGTGACGACGAGGCGCTGGGCGAGCATCTGCGTCAGGTTGCGGAACTGGAGGACTGCTCGGCCATGCTGGCGGATTCCGACGGTCTGGCTTTCCTTGGAGAGCTGGATACGGTGGAGGAGCCCGACCTGGTCTGTGCCCTGCATGTCGAGTTGCTCAGTTCGGTCCGGCGCATCCTCGAGGAGGTGGGGATCGCTGGCCCGGAGGCCCTGTTCCTGGAAGGCGCCAGCGGCTGCTTCCAGTTGCACCCTTCGGTCGAGGGGTTGAGCCTGCTGGTCCACCTGGGGCGGGGCAACACCGAGGCCGAGGAGGAGGTCGCGGCCTCCTTGTCCGGCGAGATGGCGCTCCGCGAAGCGATGCTCAAGAAGTCGTTGGAGGCCATGTCGCGNNCTGGCCGCCTTGCTGGCCCAGTTGGTTGTCGAGTGCGAGGCCTTCGCGGACCCGATCGGGATGGCCCCGCTCCGGCAAGTCCTGCTGCAGACGAGCGGAACGTGGTACAGCGTGGTCCTGCTGGGCGCAGAGGGATTCCTGGCCACGGTTCTCGAGCCGGGAACCTCGCGAGAGATCTGGCGCCACCGCCTGGATCGGGAGTCCCGAACCGTGGCCTCCGTCCTGCGTTAGCGACGCGGGGCGCCTGCTGAACAGCGTCCTGGAGGTGGGATGGGGGCAACCAGCGATCCGGGGGCGAAGCCTTCTCCTGGTTTGCGGGAGGTCCTGTGTCTTGGGATGTCCGGGCGGCGAGAGCAGATCCGCCGTCTCCTCACCCGAGACGGGTTCTCCTGGACACCCGTGGACGATGTCTGCGACCTGCATCGGGCCCTTGAGCAGGATCCTCCCGATCTCGTCGTCATGGACCCGGAGACGCTGCGCACCCTTCTTGGGCGAACCGAGCCCCTGCCCACCGGCCGTGCCAGCGTCCTCTCGGGGTTTGCGATGGTGGCGCAGCTCCTGGAGGCCGGTTTGGACCCCCGGGCACTCCAGGAGCGGCTTCTGGGCATGCTGCATCTGGAGCTGCAGCTTCCTTGTGCCTTCCTGTCGCCGGATCCTCAGGACGGCGACCTCACCCTCTGCAGCAAGCGCGGGGTTGGAGGGCATACCTCCCAGTCTCTGCGCCTGAAACCCGACGATCCGCAACTGGCCTCTCGGGAACTGGTCCTGCTCGAGGCCGATCCTGAGGGGTCGAGACTGGAGGCCTGGTGCGCCCGCATGGGTCATCCTCGCCTGGCGCTCGCACCCATCCACGGCCAGAGGCGATTCCATGGGGGACTCCTGGTCCTGGCCAACGGCCCGGAACCCTTTGGTCTTCACGACCTGGCGCTCTTGACGGCCCTCTCGGGCCAGGCAGCGCTTCTCCTGGACAACCTGGAGCTTGAACAAGTGGCCTGGATCCGGCAGAGACTGGTGGAGAAGCTCCTGGAACGGGTCATCAACGCCCAGGAAGAAGAGCGCAAGTGGATGGCGGCGGAGATCCACGACACCATCGCCCAGTCCCTGGTGGGAATGCACACCATGGTGCAGACCTGTCGGCAGCTTCTCCGAGTCGACCCCGACCGGGCCGGCACACTCCTCGACGACCTGTGCAGCCTGCTCTCCGAGAGCCTGGGCGAGATCCGTCAGATCCTGTTCAACCTGCGCCCGGCTTCCCTGGACGACCTCGGCCTGGTTCCTTCCCTGGAGAACTGCGCCCGCCGCTTCCTGGAAGGCACGGGGATCCAGTTGACCCTGGAACTGCCGGGCCGCAACCAGTCGCGCCTCCCACCCCTGCTGGAGACGACCGTCTTCCGGATTGCACAGGAAGCGCTCTCCAACATCAAGAAACACTCCAGGGCGCGTCGAGCCCGGGTCAGTCTGGACGTCGGCACCACCGATCTGCGGCTGACGGTGTCCGATGACGGTCGAGGTCTGGTCTGGTCGGAGGTGTCACAGCGCTTCCAGAGCGGCGACAGTCATGGGCTGCACGGGATGCAGGAGAGAAGTCGGCTTTTGGGGGGGCATTTTCGGATATCAAACGACCCGTTCGGGGGAACAATCCTGGAGGTGGTGATCCCTCTGGCCGGTCCCGGGCCCTCCTCGCGGGAGGCGGACCTGGGCACGCTTCTCCGTCGGGTCCTGGGGGGGGAGGGATACCCCGGATTCCCGGAGGTCTCTCGCAGTTCCTCGGGGCCTGGGGCCCTGGAAAACGGTTCGACGGCCTGATTCCAGGAAGGGGTGGACCGGGAGGGAGGAAGTCTTCGTGGCAGAGCGGACACCGGTCCGACGGATACGACTTCTGGTCGTGGATGACTACACCCTGGTTCGCGAGGGCTTCGCCAGGATGCTGGAGTTGTGCCCGGACTTCGAGGTGGTCGGGCAGGCCTCATCGGCCCAGGAGGCGGTCGAGCGCTGCCGCCTGCTGCAACCGGACCTGGTCTTGATGGACATCAAGCTGCCCGTGGTCAACGGGATCGAAGCGACCCGGATGATCAAGGAGCGCTGGCCCTCCATCGAGGTGGTCATCCTGTCGATGTATGACGAGGATGAGTATGTCCTGGAGGCGGTCAAGGCGGGAGCCACAGGCTATCTCTTGAAGGATGTCAGCCACGAGCAGCTCTTCGAAACCGTCCGGGTCGTTCACGCCGGAGGCTCGATGATGCAGCCCAACCTGGCCCGCAAGCTGCTCCGTGAGTACGCCAACCTGGCCCGCTCTGTCGGGGCCCCGACTCCGCCCCCAGGTCCTGACCTCAGCCAGGAGCCCCTGGTCCTGTCGGACCGCGAGGTCGAGGTTTTGCAGGCCGTGGCTCAGGGGAACTCCAATCGGGAGGTGGCCGAGACCCTGACCATCAGCGAGAAGACGGTCAAGGCGCACCTGAGATCCATCTTCAGGAAACTGGAGGTCGGGGATCGGGCCCAGGCCGTGGCCTTCGCCATGCGCCGAGGCTGGGTGGAGTGACGGGAGAGTCCGGGGACCCTCTGCTCCGATCCCGGTCTCTTCTTCTGCTTCCAGCAGGACCTGGAGATTCTGTCCAGAACGGCGAGCGCGCCCCTTCCTGTTCGGGGAACTCCCTTGAGCTCGGGCGGGAGGCATTTCGAGCGGGTGTTTGAGATCGAGGGGCCGGGCCGCATCGGACCCGGATTCGGGATTCTTCTTCTTGCCCGCCGGGTCGGGTGGGAACGTGCGCGGAGGGCGCGATGGCGAAAAAGGAACAGGGGGACGGATTCTGGCCGCGGATCATCATCACCATGGTCGTGGTGGTCTGGGCTGCCATCCTGGGTGGCAGTTGGCTGGGCCACCGGATCGTCGAGAAGCAGCGCAGCGGGGAGGACACCTCTA
>DCTU01000310.1:4077-7496 GCA_002329445.1 bacterium UBP9_UBA1432
TCTCCTGTGACGGCCAGTCCCACGGCCAGTCCGGCTCCGGCCGCCTCGCCTCGTCCGGAGGCCTCCTCCCAGCCCCCGATTGATTCCTCCCCGACGCCAGAGGATTCGACGCCCGTTCCCCGGCCAACCGAGAGCCCCGAGCCGACTCCCGTGGTCGCCACCCCCTCTCCGGCTTCGGTCCCGGAAGAGCCCGTTCCCACGCCTGCCGTCGCCGCGTCGGATCCCTATCAACTGCAGTTCGGATCGTTTTCCAATGAGGCCAACGCCAGGGAACGAGCCGAACAACTGGCCGCCCAGGGCCAGGAGGTCCACATCGACGAGATCCAGACCGAGCAAGGGGTCTTCTATCGCGTTCGGGGGGGCGTGTTCAATGCGGAGGCAGAAGCTCGCAACCAGGCCGAGCACCTGCGCGGTCTTGGGGTTGAGGTCTACGTCGTCGGCGGCGGGAGGTAACGCGGGGTCTGATGGAATCGAGATTCGGCCTGAGCCTGGACGAATTCTGCCCCTCCCAGGGAGGCGCGGCCGTGGCCCTGGGCTTCTTCGACGGGGTGCACCGGGGACATCAGGCGATCCTCAAGACGGCCCGGGAGCTGGCCCGTACCCGGGGGCTGGAGCCGATCGCCTTCACCTTTTCAAACCATCCGGCCACGGTGCTGGCTCCGGATCGTGCTCCGGACCTGTTGACGGACCGGGCGGAGCGCTTCGCCCTGATCGAGCGTCTGGGGTTGAGGGTGGTCTGGATGGATTTCCGGCCGGACTTCTCAATGACCGAGGCGGCGGAGTTTGCCCGAGGTTTTTTGCGGGAACGCCTGGGTGCCCGGGTCGTGTCGGTCGGGCCCAACTATCGTTTCGGGCATGGTGCTCGAGGAGACGGGGCCCTTCTGGCCTCGCTGGCACACGAGCTGGGTTTCGAGGTCGTCCAGGTCCCCGGTCTGGAGTCCGGCGGGGCCCTGGTCTCTTCCAGCCGAATCCGCCGCCTGGTGCGGCACGGCCGGATGGAGGAGGCTGCCGCCGCCCTGGGCCGACCCTACCGGGTGCTCGGGCCGGTCGAGACGGGTGATTCTCGAGGCGCGCACCTGGGGACCCGGACGGCGAATCTGCGTATCCCTGAAGGTCGCGTGATCCCAGCCACCGGGGTCTATGCCGTCTGGGCAGGCTGTCTGGGAAACCTCCGTCCGGGCGTGGCGAACTTCGGGGTTCGGCCGACTTTCGGGGGCGGGGTGCCCATCCTGGAGGTTCACCTGCTCGATTTCTCGGCGGACCTCTACGGCCGTCCTCTGGAGGTCTTCCTGGTCAGCCGCCTGCGCGACGAGCGTCGCTTCCCCCAAGCCGAGGACCTGCAAGCCCAGATCGGCTTGGACGTGGCTCTGGCCCGCGCCATCCTGGCCCGCTCCTCCAAGCCCGAAAGCCTTGTGCGCCTGGGCTGACTTCGGGCAGGGGCAATCTTCCGGGGCGCGAAGAGCCGGGGCGTCTGCCCCACGCCAACTCCGGGGCCGACCAAGGAGGACTCTGGTGACTGGAACGGCAGGCCTGCTGCGCACCCCCCTCTACGAGGTGCATCGCCGTGAGGGCGGTAGGATCGTGGAGTTTGCTGGTTGGGAGATGCCGGTCGAATACTCCGGGATTCGCCAGGAGCATCAGGCGGTGCGGACGGGAACAGGCCTTTTCGACCTGTCCCACATGGGTGAGATCGAGGTGACAGGCCCTGGTGCCGCCGCCTATGTCAACCACCTGGTCACCAACGACGTCGAGCGCCTGGAGCCCGGGCAGTGCCTGTACACGTGTCTGTGCGGCCCCGACGGCGGGATCCTCGATGATCTGCTGGTCTACCGTTTCCCGGACATGCCGGAGGGCGGATGTCGGTTCTGGTTGGTCGTCAACGCGTCCAACCGCCTGAAGGTGGTGGAGTGGATGGAGAGCCACCTCCCCGGCGATGCATGCATGAAGGACCTGTCCCTGGCCACCGCCCTGTTGGCGGTTCAGGGGCCTGAGGCCCAGGCCTTCCTGCAGCCCGGCACCGAGGCCAACCTGGACGAGCTGGGGTATTATCACCTGCTGGAGACGACGGTGGCCGGGATCCCTGCCGTCGTCTCGCGCACCGGTTACACCGGCGAGGATGGATTTGAGCTGTACGTGGCCTGGGAGCAGGCCGAAGAGCTGTGGACCTCGCTGCGTCAACGCGGGGGAATCGTCCCGGTCGGTCTGGGAGCACGCGACACCCTGCGCCTGGAAGCCGGCTATTCGCTGTACGGCCACGAGATCAACGAGTTGACCACGCCGCTGGACGCAGGACTGGGTTGGGTGGTGCGTTGGACCAAGTCCGACTTTCTCGGCAAGGCGGCCCTGTCCCGTCAGAAGGAGAAGGGGGTGCGCAAGGCCGTCGTGGGCCTGCAGATGCTGGGGCGTGGCATCCCCCGCCAGGGTTACGTCGTCGAGGGGCCTGAAGGCCCCGTGGGCGTGGTCACCAGCGGCACCTTCTCGCCTTCGCTTTCCAAAGGAATCGCCCTGGCCTCCGTGGATATCGGATGCCGCGCGGAAGGCACCGAACTGTCGGTGATCGTCCGCGGGCGTTCCGAGCCGGCCCGGGTTGTCCGCCCTCCCTTCGTTCGAGGCAGTGTCCGGCGCGGCTGAGTCGCGGCGGCTTCCCGATTTTCGGAATCCTCTCTTCGGTTCGGGAGCCTTTCCCCACCCGATACATTCGACCGTAAGGAGAATCCAGATGATCCCCCAGGACCTGAAGTACACCGATGAGCACGAGTGGATCCGGCTGAACGCGGAGATCGCCGAGGTGGGGATCACCCACTTCGCGCAGGAGCAGTTGGGCGACATCGTCTACGTCGAGCTCCCCGCCGTGGGCACGACCCTGACCCGAGGCCAGACCTTCGGCGTGGTCGAGTCGGTCAAGACCGTCTCCGACCTCTATGCCCCGGTCACGGGCGAGGTGGTGGAGGTGAACCCCGAGCTTCTCAGTGAGGCCGACGAGTTCAAGCCGGAGCTGGTCAACGACGATCCGTTCGGCCAGGGCTGGATGGTGCGCGTGCCGNNGTTCGGCCGAGGCTGGATGGTGCGCGTGCGCCTGTCGGATCCGTCCGAGGTCGCTGGTCTGCTGGACGCCGCTGCCTACAAGAAGATCACCGAGGAGGCGGGATGAGCTATCTGCCCCACACCCAAGCAGACCGCGAGCACATGCTCGAGGTCGTGGGGGTGCCTTCGGTGGAGGATCTCTTCGCGTCGATTCCGCCCACCCTCCGCCTGGGCCGCGACCTGTGCCTGCCGGAGGCGCTGACCGAGCACGACCTGCTCGAGCACCTGGGCCAGATGGCGTCCCGCAACCAGGAGGCGACCCGCAGCTCCTTCCTGGGAGCAGGGGCCTATCGACATTTCGTCCCGACCCTGGTCGAGACGGTGACCTCGCGTTC
>DCTU01000310.1:7534-21791 GCA_002329445.1 bacterium UBP9_UBA1432
CGGCATGGACGTGGCCAACGCCTCGGTGTATGACGGGGGCACGGCCGTCACCGACGCCGTCCTGATGGCCCTGGCCCAGACCCGGCGCTCGAAGGTCCTGGTGTCGCGGGGAGTCCATCCCCACACCCGGGAGATTCTATCGACGTACCTGGCCGCCGGTGGGGGAGTCGTCGAGGAGATCCCCTTGCACGAGGGACGGACCGAGGTTCCCCAGGTCGGCGCCGACGTGGCCGCGGTGGTGGTCCAGGTTCCCAACTTCTTGGGACAGGTCGAAGATGGCCCCGCTTTGTGCCAGGCAGCCCGGCAGGCTGGAGCCCTCGCCGTCGTGGCGGTCAACGACCCGGTCAGCCTCGCGGTGCTGGAGGCCCCCGGGGCCTATGGGGCTGATCTGGTGTGTGGGGAGGCCCAACCGGTCGGCCTGCCGCTCTCGTTCGGAGGCCCCTACGTCGGCTTCCTGGCGGCTCGCAAGGACCTCCTGCGCCGGATGCCCGGGCGCCTGGTGGGTCTGACGGCCGACGGGCAGGGGCGGCGCGGCTTCTGTCTGACGCTCCAGGCCCGCGAACAGCATATCCGTCGCGAGAAGGCTTCGTCGAACATCTGCTCCAACCAGGGACTCTGTGCCCTGGCAGTCACGGTTCACCTGGCCCTGCTGGGACCCGAGGGCCTGCGTCGCTGCGCGCTCGGCTCCATGAGCTCCGCGGCCTTCGCCAGGGAACGTCTGGCCCGGGTGCCCGGTTTCTCGCTGGCCTTCTCCGGGGCCGGCTTCCACGAGTTCGTCCTGCGCTGCCCGGCTCCACCCGAGCAGCTCCTGGAAGGGTTGGCCGAGCGGGGGATCCTGGGAGGTTACGCCTTGGGCCGAGACTATCCCGAGTTGGCCGACGGCCTCCTGGTCTGCTGTACCGAATTGACCCGGCGCCAGGATGTGGAGGGGCTGGCGCTGGAGTTGGAGGCCCTGGTGCAGGCCCCCGTGGAGGTGACGCGGTGAAGACGTGTGAATCGACCCTCTTCGAGAAGTCCCGTCCCGGGCGCCGGGGGACCATGCCTCCGGAGACGGACTGCCCGAAGGTTCAACCAGAGGAACTCCTTCCGGCGGCGATGCTTCGCCAGGCCCCCCCGACCCTGCCCGAGCTGTCCGAACTGGATGTCTTGCGCCACTTCACGCGCCTCTCTCAGCTCAACTTCTCGGTGGATACCCACTTCTACCCCTTGGGTTCGTGCACGATGAAGTACAACCCGAGGGTCAACGAGAAGGCTGCCACCCTTCCCGGATTCTCGGCCATCCATCCCCTCCAACCCGAGTCGACGGCACAGGGGGCGCTGGCCTTGATGCACTCCCTGCAGGATTGCCTGGCCGAGATCACGGGGATGGAGGCCATCACCCTGCAGCCTTCGGCGGGAGCTCACGGCGAGATCACGGCGTTGTTCATGATCAGCCGCTATTTCCAGGACAAGGGAGAGAAGAGAACCCGGGTCCTGGTGCCCGACTCCTCCCATGGCACCAACCCGGCCAGTGCAGCGTTGGCGGGCTTTGAGGTGGTCACGATTCCCTCCAACGCCCAAGGAGGAGTGGACCTGGAAGCGCTCCGGGCCCACCTCGATTCCTCCGTGGCCTGCCTGATGCTGACCAATCCCAGCACCCTGGGGCTTTTCGAGACCGGCATCGAGGAGATCGCGTCCCTGGTGCACGAGGCGGGAGGCCTGCTGTACTACGACGGAGCCAACATGAACGCCCTGATGGGCCTGGTCCGTCCGGGCGACATGGGCTTTGACCTGGTCCACCTGAACCTGCACAAGACCTTCTCAACCCCTCACGGAGGCGGTGGTCCTGGAGCCGGTCCGGTGGGAGCAAGGGGCGAACTGGTCCACTACCTGCCCGGTCCCCGCGTGGTCCGGGACGGCGAGATCTTCCGCACCGAAGCGCCTCGGAAAAGCATCGGGCGGGTCCGCACGTTCTGGGGCAACTTCCTGGTGGCAGTGCGGGCCTATGCCTACATTCGCACCCACGGCTCGCAAGGTCTGCGGGAAGTCAGCCAGGCGGCCGTGCTGGCGGCCAACTACATGCGTGTCCGATTGCAGGGCCACTTCGATCTGCCCTACCAGGGGACGTGCATGCATGAGTTCGTGCTGTCGGCCCGCAACCTCAAGGCCGCGCGTGGGGTTCGCGCCACCGACGTGGCCAAGCGCCTCCTGGACTTCGGCTTCCACGCCCCGACCATCTACTTCCCGCTGATCGTCGAGGAAGCGCTGATGATCGAGCCGACCGAGACCGAGAGCCTGGAGACCATGGACGCCTTCATCGAGGCCATGCGGACCCTGGCCGAGGAGGATCCCCAGACCCTGCACGACGCTCCCCAAACCCGTCCTGTCGGGAGGCTGGACGAGACCCAGGCGGCCCGCAAGCCGGTCCTGGCGTGGCCTGAATAGCCTTGTCCTGGAACGAACTGCTCGGACGGCTCCGCGGGGACTCCTGGCACTACCTCCTGGACGACCCTCGCTTCGGCGAGGAGAACATGCAGCGGGATCTGGCCCTGTTGGAGGAATCCACTGGGCCGGTCCTGCGGCTCTATTCCTGGCGTCTGCCCTGCCTCTCCCTGGGCTACGGGCAGAGGGACGGCTGGGTGGACCGCGAGCAGTGTGCCCGGCTGGGCGTTGAGGTGGTGCGGCGCCCCACGGGGGGGCGGGCCCTGCTGCATCAGCCCGACGAGATCACCTACGCGGTCGTCCTGCCCGACGCGGCGGGAGTCTCGGTCCAGGAGGCCTTTGAGGGCATTGCCGCCCTGCTGGCTCAAGCCCTGGCCCGCTTGGGCCTGCCCGTGCAGACGGCGCGGACCCACCACGCCCCCTCCTCCGGCGCCCACCCCTCGTGCCTGGCCGTGGCGGCGCCCGGGGAGGTGGTGGCCGGGGGGCTCAAGCTCGTGGGCAGCGCCCAGGTCCGTCGGCAGGGTCGGTTGCTGCAGCACGGAGCCTTGCCCCGGCGGACCGATGCCGAGCTTCTGGGCCGGGTCATTCCCGGAGCCCTTCCCCAGGCCGACCTGGCCAGCCTCGGCTTCGAGAGCCTGCAGGCCGCCGACCTGGCCCGCGCCTTCGCCGAGGCCCTGAGGTCGGGCGACGGGATCTCCTGAAGTCAGGGTTGGGCCGGGGCGTCGCGCAGGAGGACCACCTGCGCCGGTCCGCGCAGGCGCTCGCCTGGTTGCAGGGCGTAGTTCACCTGCGCCACCATGCCCACCTGGCGGGTCTGGTCGGAGGTGATCACCCGGAACGAGATCTCCGCCTGGCCGGGACGGTTCGGCAAGGGCAGGAACACCTGACGGCTGCGCAGCCACTGGGGCGATCTGCCCATCTTTTCGAAGATCCAGGGCTCCCAGGTGAAGGTCACATGTTGCGCGGGGTTCCCGTCCAATTCCAACCGGAAGGTCGGGTCGTCGGGAAGGTCGTCGGGCCCCATCACGTCTTCGCATGGCTCGAAGACGATCACGTGCAGGCTGGGGTTGGGGCATCTCTCAGCCGAGGGGCGGTAGCCTCGCCACTGCAGGTCCAATCCCATGACCGGCGGGTCCGGCTGGTAGAAGAGGACCGTGAATTCTGGGGCGTCGGGGTCCAACATGGATCGGCGCAGCTCCCCGTCCGCCCGGAATGGCCGCTGGGGGCCGTCCAGAGACTCGCCGAGGGGATCGACTGCCATCTGGTCGATCCGCAGGGTCTGGCCCTTGTGGTGGACCGGCAACTGATCCAGGCGGCCGTTGCCGTTGAGGTCCACGACGTAGAGGCTGCCCAAGAGGCACGTTTCGAGCAGCGCGCCCAGCTTGACGGGACCGACGAAGCGCAAACGACTGGTCGGGATGGGGACCTCGGGAACTTCGTCCAGGACCCGCAGGGTGGTGGCCCGCAGGCCCACCTCAAGGGTGTCGGGGGTCACCTGCCGGGTGGTCCAGGGTCCCAGGGTGGTCGGCGGACCTTCCTGGGAGAGGGCCGGCAGCATCAGGCAGGTCGCCAGGGCGCCGACGAGCACGAGGGGGGCGAGATGTCGCAGCATCCTGCGGCCTTCGGCGCGTCGAGAGGGATTCCCCGCAGATCTCAGCGCAGGTCCAGGCCGACCCCCAGGGCGAACAGGACGGCCAGGACCCACATGGTGACGCCGACCTCGCGCCAGCGGCCTGTGGCCACCTTCAGCACGGCGTAGCTGGTGATGCCCCAGATCAGGCCATTGGCGATATTGTAGGTCAAAGGCATGATCACCAGGCACAGGAAGGCGGGCAGTGCCTCGGTGACGTCGGTCAGGTCCAGCTTCGTGACCGGCTCCAGCATCAGGAAGCCGACCAGGATCAGGGCCGGGGCGGTCGCCGCTGCTGGCACGACGCCCGCCATGGGGGCAAAGACCATGGCCAGCAGGAAGAGCACGCCCACCGTCACCGCCGTCAAGCCGGTCCGCCCTCCTTCGGTCATGCCCGAAGCGCTCTCGACGTAGGTGGTGGTGGTGCTCGTTCCCACGAAGGCGCCGAACATGGTGGCCGTCGCATCCACCAGCAGTCCCCGACCCAGCCCCGGGAAGGTCTGGTTCTCGCGGTCGATCCAGCCCATCCGGGTGCCCAGCCCGACGAAGGTGCCCGCCGTGTCGAAGAGGTCGACGAAGGTGAAGGTGAAGACGATCACCACCAGGCCCATCTCCAGGGCCCCGACCACATCCATCCGGCCCATGACCAGGCCCAGGACTCCCAGGTCCGGCATCGAGACCAGCGTGCCTCCGCTGGGAAGGCTGGTCACGGGACCCTGCGTTCCAGGCACGAAGAGCCCGGCCACCGTCACGGCCAGGATTCCCAGGAGCAGGGCGCCGCGCACCTGGCGGGCCAGGAGCCACCCCATGAAGAGCAGGCCGGCCACGGCCAGGGCGACGGGGGGCGAGTTCAGCGGGCCCATGCGGACCAGGGTCGCCTCCGAGGCTTCCACGATGCCGGCGCTGCGCAGGCCGATGAAGCAGATGAACAAACCGATGGCGCCTGAGGTCGCCAGCTTCAGGTTGTAGGGGATCTCGCGGATGATCCGCTCGCGGATTGGAAGCAGGCTCAGGATCAGGAAGAGCAGGCCGTCCAGGAAGACGGCCCCCAGGGCCACCTCCCAGGGAATGTGCTTCTGGGCCACCACCGTGTAGGCGAAGAAGGCGTTGACCCCCATCCCCGGGGCCAGGGCGAAGGGGAGCCGAGCGATCAGGCCCATGGCCAGGCAGCCGAAGGCCGACGCCAGGGCCGTGGCCAGCATGACCGCACGCGGGTCCATCCCCGTCGAACCCAGGATCTGGGGGTTCAGGAACAGGATGTAGGCCATGGTCAGGAAGGTGGTGACCCCTGCCACGATCTCGGTCCGGATCGAGCTGCCCGTTCGCGACACCCCGAAATGCGAATCCAGGAACTTGAGCACGACATGCCTCCCCGTTGCGGTCTTGAGGGCCCCGCGCCGGCCCGATGCCTCAGGCGGACTTCTCGACGCGGCCGGGTCGCAGGCCTCAGCCCGGTCGGAAAGCCTCCACCAGTCCATCCATCCCCGTGTCGCGGTGCATCAGGCGGATGCGATCGAAGCCCGCCCGGCCCAGGCCGCTGCGGATCTCCTCGAAGGTGTAGGAGTTTCCGCCGTTGTCGGCGGCCAGCATGTTGACGGCGAAGAGGGCGCCTGAGCGGGGCCGGATGCGGTCCTCACGCAGGACGTGGTCCCGGATCACGATCCGTCCGCCAGGGTCGAGGGCCTCAAAGGCCTTGAGGTAGAGTTCGATGTTCTGGGCCGGGGTGTTCTGGTGGATGATGGCCGAGATGAAGACCAGGTCGTGGCCGGTCGGCAGGGCGTCCCGATTGTAGTCGCCGGCCACCAGGTCCACCCGATCCAGCATGCCCTCCTGCTCCATGCGTTCCCGGGCCATGGCCACAACGGCGGGCCGATCGAAGAGGGTGGCCCGCATCCGGGGGCAGGCCTCCAGGAAGGCCAGGGTGTAGGTGCCCGAGCCCCCTCCGACGTCCAACAGGTGGCGGGCTTCACCGGGCTGGATCAACTTGACCAGGCGCGCGGCCAGGGGGGCTCCCGCCACGTGCATGGCGCCGATGAAGGAGCGCAGCCGGTCTTCTTCCGAGCGGCCGTCGGCCTGAGGCGGAGCCACCTTCCCCGTCAGCTCCCCCCAGCGCTCCCAGAGGTGGGCGCTGTGCAGGATCATCGGCAGGACCGAGCTCGCGCCGTCCGACGTCAGCAACTGGCGTGCCGAGGCTTCGGTCTGGTAGGCCTGGTCGCGCTTCTCCAACAGTCCCATGGCGGTCAGGGCATCCAGCAGGATCGTCAGGGCTCGCAGGTCGGCCTGCAGTTCGGGGGCCAGGTCTCGGGCCGTGCGCGGCTTGTCGGCCAGCCGGGTGAACAGATTCAGTTCAGCCCCGGTCAGGAGCAGTCGCGCCTCCTGGAAGGCGCGTGCCAGGCCCAGAAGCTTCTCGCGGGTCCAATCAGGCGGCGTCTCCATCGGGGCCCTCCAGCGTACAGTCTTCGTCCGCGCGTTCGGTGCCGGGCAGGGGGCAATCCTGCTTGCGATCGCGCTCGCTGAGCGGCTGATTCGGGGAGGGCCCTGCACTGGAAGCCCATCTGGAGGTCAAGTCTCGGGTTCGCGGCGCGCTCGCCAGAGCAGGTGCCAGGAGAGCCCTCCCACCGCAACGGCCAGGAACCCGAGCAGATGCACCATGCCCCGGGCCTCTCCGGATCTCTCCCGGCGCGTCCCAGGCCCCTGAGCGGGGCTCGTACGCCTGGGACGCGAGGAGGACGTCCCAGGGCGCACCCCGCTCGGCTCAGGCTCGCGACTCAGGAACATCCGGCCCTGCGAGTCGGACTCGCGCGGTCGGGGCCTGGCTCGTGCCCGGGGTGGAGGGGCGGGCGGTGGATGGGGGCGGGACGTCGCCCATGGTGGAGCGGACCCTGGTGGATTGGGACGTTCTACGATCATCAGCGCGTTGCTGATGGGGCGCCCGGGAGGGGTCAGGTAGCCTTTCCGGGTCCACAGGCCGCTGGAGGCACCCCCATCCAGGCACATGGCCTCGACGGCACCCAGGTTCCGCATGAGCTCGGCCATCTGGCGCACCTGGCCGTGGGAGGTGACCATCAGCAGGCGCCCGTTCCGGTCGATCCCCACCATGCTGCGAGGCGCGTCCCAGGCCGTGGTGATCTTGGGATCCTTGAACCCCTCGTTCTCGGGCGAAAGGTCCACTCTTCCCGCCCGGACCAGGCGGGGGCCTGCACCGACCCCCTCGACGACCTCCGACCAGAAGCCCAGTGGGGCCCCGTCGTCGCGGACCAGGCGCCATGAACAGGCGCGGCCGACCCGGAAGCGTTTCGCCAGCCTCTGTTCCCGTTCACCCCGGAAGTAGACCACGAAGCCGTCTGTTGGGATGGGACATGCCCCGGCGCCCGGGGCGACCAGGTGGGTCACCCGCCCCCCCGAGACCACGACCTGCACGCCGTCGCTCAGTCCGGTCCGGGGTCCCCAATCGGGAGTGAAGAGGGTGATGGTGGGGGCTCCCTCGGGGAGGCGGTTCACCCAGTAGGCGTGCCAGTTGTCGGGGTATCGGAAGCTGCCGTCCAAGGCCCCCTCAATCTTCAGCCGGAGTGGTTCGATTCGGGCCCGTCCGTCGGCGGCGAAGCCCAGGACCGATCCGATGTTGCCCTTGGCCACGACCCGGCCTTCGTGGAAGAGGGTGTGGTTGGGGTTCTTGATGGCGCTGGCGGTGTAGGCCTCGAAGTAGGAGCCGTTGATGGCTGCCAGGGCCCCCGCCTTCCGGGCAAGGTCCGCCAACTCCTGGGTCTGCCCCACCCGACCGTGGGCCAGACCCAGCCGGGGTTGCAGGCGTGAGAGATCGGCCCGGATCATGTGTGCGGAAACCCGGAGGTCCGTGAGCTTCACCGTGGGGGTCGACACCTCAAAGGGCGGAGAGGTCTGGCCGGCCAGGGGAATCGCAGCGCCGGCCAGGAGGAGCAGGAGGAGGACCAGGATGGTCCGGGCGACGTCCTGGTTCGGCAGGTCGGGCCTCCTCCTGGTTGCGGTCCGTCTCAGATCTGGCATGCGCCCTTGCAGTCGGGGCATAAGACCATCCCGTAGTCTTCCTTCATGACCAGGCCGCTGCCCTGGCATCCCGGACAATGTCGGGGCGCCTCCGGCGCAGAGCTCTCGGGGGAGGGGGCTGATGGAGAATCGGGGCTTTCCCTCACCAGGTTCAGGAAGCGTTCGGAGAGCGCCGCGGTCTGGAGATCCTGGGCCTGCCATGCCTGCTTGAAGGCCTCCTCGAAGCAGGCCACCGCCTGGGTGTCCCTCTTCTCCATGGCCTCCAGGAGGCCCAGGTTGTGGAGGGCCCGGGCGCGGGACCCGGTGTCCCCGCTGCGGGCCGTCACGCTCAGGACCTCCTCGAAGACCCGTCGGGCCTCGACGGTCTGACCCGAGTCCATCAGCAGGACCCCGATGGTCCCCAGGGCCGGGGCCAGCCTCTCCAGGTCGCCGGAGGCCATCGCGTCGTCAGCCAGGGTCGTCGCCAGGCGGGCCCCCCGCGGGGAGTGGCCGCACCTGGCGAAGGCGGTGGCCATCCGAAGAAGCAGGGCCGAGGCTTCCCCCCGGTCGACGTCGGGCCGGTCCCAGAAGTCGAAGGCCATCGCCTCCAGCTCCTCCAGCCAGCCCGGTTGCGCCATCTCGAAGACTTCGGCCATCTGTTCGGCGTCCGGACATTCGACGACCCGCTTCACGAACGCGTCCATGCTCACCCTCCGGATCCGGGCCGCCCTGCCGACCCGCGTCTGAGGTCTGGCTTCAGGGAGGTTGGAAGGAGAACCTTGGCGGCCACAGGCCGTGGTTCCTCTCTGGTCGGCCCACCAGCGCTGGCAGGGCGGTCTTCCCGGGGAAGCAGGCGAGCGGAGGAGGGCCGGTCTCGGAATCCGGTCCACAGCGCTTGCAGCGGAGGCTCGTCCTGGTCTATCCTTCGCCTATGTCCGACCTCGCCAACCTGACTTCTGATGAATCAAGCCCGGCCCTGGAAGACACCTTGGAAGCGGCAGCCTGGCGGCATCTGGACCGCAAGACCATGCCTCCCCGGGCCTTGGGCGCCCTGGAACGACTGGCCGTCCGCATCGCCTGTCTGCAAGGAACCCTCTCGCCCACCCTGCACAAGCCGGTCCTGCTGCTGGCGGCGGCCGACCACGGAGTGACGAACCGTGGGGTGAGCTTCAGCCCCCGCGAAGTCACCTGGCAGCACAGCCTGAACCTGGCCCGTGGGGGAGGGGCAGCGGGTCTCTTCTGTCGGCTGCATGGCATCGATCTGGTGGTGTGTGACGTGGGGGTGGATCACGAGTTCCTGCCCCAGGACGGGGTCGTGGACTGCAAGGTGGCCCACGGAACCCGGGATCTGAGCCAGGAGCCGGCCATGAGCTTGCAGGAGTGCCTGGCGGCGATGTCGTGGGGGCGTCGGAAGGTGGCCGAGATCGCCCGTTGCGGCAGCAACGTGGTCCTCTTCGGCGAGATGGGCATCGGGAACACGACGCCGGCCTCCGCGCTGGTGGCAGCCTTGACCGGGCTCTCCGTGGACCAGTGCGTGGGGGCGGGGACGGGGATGGGGCCCGCCGCGCTGGAGCACAAACGGAAGGTGGTGCAGGCCGCCTTGGCCCTGCACGGGCCGCCCTCGGACCCCCTGGAGGCGATGACTTGTCTGGGCGGGCTAGAGCTGGCCTTCATGACCGGCGGAGCCCTGGCGGCAGCCGAGCACGGAATGCTCATCCTCCTGGACGGGTTCATCGTCACGGCCAGCCTGCTGGTGGCCAGCCGCATGGACCCGCGGGTGTGCCGACACGTCGTGGCCTGTCACGCCTCGGCCGAGCCCGCCCACCGGCCGTGCCTGCAGCAGATGGGCCTGGAGCCCCTCCTGGATCTGGGGATGCGCTTGGGGGAGGGCTCCGGAGCCGCCCTGGCCTGGCCTCTGGTCCGGGCTGCCGTCGAGATGTTCAACGGGATGACCAGCTTCTCGGAGGGGGGCGTGGTCGATGCCGTCACGCCGATCCAGCAGGCCCTGGCCCGAGAGGGGCTCTGATGGGCCGGGGCTTCTGGCCCTGGAGACTGGGGACCACCAGCTACATCCTGCCCGCGGATCTCTCGGCCAACGTCCGCTTCCTGGCNNGGGCCTGAGGTCGTGGCCGACCTGGCGGATCTGGCCGCAGAACACGGCCTGACCTACACCGTCCACCTGCCGACGCACGTGCGTCCAGGTTCCCCCCGCGCCTCCGAGCGCACCCTGGCCGTGGACACCTGGAATCGTGTGGTGGAGCGCACCGAACCGCTGGAACCCTTCGGCTACGTCCTCCATCTGGAGGGGGACCAGCCCGGAGCAGTTCCCTCTTCGGATGTTCCCGCCTGGCTGGAGAACCTGGAACGTTCGTTGGAGGCCTGGGTGGGGGCGGGGGGAATCCAGCCCCGGTCCATCTGCGTCGAGACCCTGGGCTATCCCTTCGACCTGGTCTGGCCCCTGGTTCGGCGCTGGGGCCTGGCGGTCACCCTGGATATCGGGCATGTCTGGGTCATGGGATTTGACGCCGAGGCGGCCGTCCAGACCCTGCTGCCCCATGCAAGGATTGTGCATCTGCACGGAGTGGACGGGGTTGGGGGAGAAGACCATCAGGGGCTTGAGGTGACCGATCCGGACCTTCTTCGAGCCTTTCTGACCTCTCTGTCCGGGCAACCGGGCGATCGCGTGGTGACCTTGGAGGTTTTTTGCCAGGAGCACCTGGAGAGCTCGTTGGGGGTCCTGGAACGCTTTCGGAGGACGCTTTGAGTGCTTCTCGAGTGACCCTGGTCCTGGGTGGCGGGCGGAGCGGCAAGAGCCGCTATGCCGAGTCGCTGGCCGAGACCATCTGCCGGGATCCCGCCGGGCGGGTCTACCTGGCCACGGCCGAGCCCTGTGATGAGGAGATGCGTGGCCGCATCGCCGAGCACCGCAGGGGTCGGGAGTCGCGCTTCGTGACCTTGGAGGAACCCCTGCACCTGGGTGCGGCCCTCCGACAGCTTCCCTCGGCGACGCGCGTGGTCCTGTTGGACTGTGTGACGGTCTGGTTGGGGAACCTGCTTTTCCATCTGCCCCATGAGGCGGAGCGCGCGGCCGAGGTGGCGACTCTTCTGCAGGTCCTGGAGTCGCCGCCTGTCGACCTGGTCCTGGTCTCCAACGAGATCGGCCTCGGGGTCATCCCCGCAGATTCTCAGACCCGGGCGTTCCGGGATGTGGCGGGGCGGCTCAATCAGGACCTGGCAGCCCGGGCAGACCGGGTGGTGCTGGTGGTGGCCGGGATTCCGGTCCGCATCAAGGGGCGCCTTCCCCGACTCCAGCGTGAGGTTCGGCTTTGAAGAACCTGGTCGGTGCCTTCCGGACCCTGACCATGCTGCCGGTTCCTGGCCCGGACGGCGGCTCGGGAGCTTCAGGGCTTCCCTGGTTTCCCCTGGTCGGTGCCGTCCTGGGCCTGGCCGGGTGGGGCCTGGCGGCGGGGCTCCTGCGGCCCGGAACCCTGGCGTGTGGTCCCCTGGGTTGCCTGCTGGTCGGAGCCCTGGTCGTGGTTCTCTGGGCCTGGTTGACCCGGGGTCTTCACCTGGATGGACTGGCCGACCTGGCGGACGGCCTCGGAGGCGGTTGGACCCGCGAGCGGGTCCTGGAGATCATGAAGGATTCGCACGTCGGCTCCTTCGGAGTTCTGGCCCTGGTGGGCGGTTTGATGGTCAAGACCGCGGCCGCCGGGGTCCTGTGTGCCTCCGGAGATCTCTTCTGGTTGGGCGTCGCCCCGGTCATGGCGAGATGGGCCATGGTGGCCCAGGCCTGCTTCCATCCCTACGCCCGTCCGGGACAGGGAACCGCTGCTGACCTTGTTCGCCAGGCCGGTCCTGCCCATCTGTTGGGGGCTTCGGCGTTGGCCCTGCTCCTTCTGGCAGGGATGACCCTCCAGGGAGGGTGGTCTCGTCTGCCGGGGGTCCTGGGAGTTGTGATCCTGATGACCGGCTTGACGGGCGTTACGACCCGCCGCAGGATCGGCGGGGTGACTGGCGACGTCCTGGGGGCGACATGCGAGCTGGCCGAGACCTCGGTGTTGGTTGCGGCCGCCCTTCTGTGAACCCACCGCTGGCCTCCCGGAGGGGCCGAACCTGCCCCGGAGGAGTGGGCCGGGACGGTCTTCGGCCGGGCTTCGAGGCTTCTGGGGTCCTATTTCTTTCAATCTGCCTGTTGGATTTCGCTGACACAGATTGTCATTGATTGATCGCGAACTCATTCGGGATCTGTCGCATTATTCCGGTCTTGGCGGCCTTTCGTGTGCTCGGATTGGCGGAGATCGAAATTTGAATATTGTTCTTGGAGGAATGCTTTGTGGTACTGTCAAATCATTGATGACAGAGCAGGGTCCAACTGGCCTGGGGTGCTCGAGTCAGAGAATTGACTTCACGGGGACAGGCGCAGGTGACATCATGGGCAACAAGATTGAAGATCTCTTCCGCTATCGACTGCCTGGCAGGGAACTGCACCTGGAGGAACTGCTGCCGATTCTCCCCCCTCGACTGATCCGGACCCTGCTCCGACACGGCATCCAGACGGTCGGGGCTCTCTACGAGGCCTGCCGCACGGGTCAAGACCTGGACTTCCTGGAAGCCTGGCAGCTCAAGCAGATTCGGCTTGCCTTCAAGGTCTGGCCTCGCCATCATGCCCACCAGTGTCAGGTCCAGGCCAGACTGGAACAGCGGGTGGGCAGGCAGCCGTACGTGCCCTCGTGGGATTGGCAGGACGAGGACTGGGAAGATTCCGACGAGGAGGACGACCGTCGGCATTGGAAGGGCGCGCGGGAGATCATCATGGTCCAGGCCACCCGATCCTTGAGCCGAGCCTGGCGACGACGTGGCCTGGAACGTCCCCGGCGGCCGTCCCGGGCCTGGGACGATTCGGCAGCTCCTTCCGGCCAGGGAAGGAGATCCGGGAGACACGCGGGTCCCGCCGGGTCTTGACGACCTGGTTGGCAGGAGGCTATCGTACCGGCGCCGATGCCCACCTTTTCGATCCACACCCTGGGTTGCCGAGCCAACCAGGCCGACTCCGAGCAGCTCCGCCAGATCCTCCTGGGGGCGGGATTTCTTGAGGTGCCCTTCGGCTCACCCGCCGACTGCGCCATCGTCAACACCTGTACCGTCACCGGCGAGGCCGACCGCAAGTCTCGTCAGACCTTGCGGCGGGCCTCCCGCCAGGCCGGCACGGTGGTGGCCACGGGCTGCGGCGTCACCCGGCGCGGTGGTCTCCAGTCGCTTCCCGGGGCGGTGTTGAAGCTGGCCCCGGAGAGCCGCGAGCAGGTGCTGGAGCTCCTGGGAGCTTCGGAATGCCCGGGCGGGAGCGCCCTGAAACTCGGGCTTCAGGCCGGACGCAGCCGGGCGCTTCTGAAGGTCCAGGAAGGCTGCGACCACTTCTGCAGTTACTGCATCGTGCCCTACGTGCGCGGTCGCTCGCGCAGCACGCCGGCCGGGTCGCTGGTGGAGCAGGCTCGAAGTCTGGAGGAGGCAGGCCACCGCGAGATCGTCCTGACGGGGATCCATCTGGCGGTGTGGGGGCGGGACCTTCCCGAGAATCCGGACCTGGCGGACCTCCTGGATCGGCTGCTGGAAGGGACCCGGGAGGTCCGTTTCCGCCTGAGTTCCATCGAGCCGATGAGCTTCCCCCATCGGATTCTCGAGAGGATGGCCCGATTCCCCGACCGCGTCTGCCCCCACCTGCACCTGGCCTTGCAGCACGCCAGCGATGCGATCCTGAAGAGGATGCGCCGGGACTATACCTGGGCGGAGTATGACCGGCTGGCCCGGGACTTCCTGGGCTCGGTCCCAGGGGCCTGCCTGACCACGGATGTCCTGGTGGGTTTCCCCGGCGAGACGCAGGGTGACTTCGAGATCCTGACCGAGCGTCTGCGCACCCTGCCCTTCCTTCACCTTCACACCTTTGCCTATAGCCCTCGGAAGGGTACCGCGGCAGCCCTGTATCCGGACCCGGTTCCAGAATCCACCCGGAAGACGCGTTCTGAGCAGGTGATCCGCCTGGGGGGGCGTCTGGCTCGAGCGGTCCACCGCCGTTTCCGGGGCCAGGTCCGGCCGGTCCTGGTGGAGCGCGCCGCAGACCGGGCGGGGGACTGGCTGGGGACGGCCGACAACTTCCTTCCGGTCCGTTTCCCGGGCCCGCCCGCGCTGTTGGGGCGCATCGTCCCG
>DCTU01000310.1:21801-21969 GCA_002329445.1 bacterium UBP9_UBA1432
GGGCTCCCGGAGGGGGAGGAGTTCGCGCCAGGGCGGTAAACTCCAGAGCCCGCCTGGGGAGTTGGGGGGCAGTTCCCTCCTGGACCCTGGCGTCCGGGCCGGTTCCGGCCCGCACACTACTGGCTGGGATGGCGATCATGGCGGGTCTTTTCGACAATCTTCGGGCCA
>DCTU01000310.1:22038-25483 GCA_002329445.1 bacterium UBP9_UBA1432
TGGGAGCGCCTGGAGCTGCTGGCGGATCCCGGTACCTTCCAGGAATGGGATGCCGGTCTGGTCTCGGGGGACCCCCTGGGTTTTGGCCAGGACTACCTCGACAAACTGCGCTCCGACCGGGAGCGGACGGGTCTGTCCGACGGCATGTTGAGCGGCTCGTGCTCCTTGGGTGGAATTCCCGTCGCCCTGGGGATCATGGACTTCGGGTTCCGCGGTGGCTCGATGGGGTCGGTCGTCGGCGAGAAGGTGGTTCGCGTCCTGGAGGGCGCGGCCGAGAACCGAATTCCCGCTGTGCTNNGGGGCGCGGATGCAGGAGGGCATGTTGTCCTTGATGCAGATGGGACGGACCTGTGCGGCGGTCCGTCGGCTCAACCAGGTGCCCGCTCCCTTCCTGGTGATCATGACCGATCCGACCACGGCGGGGGTGGCGGCCAGCTTCGCGGCCTTGGGGGACGTGATCCTGGCGGAGCCCGGCGCGACGATCGGGTTCTCGGGACGCCGGGTCATCGAGCAGACCATCCGNNAAGCTGCCTCCCCGCTTCCAGTCCTCAGAGTTCTATCTCGAGCACGGCTTCCTGGACCGGGTGGTCCCCCGGGCCACCTTGAAGGACACGGTCTCGGCCATCCTGGGCATGCTGTGCGTTCCGGCGGAGGTCACGCGATGATTCTGGAAGTCGAGAAACCCCTCCTCGAGCTCGAACGCAAGATCCGCGAGCTGCAAGAGGTCGACCGGACTGCCGGGGTGGATCTCTCGGCCGAGATCCGGCTTCTGGAGCGCAAGGCGCGGCAGCTCAAACAGAGCATCTTCCAGAACCTTTCGGCCTGGGATCGGGTGCAACTGGCCCGCCACGTCGATCGCCCGGGCACCTCGGACTACGTGACCGGTGTCTTTTCCGACTTCGTCGAGCTGCACGGCGACCGCTTCTACGCCGACGATCCCGCGGTGGTGGCGGGTTTGGCCCGCTTCCAGGGGCGGCCTTGCGTGGTCCTGGGCCACCAGAAGGGCAAGGGCACCCGCGAGAACCTGGCGCGCAATTTCGGGATGCCGAATCCGGAGGGCTTTCGCAAGGCAGGACGCTTGATGCGCCTGGCCGCCCGTTTCGGCCTTCCCATCTTCACCTTCGTCGATACTCCCGGTGCCTACCCGGGGATCGAGGCGGAGGAGCGCGGCCAGTTCGAGGCCATCGCCAGCAACATCGCGTTGATGAGCGAGCTGCCCGTCCCCATCCTGACCGTGGTGATCGGCGAGGGAGGCAGCGGAGGGGCGCTGGGGATCGCCCTGGCCGACCGCGTCCTGATCCTCGAGAACAGCGTCTATTCGGTGATTTCTCCGGAAGGCTGTGCCAGCATCCTCTGGCGGGACGCGGCCCGGGCCGAGGAGGCTGCGACGGCTCTGGGCCTGACCAGCGAGACATTGAAGCGCCTGGGCCTGGTGGACGAGGTGCTGCCCGAACCCCTGGGCGGTGCCCATCGCGACCTGGAAGGCACGTTCCGCACCGTCCAGGACGCGCTGCGGCGCCATCTCGAGACCCTGCAGGACATGGAGGAACACGCCTTGTTGGAAGCCCGTTACGCCAAGTACCGCCGGATGGCCGTGCTGGGGGAGGCCCGATGAGCCACCGCCGCCGCACGCGAATCCTGTGCACCATCGGCCCGGCCTCCGCCAGCGAGCAGGTCATGGAGGACCTTTTTGACGCCGGCATGGACGTGGCTCGCCTGAACTTCTCCCATGGGACCCATCAGGACCACCGCGCCCTCTTCGAGCGCCTGCGGCGCCTGAGTGACGCCCGCGGCCAGTTCCTGGCCATCCTCCAGGACCTCTCCGGTCCCAAGATCCGCTTGGGGGCCGTGGCTCCAGGCACGGTTCTGACCGAGGGAAGTCGGTTCATCCTGACCTCCGAGCCGGTCGAAGGCAACTCGGAGAGGGCCCAGGTCACCTACCCTCGGCTGGCCGAAGAGGTGGCCCCGGGGCACGGAGTCCTGTTGGATGACGGCCTGCTGGCCCTGGAGGTCGAGCGCGTCGAGGGGAATCGGGTGCTGACCCGGGTTCGCACGGGAGGCCCGATCAGCTCGGGGAAAGGCGTCAACCTGCCTCACAGTCGGCTTTCGGTTCAGGCTTTGACGGAGAAGGATGAAGCCGACCTGCGCTTCGGATTGGAGCTGGGGGTCGACTATGTCGCCCTTTCCTTCGTCCGGCATCCCAAGGACGTCGAGGCGGTCCGCCGGATCATGGCCGAAGTCGGGGTCCACCGCCCCGTGATCGCCAAGATCGAGAAGCCCGAGGCCGTCGAGGCCATCGAGGGGATCGTCCACGCCTTTGACGGGGTCATGGTGGCTCGGGGAGACCTGGGCGTCGAGATGCCCATCGAGAAGATCCCCGGCGCCCAGAAGCGGATCATCGCCCTGGCCCGGCGCTACTTCAAGCCCGTGATCACGGCCACCCAGATGCTGGATTCGATGATCCGGAATCCGCGCCCCACCCGCGCCGAGGTGACCGACATCGCCAACGCCATCCTGGATGGCACCGATGCCGTCATGCTCTCGGGAGAGACCGCTTCCGGGGCCTATCCCGTCGAGGCGGTCCGGGTCATGGACCGCGTCGCCCGCGAGGCCGAGACCTGTCTGCCCTTCGAGCAGGTCTACGAACTGGGGGCGCCCAAGGGAGCCGCCGAGGAAGCGGTGGCTCTGGCTGCCTGCGAGATCGCCGAGGTGGTCGATGCTCGAGCCCTGGTGGCCTGCACAACCTCCGGTGGAAGTGTCCGTCGGGTCTCCCATTTCCGCCCCCGCGCCCCGATCATGGGGGTGGCCCACGACGAGGTGGTGGCGCGCCAGTTGAGCCTGCTCTTCGGCGTCGTCCCCTGCCACATCTCCAACCTGACCAGCGCCGACGACCTGGTCGTGCAGGCAGCCTTGACCGCCCGTCGCTATGGCGTCGCCGAACCGGGGGACCGGGTGGTGGTCGTGGCCGGCATCCCACCCGGGAAGCCCACCAACCTGGTCCACCTCTTCACCCTGCCTCCCCAGGGCTGATCTCCGGCCTGGATTCCGACCTCCGACCCGGTGGCTCTCCAGCCAGGCCGGGGCGGCTTCCGAGAGGAAGGCCGCGAGGGATCTTCAAAGGAAGGTCGAAATCCCTTCCCCTGTATCCTTCCCCGGGGGGCTTGTTGCGATGAAGAGACGCTCCTCCCTGGCCTCGTTGGCCGGGGTTCCCCTGCTCAGCGTGGTCCTGGTCGTCCTGCTTGCGGTGGGAGGTTACTACTCGTTGCAGGTCTTCCAACAGCAGAAGCAGGTCTGTCGCAGCAAGCAGGCCGAGCTCCGACAGGTGGAAGAGCAGATCCGCGAACTCCAGGCCCAGAATGCCCTGCTGCGCAGCCAGCAGGCGCGGTTGCAGACGCCTCAGGGGATGGAGGAGGTGGCGCGCGAGAAGCTGGGCATGGTCCGTCCT
>DCTU01000181.1 GCA_002329445.1 bacterium UBP9_UBA1432
CTTCGGGGGACTCTCGGTCGGTCGACTGACCGAGTTCCTCTCTCGTCTGGACGCCTTCAACGAGTTCAAGCCGATCCTGGATGCTTTGGGGGAAGGGGTTTCCGAAGACCCCTCACTGCCCCCCGAGCCTCGCATCCTGTCGGCGCCCGAGGCCCGGGAGGCCCTCTCGGCCCTGGTCGCGGACAGGACGCCCCTGGCCATGGCCTGGTTGCGTTCCGACGGGCTGGAGCGCGGCCTGGGCCTGGCCTGGGGCTCTCCGGTCGAGAGCTTCTATGTCGGGTTGGGGACCCGGCCGGAGGAGCTGTCTTCGGAGGAGGCCTGGAAGCTGCTGGCTCCGGTCCTGGAACAGCCGGAACGCCCCAAGTTCCTCCACCGGATGCGCGATGTAGCCGCGTTGCGCCAGATCCACCCGGCGGGCGTGCTGGATCTGGCGGTGGCCTCGGCCCTGATGGACTCGGGCGAGCGGGACCATTCGTTGGAGGCCGTGGCCCGTCGCCACGATCGCTCGACGGCCAGCGAGGACGAGCTGTGGGGGGTGGGGACGCGAGCCCTGGACCACATCCCGAGCTCCCAGATCGCCGAATGGACTTTGCGCCGGGCCCGGACCCTGCTTGAGTTGGGCCCGCTGCTGCAGGAGCGCCTCTGCCATGAAGGCCTGGAGGGGGTCTATTCCTCGGTTGAACTGCCCTTCTCGTGTCAGGTGGGGGGATCGGGTGGGGCCGGTCTGGCCCTGGACANNTGCGCAAGGAGATCCACGCCGAGGCCGACCGCCCCTTCGACCTGGATTGCGACAAGGAGCTGGGAGAGTTCCTCTTCGATTCTCTGGGCCTGCTGGTACCCACGCGGCCCAAGAACGGGGGAGCGATCGGCGCGGAGATCCTGGTCTCGTTGGTGGGCCAGCATCCTATCGCGCTGACCGTGCGCAACTATCGGGAGCTGGCCGAGTTCCGCCAGATCTTCGTGGAGGGTTTCCTGGCCGGGGGCCGGTGCGTGGAAGGGGTGGGAGGCTGTCTTTTCAATCCCGCCATGACCGTCGAAGAGCGGCTCCAGTGGTTGGGGCCAGTCGCCTGCGGAGGCCCCGTGGCCACCTGGCACCGGATGCTGGCGGTGATCGAGAACCTCCAATGCGTCTCGTTGCGACGGCGCCTGGCCGATCTGGTGGAACAGACCCTGGTTCCGTCTGTTCCTGATGGCGCCTTGTTGGCCCTGGAGTTCGACCAGTTGGAGCTGCGCATCCTGGCCCGGCTGGCCGGGGATGAGACCCTGGCGCAGGCCGTGAACGACGGGGACCTGGAGGCCGCCCTGGCGGCCCGGCTCTTTGGAGTCGAGTCGAGCGAGGTGCTGCCCGCGATGCGGCGGGTGGCCATGCAGGCGGTCCTGCACGGAATGGGCCCGCGCTGGTTGGCGCGTTGCCTGGACCTGACCCAAGAGCGTGCGGCCGAGCGTCTCAACGAGGTCCGCGCGGACTTCTGCCAGCGTTTTCCTGTGGCCGAGGCCTGGTTCGAAGCCCGATTCCAGGAGGCCCGAGGCATGGCCGCCTTGACCACGCTGGCTGGCCGCACGCGTCGGGTTCCCGAGGTGCGAAGCCGCAACCACGACATCCGCGAGACGGCCGAACGCACGGCACGCTCGGCAGCCCTGGAAGGCTCGGTCGCGGACCTGCTCAAGTCGTCGGTCGTAGCCCTGGCGGACCTGGTCCGTCCCGGGGGGGCGGTGGTTCCCCACGGCAACCGGATCCTTCTGGAGGTGCCCGAGGCCCGGAGCGAGCAGGTGGCGCGCGAGGCGCAGGAGCGCCTGCAGCAGGTCGGCCATGGGGTCGGCCTGGTCGTCCGGTGGCAGGTGGGCAGGAACGGGCACGAGGTCTTGTCGGCCCGGCTTCAGCCTGCCGGTTGCTGACCCGCCCGCGGCCCGTTCCGAACGGGGCTCTTCGGCCATCTGGACCGAGGAGCCCCGTTCGCTTTCTCCGGCTCAGAAGCGGACTTCGTAGCGCAGGCGCCAACCGTCCGGTTCCACGCGGGGCCCTTCGTTGGGGCGGTGGATCTCGTAGTTGAGCATGATTCGCTGGGGGGCTTTGCGGTCCAGGTAGTAGTTGACCCCCAGGACCACCCGGTTGCGGGCGTTGACGGCGTTGTTGGCGACGCGTGCGTCGACTCGATCCAGGTCCGGATCGAACCAGTCGTAGAAGAGCACGGCGTCCCAGTCCCGAGCCACCGTCCAGGTGTTGCCCAGATAGGCCCCGAAGGCCCTGGAATCGGTCCGGGAGACCTTGTTCCACCCCTGACTCCAGATGGCTTCGGACTCCAGGGTCCAGGGGCCCTTCTGGTAGCGCAGATCGGTTCCCCAGCGGCGGACCGGGACATCCAGGGGGCTTCCGTCCGGCTGGACCGTGCCCAACTGGCCCGAGACCCCGACCTCCAGTCCCCGGGCGGCCGGCAGGACCAGGCGAAGGCTGGCATCCTTGGTCGAGTTCTTGTCGCCGGCGTTGAGGCCCTGGCCCTGGAAGAGGCCCACGTCCCAGGTCAGTCCGGAGGCGGTCCGGCCTCCCAGGTTCAGGCCCAGGTCGCGTTCCTGGTAGAGTGCCCGGCTCATGTCGCTGCGCTCGATGGTCATGGTCCGAGAGCTCGAGGCCAGGCCTTCCCGACCGAAACGCACCTTGAACTGTCCGGCCAGGAGCTCGAGGTCGTGGGGGAGGTCCACCCGCACGTAGCAGTCGCGCAGCTCACTCTCGTCCGAGCGGGTGTCGGTGTGGCCCTGCACCACCAGGTCCACGTCCTGGCCCAGGTGGGCCGTGAGGACCAATCGGAGCCGTCGGATGCTCAGGTGGGTGGCGGCCGGGAAGCGCGTGATGCCGTCGACGGAAGGCATCGAATCGGAGGTGCTGCGGTTGCCCAGATGCCCGTCGTCGGCCTGGACCTGGAGGTGTCCGCCGAGTTCCAGGGTCGGGCGCTGCGGGGCAGGCGGTGGAACGGAAGGTTCGACCGGCTTCGGAGCGGAGGGCTCGGCCAGACCGGCGTGGGCCATGAAGACCACGGTGAGGGTGGCCCAGGCCAAGCAATGAAGGATTCGTCGGAGCATGGAGGACCTCGGGGGTCAGGGAATGGCGAGTCGCCCTCCGCCCGGTCCCAACCGGGGGGAGGAGAGACCGAGGGGGCGAGAAGGCCGGAGGCCTGGAGGGCCTTCCAGGGCCTCCTCCGCGCGCACCAGGGCGAAGACCCGCTGGATCCGGCGCCCCGCTCCCCGNNNAGCAGGAGGCGGGGGCGGCCGTCCGGATTGCGCTCGCGCCAGAGCTGGCCCAGGCGTCGAGCGGCGGCGGTATCCATGAAGCGGATTCGGGTCAGGTCCAGGACCAACGGGGCGTTTGCGGAAGGCTCCCGGGCCGAGAGCATCCCCTCCAAGGCCCCCATGGTATGGGCGTCGAGTTCC
>DCTU01000123.1:0-5916 GCA_002329445.1 bacterium UBP9_UBA1432
CCTGTCAGGAGGCGGATGCCCATCGTTTCCTGGCCATCGTGGCCAGCGTGCAGGGGCGCTACGTCGAGGCGCTGCGGGGCTACCTGCAGTCCCTGGAGATCTACCGCGAGCAGGGCGCCCTGCTGGGGCAGGCCAAGGTCTACGGTTCGATCGGGCAGGCCCTCCTGGAGCTCTCTCGGGTGGACGAGGCCCTCTTCGCCCTGAATCGGGCCCGCAAGCTGGCGGTCAAGCTGGGAGCCGACACCCAGAAGGCCGCGCTGTACGGCAAGTTGGGCATGATCTATCGCGAGCGCGAGGAGTTCGACAAGGCCGTCGAGTACCACCTCAAGGACGTCGAGCTGGCCAGACGATTCGGAAACGAGCGGGCCCTGGGGTTTGCCTTCCGCAACCTGGGGCTCTCCTACAGGGCTCGGGGGGAGGGCGACGAGGCCCGTTCGTATCTCTCCGAAAGCCTGGAGCGCTTCGAGGGGCTGGGGGACCACTCCCGGGTGGCCATGGTGCGGCTGGACCTGGCGGAGGTCTGGCTGGACCTGGGGCGCTTCATGGAGGCCGAGGAGCAGCTTCAAGCGGCGCGCGGCCTGCTGGAACAGACTCAGTCCCAAGGGGAGCTGGCGCGCATGCACCTGCTTCACGGGGTCCTGGACCGGGAACTGCGCCGGACCTCGGATGCCGAGCGGGAGCTCACGGCGGCCCTGCAGATCCTGACCAGCCTCCAGCCCTCGGGGATGCTGGTGGAGATCCACTTCGAACTGGCCCGCCTCTACCAGGTCATGGCGGACTCCCATCGGGCCGTCGGCCACCTCAAGCTGGCCCAGGGCCTGGCGCGTCAGTTGGGCCTGAACCGCTTGATGAAGAGCGTGGTCGGTCTCTTGGAACAGATCAACGAGCTGGAACTGGTGCGTCTGGTCGTCCAGGAGATCGAGCGGGAGCAGGCCCTGGCCCGGCTGACCTCGGCGGGCGTCCGGCCCAGGATCACGGAATCTTGAACGCGCTGCAGGTTCTCGGGCCCCGGGTCGCAAAAAGGAGACCCTGATGTCGCTTGAAGTCTTTGCGCTGCGCTTTGGAGTGGCCGAGTACCCGGCTTCCTGGGTGTGCGAGGATGGCGGGGACGAACCCCTGACCCTCGCCCTGCACGTCTTCCTGTTGCGCACCCCGTCGCGCAGCATCCTGGTGGACACGGGCTTCCTGGATCCCGCCCTGGCGCGACGCTGGCGAATCCGCGATTTCTTCCCGGTGGCCCGTCTCCTGACCGAGGTCGGCCTGGCCCCCGAGAACATCGCGGACGTGATCCTGACCCACGGCCACTGGGACCACGTCGGTGGGGTTCGCGACTTCCTGCACGCCCGGGTGTGGATCTCCCGCGACGAGCTGGAGACCATGAAACGGGCGGTCCAGGCTCGGGGGGCAGGTCCTGAAGGCTATCGCTGGGAGGACCTGCAGGTGCTGGGCCTGGCGCCTCGCCTGCACACCTTCGGGCGCCGCCGGAGCATCGCGCCCTTCGTCCGGGTGGCCCTGGTTTCGGGACACACTCCGGGCTGTCTGGCCGTCAGCGTGCTTCGCGAAGGCCTTCCTCGCCTGGTCCTGGCCGGCGACAACGCCTGGCTCTACCGCAACCTGGAGGGGCATCCCCTGCCTTTGATGGCCCGCTCGGGGGGGCACGATGCGCTGCCCCGTCTCCGCGAGCTGGCCGGAGACGCTCCACTGGTTCCCGGCCGCGATCCCCAACTGGGGAGCCGCTTCACCCAACTCTCACCGCGAGTGGTCCGCTTGTTTCCGTGATCTTTCCGGGGGGAGGGGGAGAGTCCCCCGAGCAAGGTTGACCGGGAGGTCCAGACAGGATGGAGAAGGCGTTCCGAAATGAGCGCCGGCGCCGGCCCCGTGCCCGTTGCCGGCGTTTGTCGGTCCTGCTGGGGGAGGGGCGGGTCGTGCCGGTGGAGATCCGCAACATCAGCGAGTTCGGGGTCGGGCTGGTCTCGGGAGAACCTCTCCCCGAGAAGGCCACGTTGCAGCTCACCCGACCCGGTGAGGCCATCGGTTGTGAGATCGAGAGGGTCTTCAGCCAGCGCGCCGCCGACGAGGATTACTATACCGGGGCCTGTTTCTGTGAAGGCGTCGAATCCGAGTCGATCCGGGACTATATCCGTCAGGCCCTGCACGCCGGTTGACCCCTTCCGGGGCAGCGGGCCGGGTCAGGGATGCCATCGGGGCACCGAGATGGACGGCCCGTGGGGGGCGGCTGCGGTGATGTCCACCCTCCCGTCCCGGGGCATGGGAGCGTCGAGCAGGATCTCCACGTTCCTGGAGGTCCCAGGTGGGATCGGGCCCTCCAGGAGGACCTCACCCTCCGGGGCGAAGGGAACCCGATACCCGTGGCGTTCCGGATCCCAGATCCACCACTGGATTCGCAGGGGGGTCCCCGGCGAGAAGGGGCGAGATCCCGTGTTGCGCAGGATCAGATGCACCTCGCGGTGGTCGCCCAGCTCCAGGTGCTCGACCCGCAGACCCTCCTCGATGGCCTGAGAGAACCGGTAGCCGGCAGTCACCTCGCCGTGCAACTCCTTCCAGGGCTGGCCCCCTCCTGGTGACCAGGCCCATGAGAGCCGGTAGTCTCCCTCCTCCAGGGGCGGGACCAGCCAGGTCCGGGCGCTCTTGCCCTGGACCCGGCAGGTCACCGGGCTGAACCGGTTCACCGTATTGCCGTCGGGATCGCGCAGGACCGGGGCCAGCCATCCGTCCAGGGGATGCGAGAAGTGGACCGTCACCGGGTAGGCGACGCCCGCGGCCCAGGAATGCGGGCCGGGGAGGCCCTCGACGGTGGCCTCGACGGCCGCGGGGGAGTCCATGATGTCCAGGCTCCCCGGGACCCCGGTCTCCTTCAGGCGGTAGAGCCGGCGGGCGTGCGCCGGCGGACCGAATTGGACCGTCGGGCTCAGGCCCGCGGGAGGCTCGGTGGACTTCCGGGCGTCCTCCAACAGCCAGTCGACGCGCAGGCCCGCCAGGGTGTCGGGATTCCGGGTCTGTCGGAAGGCCACGGTGGGTTCGCTGGGCATGTCGGGCGGGCGCCCCACGGGCAGCCATCGGGGAGGCAAAGCGTGCCCCACCGGGAAGGCGCCTGCCAATCCGGCCAGGGCCGCCTGACGGTCGACCGAGTCCTGCCCGGCGGTCGAGAAGTCGGTCAGCAGGCGCTGATCGGGTCCGGCCTCGCGCCAGAGCCAGGCGGTGGCCTCCAGGTCGCCCCCGGTCAGGCGCAAGGAGGGAAGACCGGCCAACCAGTCTGCCGTCCTGGGATACCAGGGCAGGACGACCCGGCGCAGCAGGCCGGAATCCCTCTGCAGGTTGATGGCCAGGTCATTCAGTCGCCGCTGGGCTCCGACCATGTCGGCCAGCAGGATCAGCACCACCAGGCTTGCCAGCAACCCGCCGCGAGTCCCGGTGGGACGGCGTTCCCACAGGTCGGCCAGGGCCACTCCCAGCAGGGCGGCGAAGGCCAGGCCCGAGGCGAATTCCCAGCGCAGGAATTCCGCCTCGCGGATGGGGCCGAAGTCTACCATGCCCGGCGTCAGGAAGGCCAGGACGCCGAACCAGCCCAGCAGGACTCCGACCAGGTTTCGTCTCCAGACGGCCCAGGCCAGGGTCAGGGGGGCCAGCCACGTCGGCAGCCAGTGCAGGACCAGGACCTTGGGGCCGAAGATGGAGGCATATCCCCCGTCGTCCAGGGCCGGTTGATAGCGGCGGAAGAGCGCCGTGTCCAGGGCGAACGAGAAGCGCTGATAGGGATCCACGCCCAGGCGGAGCGCCAGGAAGGGGTCCTTGGGGAACGAGATTCGGGCGGGCTGGGCCTGCCAGACCGGGGCGTGGAGCTCGGGGAGGGGACCGCCGGGATGCAGGACCAGGCTTCGCAGCGCGCTGCCCTGGGCCAGGGCCAGGAAGAGCGATCCCCCGACTACGACGGGTATCGCCCGCCCCAAGATGCGAGCGACCGACTTGCGGCGGTAGCCCACCAGCGCGCAGCCCGGCAGGAAGGTGGCCAGGGCCAGCACGTAGTGGGTGGCTGACAGGGCTCCGCAGGCTCCGGCCACCAGCGTGGCCCCGGCCAGCAGGGGGAGGGGGACGGGCCATCTCCAGGCCGCGGTTCGCAGGATCTCGGCCCCCAGCGCCAGGAAGGCCGCCAGGAGCAGGTAGACCAGCAGGTTCTCGTTGTCATAGGCGTCCAGGAGGCCGACCCGCGAGCCCACGTTGACTCCCAGGAAGACCAGCATCCCCCCCAGGACCCCGGCGCGCGCGTTGCCGGAGGCGCGACGCAACGCCAGGATCCACAACAGGGCGCTGTTGAGCGCCAGGACCAGCTCCAGGATCCATTGGGTCCGAAGGGTGTCCCCCCCGACCGTGGTGGACAGGGTCGCCAGCAGGAGGGGGCGACCGCGGTGCCCTTGCAAAGGCAGATCCGGGTAGTAGGGATTGACGGCCGGGAACGTCCCCTTCACCAGCGAGCGCGTCAGGGGATACTGGATCCAGAAGTCGTCCGCGGGGCGGGTGAGCTGGGTCGTGTGCAGGTAGAAGACCAGGGATCCCAGCAAGATCGCCACGAGCCAGCGCAGCCCGCGGTCCATGGGCTGGAATTCAGGTTCGGGGGCGGGGGCGCGCGAGAACCCGGCCGCGGCTCCGACCAGGGCCAGCCCGACCAGCAGGCATGCCCACAGCGGGAGGATGGGCGTCAGCGTCTCGACCACCAGCAAGAGCGCCGAGAGGGCCAGCGGCAGGCTCAGCGCCCAGGCCAGGGACGGGTCGGCGACTCGGCAGGCGCGCGCCGCAAACCGGGCGCCGCCTGCGCCGAGCAAGGCCAGGACGAGGAGGAGGACCGGGTCGGCAATCATCAGCAGGGGGATCCGTCCACCAGGGGTTCCCCCAGCTCGGACCGGCTCCTGCCTGTCGGAGGGGCCGCGCCGCCAGGCGGCGGATTCAGGCCTGTCGCGCGATCTTGCGTGCACTCCTGGCTGCCTGTAGACTCTTGCGCGATACTCTGCGCAGGCTCGTGGGGGGCTGTGGGAACATGTTCACTTCTTTTGTGGCGCTTTTCGCGTTGGCCCTGGGCTGGCTTCTGGCGCGCCGGGTGCTCCGCGAGAGGGACCCTCTCCTGGCTGGCGCCCTGGCGCCGCTGCTGGCATGCACTGCGGTGCTGGTGGCGGCCAACTGCGGGTTGCGGGGCCCCAGTCTGCTGGCTGCCGTGGTCATTCCCGCCTTCCTGCTGGCCTTCACCCGTCGGACGGGCTATCGGGTGTACGGCTCCAGCCGGGGCCAGAAGGTGTTCCTGCTCACCGGTCTTCTGGTGGTCCTGCTCTATGCCCACTACGCGCAGATGCGCTTCCTGGATTCCGACAACTGGATCCACGAGCCATTGGTCAGCGCCTATTCCTTGGGGGTCTGGCCGCCGTGCAACCCCTTCTTTCCCGACCTGCCCCTGAACGGGCACTATGGTCGGGACCTGCTGGTGTCGGTCTTCACCTCCCCGGGCCAGGACCCCCTGGCCACGGTGTGGTTCCTGAACCCCCTGCTGCAAGGGGCGACCTTCCTGGCCCTGGTCGCCTCCATCCGCAGCCTGACCGGGATGTTCTGGCCGGGCTATCTGGCGGCCATGCTGATGTTCTTCGGTGTCAACGTCGGGTTCCGGGTGGGTCTGGTCGACACCTTCGACAGCAACAACGGCGTGGTCTATGCCCTGCTGGTCCTGAACCTGCATCTGCTGTTCCGTCTGTTCCGGCCCGCGCCTGCCGGCCGCGATGGCCAGCGACCGGTCACCTGGAAGGAGCTGCTGCCCATGTGGCTTCTGGCCGGCGTGGTCCTGGGAACCTTCCAGATCGTGTACGAGACCCACTTCGGCCTGCTTCTGCTGACCGGCCTCACCCTGGGACTGGTCTT
>DCTU01000123.1:5965-6184 GCA_002329445.1 bacterium UBP9_UBA1432
CTGGGGCGGACCGAGGCGGTGAAGGCGGTGCAGAACCAGGGGCAGCAGGTGTCGATTCGCTTCCCCAAGGAGCGCCTCTTCACGGTGCTGGCGACCGACTCCGTCTATCAGCGGGTCTCGGCAGCCTATCGGACCAGCCTCTTCTCCGGGCTCTTCCGCCCACCCCAGGGCTCGGGCCCCGTGTCGATCTTCGACCCGCGCTTCCTCACCACGCACTGG
>DCTU01000123.1:6213-6747 GCA_002329445.1 bacterium UBP9_UBA1432
CTGGGCCTGTGGTTCTTCGGGGCCTGGGCCTACCTGGTTCCAGGCCTGGTCGACTTCGGGGTGGTCTACGAGTGGGAGTACTTCCGCTGGGAGTTCGCCGCCGGGGTGGGTTGGGCCGGCGCGCTGGGCCTGGCTCTGTCCTTCTTCCTTCCGCCCCAGGGGGGCTGGCCGGTTCGGGTCGTGCGGGACCAGGAGGGCTGGAATCTCTGCCTGCAGAGGGGAACCCTTCCCGTCGCCCTGGCAGGGCTGGTGCTGTTGGCTGACCTGGCGGCAGCCCAGAAGATGCTCAACGACGCCGTGATCGACCTGCAGAAGGTTCGGGTCCCCCTCTTCATCTCGGCCGGGCGCTGGAGGACCCTGCAACCGGAACTGCGCACCTTCCAGGCGGACCTGGAGGCCGCCGAGTGGCTGGCCGAGCGCGTCCGGCCCGGCCAGCGGTTCCTGTCCAATCGGACCGATGGCACGCCTCCCGGGATCTGGGCGGATGCCGTGTTCGCGACGCGCTCGGGGGCCTTGCCGGCGGGCCACGCCTTA
>DCTU01000141.1:0-12243 GCA_002329445.1 bacterium UBP9_UBA1432
CTGGGCCTGCCGCTCCGGATCGGCACGGCCCGCAGCGAGACTCGACTGGCTGGATGAGGGAAGGCTTCACCTCCAGCTCAACCCCCGCGCCCGGAAATGCAGAAGGCCCCATCGCGGGGCCTTCTTTTCACCTGGACGGCGGAGTTCAGGTTCCCGAAGGAGGCGTCTGTGGAGCCTTGCCCTGTCCGGGATCCTTGGGGCCGAACAAGCGGTCCGCCAGGGCCTGACCCCCGTCGATGCCCTTGCGGGCGCCGCTGGCTGCGCCTTTGAAGCCTCCCTTGAGGGCGTCCACTCCGGCCTCGGCGGCTCCGACCACGCCACCACCGACCATCGCGCCCAGCACGGGGCCGACCACGAGGCCCAGGGCCAGGCCGACCGGGCCCTGGCCCAGTCCGACCATCACGCCGCGGAGCAGGCCCAGGCCGGCTCCGACCAGGCGGGCCGCGCCGGTGATCTTGCCGGGAACCTGGACGGAACGGTCGCCCGCGTGGCGGACGGTGCCTCCGGCGAAACCGGCAAAGGCGCCCCCGACGCCTCCGGCCACCCCGAAGACGCCGCGGGCCAGGGAATGTCCGAAGGAGCGCTCGCCCCCGATCTCGACCCCGTCCTGGGGGGCCTCGCCCTGGGCCGGCGGCGCGCTGGGAGCAGTGGGCGCCGGAAGCGCAGGGACCTGGTTCAGTCCGGAGATCGGGTTCATGGGAGCCTCCCGGTCATGAAGATTCTCCTGGGTTCTTCACGACCCGCTCGCCCGAGTCCACCCGCCGGATCTTGCCGGGATGTTACGGGATCAACAGGTCGACCAGACGGAAGGCCTCCACGTCCACCAGGCCCCGGTCGGTCAGCTTCAGGGCCGGGACCACGGCAAGGGCCAGGAAGGCCAGCGACATGAAGGGCCTGGGAAGCCGGCAGCCCATGGAACGCGCCGCGTCGTGCAGCGCGCGGATGGCCTCGCGGACCTCGCCCAGCGGCCGATCGCATACCAGACCGGCGACGGGCAGCGGCAGGCGCGCCAGGACCTCTCCGTCGGCCACCGCCACCAGGCCTCCGCCCAGCCTGTGGATCTCGGCGATGGCCAGCCGCAGATCCGCCTCCTCCACGCCGACCACCGCCAGGTTGTGCGAGTCGTGGGCCACGGTCGAGGCCAGGGCGCCCCGCTTCAGTCCGAAGCCCCGCGCCATCCCCAGACCGATTCGGCCGGTGCCGTGATGCCGTTCCAGCACGGCCAGTCGCAGCAGATCGCGCCCGGGGTCGGAGACGACCCGGCCCTCGACCACCTTGGGTTCGAGCAGCAACTGGCGGGTCACGATCTGGTCGGGGACCAGCTCGATCACCCGGATCCGCGTGCCTCGGGCGGGGATCTCCAGGGCGTCGGAGTCGAGCGAGGCCAGGTGGACCCGGTTGGACAGGGATCCGGCGTCCTGGGGCCGGCGCTCCCAGAGGGGCTCTCCGCCGCGGGCCACCAGCCGCCCCCGCTTGAAGACCAGGTCGGCTCGGAAGTCCCGAAGATCCTCGCAGACCACCATGTCGGCCTGGTACCCCGGGGCGATCGCCCCCAGCGCCTTCAGCCCGAAGTAGCGCGCGGGATTCAGGCTGACCATGCTCAGGGCCTGCAGGGGGGGCAGACCCAGGCCCACGGCCTTGCGGACCAGGAAGTCCATGTGGCCCTCTTCCAGCAGATCCTCGGGTTCCCGGTCATCGGTCACCAGCATGCACCGACCCACCGTCTGCGCGTTGACCACCGGCAGCAGGGCTTCCAGGTCGCGGGTCACCGAACCCTCGCGCAGCATGACGTGCATCCCGACCCGAAGCTTCTCCAGGGCCTCCTGGGCGGTCGTGCACTCGTGGTCCGAGCCGATTCCGGCCGCCACGTAGGCGTGCAGGTCGGGCCCGGAGAGGCCCGGGGCGTGTCCGTCCACGGGCCTTCCGAAGGCGGCCCGGAGCTTGGCCAGGACCGGTTCGTCGGCCTGAAGGACCCCCGGGAAGTTCATCACCTCGCCCAGTCCCAGGACATGCTCGAGGGCAAAGGCTCCCTCCAGGTCCCGGGCCTCCAGCCGCGCCCCCGAGGTCTCCATGCCGGTCGCCGGCACGCAGGAGGGGAGCATCACCTGGATCTCCAGCGGCGAGACCTCGTTGCCGCGTCGGACGAACTCGACCCCGTCCATCCCGCACACGTTGGCGAACTCGTGGGGATCGGCCACGACCGTGGTGGTCCCGCGGGGGACCACGCCCCGCGCGAACTCGCCTGGAGTCACCATCGAGGATTCGAGGTGCACATGGCCGTCGATCAGCCCGGGCGCCAGGATTCGACCTTCCAGGTCCAGGGTCTCTTTCGCCTCGCGGGGGCCGAAGCCCACGATTCGCCCCCGGTGCACGGCCACCGCGGACTCCAGGATCTCGCCGGTGAACAGGTGGGCCACCCGCGCTCTGGTCAGCAGCAGGTCGACCGGGATGCGTCCGCGTGCCGCCTGGAGGATCTCGGGGAGGTCGTCTTGCCAGGCCTGGATGGCGGGCCGCCTTTCCGGGAGGTGCTCTGCGCGCCTCCCCCGAGGGTCTGTGCTGCTCATTTCCCTCTGGGGCGTTCGGGCCCTGCCTGCCCTCCGGCCTCGAAGGGCTTGGGCCCCGTGGCCGCGAAAAGCCCAAGCCCATGCGCCTGGACCACGTGCAGCTCAACGTCTCGGACCTGCTGGCCTCGACCGCCTTCTATCGCGCCCTGTTGGGCCCGCTGGGCTACGAGCCCGGCTCGGTGGGAGAAGGCTGGCAGATCATGCAGGGGCAGGAGGACTCGCTGTGCCTGGTCCAGACCGACGTCGAGCATCTGGAACCCGACTTCCACCGCAAGCGCACCGGATTGAACCACCTGTCCTTCCGGGTCGGGACCCGCGAGGCCTTCCAGGAATACCTGCAGGTGCTGGAGCAGTTCCGGGTGCCCCTGCTGTATGGCGGTCCCCTCGAGAGGGAGGGTCAGGTGGCCTGCTATTTCGAGGACCCCGACCGGATCAAGATCGGGGTGGTGTGCCGCCTCATCGATTCCTGAAGGGCGGCATCCGGGTGTGAGGGCCCGAGGCTGGCCTGGCAGACCGGACGACGCGCGGACGGCGAGGGCAAACCTCTTGCCGGCAGACATCCCCGGCATCCACCGGCCTCCAGCGCCGACGCTCCGGATCAGCACCCGCGGCCTCGGTCAGTGTTTACAGTCCGCCGCGGCTCATGGTATACTCCGACCCGCGCCGAGGTAGCTCAGTTGGTAGAGCAGCTCACTCGTAATGAGCAGGTCGTCGGTTCGAGTCCGATCCTCGGCTCCACAAGGAATCCCCGTCAATACGGGGGTTCCTTTGTTATTTCTGTGGGGTCGCACGGAAGTTGGAGAGGGGAATGTGTGTGAAAGGCGTGCGAACCCGGCGATTCCCGGCGGGGCAGGGAGTCGGCTCTTCCCGGGTTTGTGCTCCGCGGGTTCAGGGCTCCTCGGGCGGTGGGACGCAGCTCAGGGGGTCGCCGGCGCACTCGGGGAAGTAGCGGGCCACGCAGGTGGGGCACATCCCGTGTGAGAAGCGGGCTGCGGTGTGCGAGGCGATGTAGTCCTCGACCCGCTCCCAGTAGCCTTCGTCGCCGCGCACCTTCCGACAACTGCTGCAGATGGGGATCAGGCCGGACAGGGTCCGCACCTCGGCCAGGGCCCGCTCGGCCTGAAGCTTGGCGTGCCGGAGTTCCTGCTCCAGCCGGTGGCGTTCGCTGATGTCGCGCGTGACCCCCAGCACGGCCACCAGGTCGCCCTGGTCATCGTAGATCCCGTTGGTCAGGATTTCCGAGGGGACGGTGCTGCCGTCCCGGCAGGGCTGCGTCACGAAGCGTCGGACCTGGGCGGTTCGTGACGCGCGAAACCGGGCCAGGACCTCGGGGAAGATGGCGCGGATCTGCGCGCCTTCTTCGGGGAGCAGGGCCTCCTCGAACATCCGGCCCTCGATCTCTTCGGGGCTGTATCCTCGCAGTTGGAGGACCGAGGGGCTGACGTAGGTGAAACGACCCTCCAGGTCCACGACCCAGACCACGTCGCTCATGTGGTCGGCGATGCGCTTGAAGTCCACCTGCCCCAGCGGGGCAGGCTTCGGGTCCTGGAGAGGGGGATCGGTCGACTCTTCCATCGCGCAGGTCCTTCGAGATCTGCATGAACGTTCCTGGGAGTCGGGCGGGAGAGTGTCGGCCCCAGGTTCCCATCCGGAAGAAGGAGCCTCAGGCGCCGGTCGATTCGGAGTGGCGGGGATCCGGAGGAAGCACGACCGTGTCCAGCAGGTCGGCGAAGAGCTCGTCCTCCAGGCTCAGGCCGTCCTCCGGTTCCGCCAGGAGCGTCTCCAGGAGCCTGCCGTGAAAGGCCCGCTCACGGGCTCCACGCAAACCCGGGGTGGCCTGGCTCATGGCGGTATGCAGCGTGCACATCAGGATCTGCAGCCATGGATCCGGGGACTGCTGGCGGCTCAGCAGGTCCAGCAGGCGGCCGACCAGCGGGTGGTCCCAGGACAAGGCCGCCTCCCGTCCGCCCGGAGAAATGCTCCAAAGGTTCTGGGAACCCAGGGGCTCCAGGCGCAGCGAATCCAGGAAGGTCTGGCGGAGTTCCGGGTTGGCGGGGCCCTGCAAGCCCTGCAGCTCCTGGCGCAGGATTCGGAGAAGGGAGTCTCCGGTCGCCAGGTCGTCGGCCCCGTCGCCCGCCGGCGATGGGGTGTGGAGCCGACTCCGGCTTGGAGGCGGCGCAGGCCGTGCCGGCAGCATCGTCCGGGCAGAGGGCGAGGTCGGGTAGGGTGGTTCGGTCTCTGGCACCGGCACCGGGGGGGAGACTCGCGGCCTGCGTCCCGGCGCGGAGGAGGCTGTCGGGCGTGCGGAGGCCTGGCCCCGCGCCCTGCCGGGTGGCGCGGCAGTCGGAGCGTCCTCGAGGGGGGCGTCTTCCCCCGAGGGCGAGATCTCCTCGGCACCCCCCACGAACCCCGCGAAGACCTCCCGGAGGACCTCCCCGGCTTCTCCTTCCATGAGAGGCACAAGCCGAGGCGAGGTCTGGCAGGTGTTCCTTGAGGTCTCCGCCGTTCCGCAGAAACTGCCCCGCCGCTCGGCCTCCTCCAGCAGGATTCGCAGGGTTGCCGGGGGGCCCTGGGCGACAGGGAAGGCCGGCACGTCCAGCAGGGCCTGCTTGAGTTCGCGCCACCGTCTCCAGTTCTGGTTGGCCCGCAGCTTCTGCTGTCGCATGGCGGCCAGGAGATGGGGGAGCAGCCCGGGATTCTCGCGGGCTTGCCCGCAGAACTCGACCAGGAGGCTTCGCAACCTCTTGCGCAGGTCGACCAGGAAGGCCCGCCAGGATTCGTCTTCAGCCACCCCGGATTGCGAGACGTTGCAGGTGAGGTCCGGGTCCCAGACCACCGCCTGCACGGCCAGCGGACCCAGGTCCAGGGTCCGGGTCTCCAGGACCACCCCGTCCAGGACCACGGCCAGGACCGAGTCGGCCAGGGGACGGCGGGGCAACCCCACCCGGGCTCTGTAGTCCTCGGCCCGGATTTCCCGTTGCAGGTCCGGCTGGCCCGGCAGCAGGCCGCCCCCCAGCCGTCGGCCGTTGACGTGGATCTCGGCAGGACACCAGAGGCCATGGTCGTGCATGGCCCGGGCCTCGGGGTGCATGGTCACGATGCCGCGCAGGAAGCGGCCCAGCACTTGCCAGGAACGCCGCCTGCGGACGTGCATCCAGACCCCGGCGGGCCGCCCGGGGGACCCCTGAATGGGCTGGACCCTCTCGCCCTCCGCATCGATTCGCAGCGTCCAACCGCTCCGTCCATCCCAGGCTTCCAGGTGGATCCAGGCCGGTTCCAGGGCCAGGGCCGAGTTCACTCCGGTGGCCAGGGCGCGCAGCGAGCGCTCCTCCGGGGTGTTGGCGGTGCGCAGGAGGTGGTTGAAGAGGCCCTGGAGCCCGGCTTCCGTCGGCGGGTGCCCATCATGCTCGATCCAGCAGTCGTCGGCGTCCACCCGGAGGTCGACTCTTCGGGCCCCCGAGGCCACTGCCGAGCGGACCACCTGCAGGACGTAGTGATGCGGGTCCTGCAACTGGAAGCGTTTGAGCTTCTCGCGGGCCTTGGCCGCGTCCAGGGTGAAATGGCCGGTGGATTCCACCTGGCCGTCCTGCCGGAGTTCCTCCAGGATGTCCAGATTGTCCATGGGCATCCTGTTCTTGCCCCGTCTTGCGGTTCCCCTGTGCGGGGATCGTCTGCTATATTCTTGCAGGACGGCCAGCCTTCCGGGCGGGCCGAGGACAGATTCTTCTTCAGAGGAGCCCTGGTTTCATGGCCATGCTAAGCGAGTATTCAGCCGTCGGGATCGCGACGCTGGTTCTATTGTTGATATGCTCGGTCGTCATCATGGCCGTCGTCTTCGAGAGGCTCTTCTTCTACAAGCAGAACGTGATTGACCCCGAATGGCTCCACTCCAACGTGGCGTTCTTCCTCAACAGCGGCAAGGTCGAGGAGGCGACCCACTTCGTGGTTCAGTTGGGCGGGCTTCTGCCTCGGGTCTACGAGGTCGGCCTGCAGCGCTATCATCTGCCCCAGGACGCCTCGGACATCGCCATGGGCAACAGCATCTCGGCCCAGCGCCTGCTGCTGGAGCGCTTCCTGCCCGTCATCGGAACCATCGCGGTGATCGCGCCCTTCATCGGCCTGTTCGGAACCGTCGTCGGCATCATGCACACCTTCTCGGCGGTGGCCGAGAAGGGCCAGGCCGGGGTCGCCGTCGTGGCGGCCGGCGTGGCCGAGGCCCTGGTGGCCACGGCCGCCGGGTTGATGGTGGCCATCGCCGCGGTCGTCTTCTTCAACTACTTCAAGGCCCGGGTGAGCGCCACCGTCAGTCAGATGGTCGGGGCGGCCGGACGCCTGTCCGAGATGATGGAACTGGCCCGGGAGGGGAAGCCCTTCCCGGCCGATCTGATCACCTTCTCGTCCACCCAGCACTGAGGAGGGTCCATGGCGGTCTCGAGTGGCGGCAACGTCGACAAGGATGGCTTCAGCGAGATCAACGTCACGCCCTTGACGGACGTGCTGCTGGTCCTCTTGATCATCTTCCTGATCACCGGCAGCTCGATCACGGCACCGGCCCACGAGATCCAGTTGCCTGAGGTCATGACCAAGGAGAAGGCGGCCAACGCCAGCATCATGATCGACGTGCTGCCCGACGGGAAGACCTATGTGGGCAACCTCGAGGTGCCTTTGGACAAGATGGAGGCCTACCTCCAGAAACTGGCGGTGCAGCGCCAGACCGACCGGGTGATCGTCAATGCCGACCAGACGACGCCTTATGGGCCGGTGATGGCCTCCATGGAGGCGGCTCGGAATGCCGGCCTGGAGAACATCGCGCTGGCGACCGAGATGGATCCGTCGGTCGCCAACCTTCCTGAGGACGGTCAGCCGCGAAAGATCGAGGTGCGTCAGTGATCGCCAGGAAACGACGCCGCGGGATTCCCATCCCCGAAGAAGAGTCCGGGATGAGCGACATCAACATCACGCCCCTGACCGACGTGCTGCTGGTGCTGCTGATCATCTTCCTGGTGACGGCCACGGCGGCCACCCAGAACGCCTTCAACATGAACCTGCCCAAGGGGGACAGCCCCGTCACCGTCAAGGCCGAGGCGGACTTCGTCCTGGTCAGCGTCAGCGCGCGCAATGCCATCTTCTTGCAGGACGAGGACACCGCGGTGACCGAGCCCCGCAAGAACCTGGCCCAGCGCCTGACCCTCTACAAGCAGAAGAAGGGCACCGACAAGGTCGCCATCCGTGCGGACGCAGCCGCCAACTACGGCACCGTCATCCTGGTCATGGATGCTTCGAAGCAGGCGGGGTTGGACAAGATCGCCCTGGTCGCGGAATAGCCGGACCCGGTATCAACCCTGCGCCAGGGCAGCTCGCGCCAGGGCGGCGAATTCTTCCAGGACCAGGGTTTCGGGTCGACGCGTCGGGTCGATGCCGGCGGCTTCCAGCACTGCGACCGGGTCGGAGAGGACCCCTGCCAGGGAACGCCGCAGCGTCTTGCGCCGGCCGCCGAAGGCCGTCCGGATCAGGCGGAAGAGCAGGTCCGAGGGGGCCTCGACCGGCGGAACCCGGTGCGGCAGCAGTCGGACCACTGCCGAGTCCACCTCGGGCGGAGGCTGGAACGATCCCGGTCGGACGCGGAACAAGGTCCGGACTTCTGCGTGATACTGGACGAAGTGGCTGAGCGACCCGCTCTCCCGAGTGCCGCGGGCGCACATCCGCTCGGCCACCTCCTTCTGGACCATCACCCACATCCCCAGGATCCGGGGCTTCCCTTCGGTCAGCAGCCGGTCCAGGATCGGGGTGGTGATGTAGTAGGGGAGGTTGGCCACCACCTTCCAGTCCTCGTGCGGGGCCAGCAGGGACTCCAGGTCGACCTGGAGGATGTCGCCTTGGACCACCTTCAGGTGGGGATGGTCTGGGAGGCGTTCGGCCAGATCCCGATCGAGTTCGACGGCCAGGACCTGCTGGGCTGTTCGGGCCAGGTCCAGCGTCAGGGCACCTCGCCCGGGCCCGATCTCCAGGATCCGGTCCTGTGGCCCGATCCCGGCCTCAGCCAGGATGCGCGCGATGACGCTCCGATCCTTCAGGAAGTGCTGGCCCAGGCGACGTCGTGGCATGGGCCGGCCCTTCGAGCGTCCCCGACCCGGCCCCTGCGTTCCCCTTGCACACGGGCCTCCGTCGGATATAATGCCCCCGACGGCAGGCTTCCCAGGAGGGATCAGGGAGGCTGGCGAAACCTGCCCGCCCGGATCGGGAGGCCTGCTGGCCCCCCTGCTCTCCGGCAATCCCGATAGGAACGGCACCTGAATGCAGATCCCGGAGAGCAGCGGAACCGTCCGCGTCGCCCAGGAGGACGAGGTCCGAATCGCCTGGTGGAGGAAGATCCCCAGCGCACGGCGCCTGGTCTTGTTCACCCTGGCCACCTTCAGCTTGGCGATCGCCGCCCTGGTCGGAGGGTTTGCCTATCTGCAGACCCTCCCCGATCGCGGAGGGCAAGGGCTCTTCTTCGGTCCGGGGGGACTGTACGAGACCTTCACCCGCACTCCCGGCGAGAGGGCCTTCCAGGGACGCGCCCGGATGAACATCCTGTGTCTGGGCATCGACTACAACTACGACGAGCGAGGCATCCACTACACCAAGGGAGCTCGCTCGGACACCATCTTCGTGATCAGCGTGGACGCGCAGGGGCGCACCTTGAACGTGGTGTCCATCCCCCGCGACACCCAGGTGTTGATCAGCGAGGAGATCGGCTACGACAAGATCAATGCCGCCTACTCCTATGGGGGGATCGAGCAGGCCAAGGCCACCGTCTCGAATTTCCTGGGGATCCCGATCGACCACTTCGTCATCGTCCGGGTCTCGGGGGCGCGCAAGCTGGTCGATGCCATCGGGGGGTTGCACGTCGAGGTCGAGAAGGACATGGACTACGACGACAACTGGGGCAACCTGCACATCCACCTCGAGAAGGGCCCTCAGGTCCTGAATGGGGACCAGGCCGTGGGTTATGCGCGCTTCCGGATGGATGAGGAAGGGGACCGGGGACGCATCCGTCGCCAGCAGCAGATCATGGAGGCCCTGGTCCGGCGCTTGAAGGACCCCATGGTGGTCCTGCGGCTGCAGGCCCTGGTCAAGGCGGTCAAGGAGAACGTCGAGACCGACTTCAGCGTGCTGGACATGCTGGACCTGACCTACCTGTACAAGGACTTCGACCGCACCCGCATGAAGACCGGCGCCATCGTGGGGGATGACGCCGACATCAATGGCGTCAGCTACATCATCCCCTACGCTCCCGAGAACAATCGGATCGTCATGGAACTGCTCAAGGAGCCCTCGGACTTCTCGCGGCAGGACCTGCGCATCGAGGTCCTCAACGGCTCGGGGGATGAGGTCGCCGTGGGCGAGGTCGCCGAGGCCTTGCGGCGTGAGGGCTTCCAGGTGGCCCGGGTGGCGCAGGCCGATCGCTCCGACCATGCCTCGACGGTCGTGATCGATCGCCGGGGCAGCGTGGCCGTGCGCTCGGCCCTGGAGAGCCTTCTGCGCGGTGCCCTGTACGAGCGGGACGTGCGGGAGGAATCCCCGGGACAGTACGACGTCACCATCATCGTCGGGAGGGATCGGCTGGAGGAAGCCCCGTCCTTCTCGGTCCCCCCGCCGTCCTATCCCCGCTACGCCCCCGAACCGCTGGAGCCTTCCCCCGAGACGGTCAGCCCGGAGACCCCCGAGCCGGAACCCGAATGGGAGGAGCCGACCTCACCCGAAGGGGCGCAAGACCCGGCTCAGGAGCCCGAGGAGCCCGGTGCCCCGGTTCCCGAACCGGAAACCCCGCCAGACCAGCCCGAGCCCCCTGCGGCCCGACCGGAGCCGCCGCCGGCGCGCCCGGCACCTCCCGCAGCGCGGCCCCCGGCCCCGGTCGAGACCTCGGCTCCGGCGCCCCCCCCGGCCCCGGTGCCGACGGCCGAGCCGCTGGTCACGCCGCAACCCGAGCCGACCAGCGCCGAGATGTAGCCTGAATCCGCCGCCTGGCGGTCAGCCCTGCGCCAGTTGCGCCCGGAGCTGGCGGATCTCCCGCTCCAGGTGCAGGTGGCCGTAGTGGGCGGTCAGATCTCCGCGGGTTTTCTCCAGGCAGCCTCGGGCCACGTCGGTGGATCGGCGCAGCCCCCGGGTGATGGCGTCGGGGAAGTCGACGGTGGTGAGGACGTAGAAGATCTCGTCCATCAGGCCCAACAGTCTCTCGGCCGTCTCGATCTCGCCCTGGCGCATGCGGTCCAGGATGTGGCGGCGCAACTCGCCGACCGCTTCGGCCAGGCCGTTCAGGTAGGGGGCGTTGCCGACCTGGAGCTCTTCGGGGGTGGGGAAGCGCGACCCGGTGACCAGCTCGAAGGTCAGGCTGGCCTCGGCGTACTCCTTCTCGGCATCTTGAAGGAAGCCCGCATAATAGACCTCCGGGTGGGCCTCGAGCTCTGCACGGACCTGGTCCAGGGCCTGGCGGGCGCGCTGGATGCACTCCTGGGCCTGCTCGGGCTCGAGGCGGTGGATGGCCCGGATGGCCAGGCTGGACTCGCGAATCGCGCGCCGGTGCATGGTCAGGCCGCGTTCGCGGGCCGAGTCGGCCTCTTCCATCTGTCGGCTGATCTGGCCGACCACATCGTGAAGCTGGTTCTTGCTCATGGGACCCGCGCTTCGCGGGTCTGCCCAACCCCCCCTCCACGGGGGATCCGCCCTGCTGGTGCAGAAAGAGGGCCGCCATGCGTGACAGAGAGGATGTCGGAGGCCGACGCGGTCAGGCTTGGAACGCCCTGGGCCTGCGAGAGGGCGACCGCCTCTCGATCATGGGGAGCGGGGGAAAGACGACGCTTCTCCGGCATCTGGCCCGGGATGCCGAGGGGGACGTGATCCTGACCACGACCACCCACATGGCCCCGCCTGGGCACCCGCAGGACCCGCCGTTCCTCGCCTTCCAGACCCTCGAGCAGTTCCGCCTCGACTGGGAACGGCTGCCGGCTCCCCGGCGCATCCTGACCGGCCGCTTTGCGGAGGGGGATTCCAAGCTCAGAGGGCTGCTTCCCGAGGAAGTGGACGGGTTGGCCGACCTGCCTGGATTGACCTTGTTGGCCGTCGAGGTGGACGGTTCCCGGACCCTTCCCGCCAAGGCCCATGCTTCCCACGAGCCGGTCTTCTTCCCTCGCGGCACGGTCGGTGTCTCGGTGCTGGGGATGCAGGCCCTGGGCCGGTGCGTCCGGGAGGGGGAGGTCCATCGTCCCGCCTTGATGGTCCAGCGCTTCGGCTGGAGGCCAGGTCACCGTCTGGTGCTCGAGGATCTGGAGCGGATCGCCGGGGCCTACCTGGCTCTCCTGCCTCCCGGGAGGCGGATCCTGGTCCTCAGCCAGGCCCGCTCGGTTTCGGAGGACCTCCTGCGTGACCTGGCCAGCCGGTTTCGCGATCGCGTCGACCGGGTGCTGGGTCAGTCGGAGGACGGGCTGGAGGTGTTGGGATGAAGACGGTTGCACTGCTGCTGGCTGCGGGTGCATCCCGGCGCATGGGGCGCTTGAAGCAACTGTTGCCCCTGCAGGGAAGGCCCGTGCTTCAGCACGCCCTGGATCACCTGCTGGCCTCAAAGGTGGACTCGGTCGTCCTGGTGCTGGGGTGCGAGGGGGAGCGCGTCCTGCAGCACCTGCGCCTGCCTGCCGGGGAC
>DCTU01000141.1:12288-12684 GCA_002329445.1 bacterium UBP9_UBA1432
CGGTCTGCAGGCGGCTCCGGAGGCCGAAGCCGTCCTGGTGGCCCTGGGCGATCTGCCGGCCATTCCACCTGGCGTCGTGGATCGGTTGATCGAAGAGGCCGCGCGGGGAGGCTGCACCGTCGTGGCCCCGGTCTGCGAGGGGCGGCGCGGACACCCGGTCCTTTTCGACCGGGTCCACTTCGACCAGTTGCGAGCGCTGGAGGGGGATTCGGGGGGAGCCGGGATCCTGCGCGCCCATCCCGGGCAGGTCCGCCTGGTTCCGGTCGATTCCCCCGGGATCCTGCGAGATGTGGATCGTCCCGGAGACCTCTTCCGCCTGGCAGGACGCGAAGACCTTCCCCTGGTCGTGCTTCGCGGGGGGGGAGACCTGGCCAGCGGGGTGGCCCACCGGCTCTT
>DCTU01000099.1:0-4165 GCA_002329445.1 bacterium UBP9_UBA1432
CGCGTGGCCAGGCCTGCGTCAGAATCCGAAGAACCTCGTCCCGAGAAGGAGCCTGCTCCGGAATCCGGCGTGGAATCTGGCCCCTCGGTTCCATCCGAGGAGGTGCTCCCCCCTCCAGGTGGGGACTCGGAAGAGCCCCCGCCGGGTCCGCCCCGCCGAGGTGGGATCGACTGGCTCACCGTGGCCCTCGTCCTGGTGGCCCTGGTGAACGTCGGCCTGTGGGTCTACCTCAAGCAGCGCGCAGACCATATCCCTGGAACCCTCCACGGGGGCGCCCTGCCTCCCCATCCTGGGGCTCCCGCACAGGTTGCCCCCCCTCCGCCATCGCCCGGGGCTTCCCCCCAGGCCCCGGCCCCTCCGCCGTCGCCCGGAGCTTCCCCGCAGGCCCCGGCCCCTCCGCCATCGCCCGGGGCTTCCCCGCAGGCCCAGACGCCTCCGCCCCCGCCTCCGCCTCCGCCGCCCTCACCGGGCGTCGAGTCCTCGCCCGCGGTCGGGTTTGGCCCCAAGGACCAGATCGAAGCCGGACTCCCCATCCTGAAGGACATGGGGGTGGACGTCGCTCCGGTCCAGACCCTCTTCCAGCAATCCAGCGCTGCGGGGCGGACCGGGAACCTGGAGAGCCAGCGCGCCCTCGAGAAGCAGGCCCTCCAGGCGGCCGCGCGCCTGATGGATCAGTCCTTCACGGCGCAGATGGCCCCCCTGAAGAAGAAGGCGACCCAGGCCCGGATCCAGCAGGCCGCGGCTCAGGCCGAACAGGCGAAGGTCAAGGCCGAGGAGGGGCGTCTGACCGACGCCGTCCAGGTCTACCGTCAGGCCCTGCAGACCTTGAAGGGGGACTGAGGCCCCGGTCTCTTCAGTGGAGTTCGGGAGACCAGTGGTCGAAGGTGCGGACCATCTGCTCGTAGACCGGCAGCGTCTCTTCCAGGCGTCCTTCGGGGCAGAGCAGGACCAGGGCGAAGCACTTGGGCCGCGCGATCACGTAGGTCGCGACGGCCATCCAGGGAAGGGTCTGGTTCTTGAAGACGAACCGGCGGACCGTCCTCCTGGTTTCGAAGCGTCCCGCCTTCGGTCGGCTGGACGAGACCTCCGTCACGGCGTGGATTCGCGGATCGTGCAGAAGGAAGGCGTCGTCCATCGCCGGCATGTCGACGTCCAGGGGGCGGTCGTAGATCCCGAAGGGGGCACAGATCACCCGAACCTCGTTCTGCGCCGGAGGGGCCACCAGGCGACTCCGCGACCGATTCATCTGGGTCGGGGTGCAGATGACCCAATCGCCGGGGATCTGGAAGCTGTACATGTAGCCCTCATGGCGCATGGTCTTCCACGCCCCGGGGCTCGGAGAGGGGGGGGCGACCTCTCCGGGGACGGGGATGGCCCACATGTTCAGGTCGTCCGGCGAGGAGGTCTCGGGCCGGGCCGGGGATTCCGTCCGGCCGCGCGGCTCCACCGGGGCCGGGGATTCCGTCCGGCCCGGTGGTTCGACGGGGACCGGGGGGCTGGAGGGCGAGAGGAGGAGCCTGGCCAGAACCAGCACCATCGCCGCCACCAGGCTGGCCAGGACCAGGTGCCGCCAGTTCCGGGATCTGGGACTCGTCTCCATCGATCGGGACCTCCTTGGTTTCACGGGTGGGGCAGGGAAGCCCTCGGGGTTGGAACGCCCCCTGCCCCGGGCCAGGGACTTCGGGTGGCGCGGTTCTGGACAGGTCGGATTCCGGTTGGAGTCACGAGCCGAGCAGGGGTTTGGGCCATGGCAGGTGCTCGCTTCCCGCCCTGGTCTCGTGGCGCTCCCGGCGGGTCGGGTGCCGGTAGAGGGTCCAGGGGGCTGCCGGGCCCTCGCTCCACGTGGCGATCGGTTCGTATTCCGACAGCCAGGTTCCCTGGATCTCGGGGTCGCCCACGATCAGGACCAGCGAGGTGGGCGGATGGGGGGCGGGGTCGGCGGACATGAAGTTCTCGACCAGGATCACCCGCTGCCGCAATAGGCCCTCGAACATCAGTCCATCCACGTTCCCCCGTGCTCCGGGCTGAACCAGGGTGGTGATCCGCAGCTCGCCGGACTTCTCCATCTCGGCCAGGACCCGTTCGGCGATGGGGCCGATCTCCCGGTCCGGGATGCCGACCCGGTTGTACCTGGGGATGAACCAGCTCAGCTCCCCGTGGCCGGTCAGTCCGAGCGTCCAGCGGTGTGAGGGCGTGAAGCGCTCGGGGAAGGAGACTCCGAGCTGGTACAGTCCCAGGACGAGCAGGCAGGGGGCCAGGATCGGTGCGAGCCAGCGGACCCGGCCCCACCATCCGAAACCCAGGCTGGTGAGCAGGACCGTGGCCGGGAGGATGTAGCGCGGGTGGGGGGGGACTCCGGCCAGCGAGTAGATGACCGTCGGGGTGAGGATTCCGCCCAGAAGAATCAGCGTCGGGATGCGCAGGGGCCGGATGGCCAGCCCGGCCACGGTCCCCAAGGCCAACCACACCGGGGCCAGCCAGATGCTGGTCCCCAGGGTTCCCGTCATCACCCCCAGGGCTTCCCTCATGGGGAAGTTCTGGGCCAGGTCGGATCCGGCCTTGTACAGAAGCACGGAGGCGGACAGGAAATACCACCATCCGCAGACCAGGAAGGCCAGCGTGAAGGCCCAACTGAGGCCGACACCGGGGCTCCAGCCATCCCGTCGCCGGATCCAGGCCGCCGCCACGGCCAACCAGGCCCAGGCGCCTGTGGCCCGGACGAAGGGAACGACCGGAAACACGGGATCGGTCGTCGGAGGCCCGTCCTGGAAGAGGGTCGCGGTCAGGGCCAGGCAGGCCAGGCTGCCCAGGACCAGAATCTGCGAGCCCCTTCCAGCCTTCCATGCCAGGAACAGTGGCCAGAGCAGGGCCGGAGCCGTGAAGAAGAGGAAGGACCACTTCGAGAGCATGCCCAGCGCCAGGACCAGGCCCAGCGCCAGGGTCGGCCCCGGCACGCGCCCGCCCCGCGAGGCCAGCAGCAGGGCGAAGAAGACCGCCACCATGGCCAGCGTTCCGACTTCCAGGAAGTAGGCCGTGAGGTTGATGGGAAGCCAGGGGTTGCCGGCGGCCGCCAGGAGGCAGAGCATCCCCCCGCCCCGGCCTCCGAGCTCGCGGCCGATCCACCAGGCGCCTGCCAGGAGCGGGGGCAGGAACAGGACCTGGGAGCCCAGGGCCACCAGGTGGGAGAATCCGAAGAGGGCGTAGCAGGCGGCGCTGACCAGGAAGGAGAGCGGAGGATAGTCGTCCGCCAGAAGCGGCAGGCCGCTGGCGAGGCGCAGCCAGACCACCACGCCCTTCTGGATGGAGCGACCGGAGTGCTCCGGCAGGGACTCGGGTTGGGCATGGATATAGCCCAGGCACAGCCAGACCAGCCCGCCGGTCACCACCGCCAGGACGACCAGTTCCCATATCCGGATGGTGGGCCTCTCCTGCATCAGGGCCTCCTGCTCGGTTCCGGAACCTCAGGCGCCCGGCTCGGGTGCAGGAGGGGGGTCGGCCGGCGTCCGGCGCAGCAGGCGCAGGGCCACCATGGCTTCCCGGACGAGGGTCTCTTCATCGCGGGTCTCGGCCACCCGCCTCTGGGCGTCCAGCGGCATCAGGGTCAGGACGAAGAGGTCCCCTTCCCCTTCAAGGTGCCAGGCACGGGTCTTTCCAAGTCGGTCCCGGCGATCCTCGTCCAGGAAGCGACGGAGGGCACCTTCATCGGGTCCTCCGACCAGGTAGCGACGGGCGAATTCGGCCGGAGAGGGGAAGCCGACGGGGTTGGCGGCCTGCTGGAAGGCCATCCGCAGCGCCTGGTTGGCCAGGTCGGCCAGCATGCCGCCCTGTTCGAGCAGCGGCACCAGCGAGATCCTGGGCAGGTCCAGCTCGTCCGAGTGCACGGCGGCCAGGGCCGTGGCCTGGGGCTGGCCCGAGGGCAACCCGGAGGTCTCGACCAGGTAGAGCCGGGCCCCCTCGACCTGCCGGTCCCAGACCTCCAGGATGCGGGGAGCCTCGCCTTCCGGCGTTCGGAACAGTTCGCGGATCCGCTCGACGGTCTGGGGGTCGACGGCTCCGCTCCGGCGCAGCCCCATGCCCTCGCGACGGGCCTGCAGCTCGTTCCGAAGCCGCCGGGCGCGCCGACGCGAGCCGGCCACCAGCCAGCCCACCAGCAGGGCCACGCCCA
>DCTU01000099.1:4260-4396 GCA_002329445.1 bacterium UBP9_UBA1432
ATCATCAGGAACTCTGCGCCACAGATTCGCCGTCCGCAGGATCGAAGTCCTCTCGCCACTGCTCTGCGGTCTGCTCTCGGACGCCGAAGCGCCTGGCCAGGAAGTCGATGGCCGTCTTGCCGCTGAGCAACTCGAG
>DCTU01000314.1 GCA_002329445.1 bacterium UBP9_UBA1432
GAGGCCCACCCACCCGCCCAGGAGAATCCCGCTCGAGGTGGAATGGGCGCGGCGCTCGGGCGCAAGGCTCGAGGGCGGAGGTGGCATGTCCAGGGTTCTCGTGTTTGGCACTCTTGCGGCGATGGCGCTTGTGCTCGTGCTCGGGCTGACGGGTCCGACTGTGGCCCAGGGAAGCCCCAAGGCCCGACCCACCCCCGCGACGGAGCCCTCCACGGTCGAGGCCGATCGGGAGGACGTGGAACTCGAGGTGCTGGACTCCGATCAGGCCGACTGGAACTTCCGCACGGTCAACGACCCCATCTATCGCGAGGGTTCGTCGGTGAACTCGGTCATGTTTGAACGACGATCGGCTCGGCAGGTCCGACGGGCTGACTTCCTGCCCTCGGGTCAGGTCCAGGAGGTCGAGGTGCGAGGTTCGATGGCGGCTCCGACGGTGATCCGCATCCAGGGGCGTCAAGTCCGCCTGCCGGCTCCTGTCACGCCCTGATCTCCGTTCCTGGGTTCGGGGCCCGATCGTTCATCCATTTGAGGGGATGTCTCCATGGAAGAAAATCCTGGAACCTGGTCGTTGACTTCCACGGTCTTCATGATGGGAGGCGGGGCCCTGGCGGGCATGGCCGTGGGCTACGCGATGCGGGTGGCCACGCGTCTGGCCTTGCTGGTGGTCGGGATCGTCATCCTGATCCTCTATGGCTTGATGTCCTCGGGGTTCGTCGTGGTCAATTGGGACGCCGTGGGAACCGGGTTGGAGAACGGGAGTCGGACGGCAGGAGCCTGGCTTCTGGCGATGGTTCGGCAGTTGTCGGCCTCGCTGGTCGGTTTCGCGGGCGGCGTGGTCCTGGGCTGGAGGCTCAAGTGATCCCGAGGTGACCCTGGAGGGGTCGGGGGAATCCCTTCCCCTGCAGCGAAGAATCACCCTGGCAGGGATTCTGCCACGGAGTGGACATGGGGATCGATCTCAAGCGCGCCTTCACCTTCTATCGCCAGGATCCGGATTCGCTTCGCAAGCTGGCCCTGGGGGGGGTGGTGGGACTGGTTCCGATCCTGGGCTGGGCCGCGATCCTGGGCTTCGGGGTCGAGGTGTATCGAAACGTGGTGCAGAGGGGCGAGGAGCGCGTCCTGCCGGAACTCTCCGAGATCGGCTCCATCCTCTTCCGAGGCTTGTCGGCCGCGGCCGCCCTGGTCTGCTACGCCGTCGTCTTCGGGTTGCTGTACCTCATCCTCTCCCTGCCTCTGGCCTTCCTGGTCTTTGGTTCCGGACTGGGCGGACACCACACCGGGGGGCAGATCTGGTTGGGCCTGGTCGGCCTGTTGGTCTACCTGGCTTTCAACGCCGCCGCCTGGATGGCGCTGGCCCGGTTTGCCGAGAGCCTGGAGGTCGCGTCATGTTTCCGACTGCTGGAATTGGCCGAACGGGTGACTGCCGCCGGGCGGGACTACCTGCTGGTCGTGGCGCTGTGGACGCTGGGAAGTTCGGCCCTGGCCGCCTTGAGCAGCCTGGTCCCGGGAAACCTGCCCAGCCTCGCCCTGACCAGTTTCCTCGGCTTTCCGCTCTTTCTTTCCTGCGTGCACGCGTTGGCGCAGGCGGTGGGAGCAGGTCGTGAGGCGGACCTGCGCGACCCCCTGGATTGGGCTCCGTCTGCCCCGTCGGGTTCTGCGTCCACCGATTCCGCTGGCCCTGGTCCCCGCAGGCCGGCCAGCACCCGGCGGACTCCTGCTCAGGGCCCCAAAGCCTCGACGCTGGTGGACCGGCCTCCCGAGACGGTCCTGACCTGGTCGACGGACTCGGACCGCCCGGATTCGCCGTAGAGGTCCGTGCCGGTCAGAAACTCAGGCTGGTTAACATTGTGGTTACAAGAAGTTGACGTCTGTAACATGGTGTTCATTTTTTCTGGTTTGGGGCCACGTCGTTTGAACCTATCCTGACATCGGGGGCAGACCCGAGGGGCGCTTTTCCACGGGGCCGGCGCGCTGGACTGCGCACGGGGCCGGTGGGATGCAGGCCGGGGCAGGAGGGCTGAGGTTTGCAGGAACACGTGGGGTTGGCGGAACATGTGGAAGCCCTGGAGGCCTTGCACCAGCAGGCCCAGGGCCTGGAGGCCGTCCGGCGCGAATGGGACCCGAGCGAGCGCCTCCTGGCACACAGGTTGCTGCGCGAGTCTTCGGCCCGCGTCTGGCAGGCCGCCTGTGCGGCGTTGGGCCGCCGGGCCGGATGGGATGGCCAGGCCCGCGAAGAGCTGGTTGCCCTGCTGGCCTCTCCCTCCTGGGAGATGCGCCTGCGCGGGGTCCGGGCCCTGCATCTGGTCGCGCCGGGAGATTCCCCCGAAGAGCTGAAACGCTTCCTTGAAGAGCGCCTGGAGGAGGCCGTCGGGTCCGGAGATGTCGTCCTGCTGGATGCGGTGGTTCGAGGCTTGATCGTCTTCCATGGCAAGACGTCGTTGATTCACGATCCGCGCGACCTGGTCCGGGCGGCAGCGGTCGTCTATCTGGAAGGGCAGGAGGAGAGCCTGCTGGAGCAGGCCGCTCGGGATCCCTCCGTCCGGGTCCGCGTGGCCCTGGCTTCGACCCTGGCCGACCGGGATTCGATTCCGCTCTCCGCGACCTGGATTCTTCTGGCCGACTCCGAGCCCGTGGTCCGCAGCACCCTGGCCGAGGCACTGAATCCCCAGGATCCTGCTGCACTCCCCTTCCTGGAGGCGCTCCGCCAGGACCCCGAACCCCTGGTCCGGGAAGCGGTGCTGGCCAACGCGGACTCGCTGCGCACCGTTCCCGACGTCCCCTGGGTCCAGAGTCCCCTGGCTCGGATGGCCGAACTGGAGCAGGCTTTGGACGCCCATCCCGATCAGCCTCTGGAGGCCTTGCGCGAGGTCCTGGAGATGCAGGACGCTGCGGGGCTGGCAGAGTTGGCCGAGGTGGCCCGGGACCCGGATCTGGCTGATCTGTGTCGGGCCCTGTCGGTCCTGACGCCCCTGGGCCGGTTGCTCCCGGCCCATGCCCGGACGTGCATGTTGGAGGCCCTGGGCCATCTGCCCGCCTGGAGCCCGCTGGCCGGAGTCCGCCAACTGCGCGCCCTTCTGATCGCCTGTGTGCGGGCTGCCGAAGTGGAATCCGTGGAGGACCTCCTGGCCTGGGAGCCGGGCGAGGAGGAGATGCCGGACGGTCCTGCGACGGAGGTCTTGCGGCGTCTGGCGGGGATTTCCGCAAGGCTTGGTGACCAGGCCTGCTGCGCCCACCTCGCCGAGGCCCAGGCGGAATTGGACGAGCTTCGGTTCGGAGTCGAGCGGGATCTGCCCGAACCAGAGAGAGCCCTGTCCTGCCTGGTGATCCAGGCATGGACCGAGACCCTCCAGCAGGGCATCGATGGATGGATGCGGGGAGCAGAATCGTGAGCGAAGACAAGAGCAAGAAGACGATCAATCCGGTTGCCAGCGCCCGTCGCGCCATCGAGGCCCGGGTGGCCCGCACGACCGGGACCGCCCGCCCGGCGGATTCGCCCGCGAAGAGCGACGCGGCCAGGACTTCGGAGTCTGCCAGGCCGGGGTCGACCGGGTCCAGCACCTCCGCCGAGACCTCCTCCAGGGCTCCGGCCTCGCGGGGCAGTTCCGCCGCCCAGGAGACCTCTTCCTCGCGCCCGTGGCGCCTGGACCCCGACCGCTTCCAGAAGAGCGCCGACCTGGAGGAGGAAGAGGTCAAGGACAAGGACCGGGAGCAGGATCCGGACGAGGAATCCGGCGAGGAGCCGACCTCCGCCAAGACGTCACAGAAGGAGGGCGGCAATTTTACGGCGGCCCTGCTGCGGACCCTGCTGGGACGAGACCCCGCCGCCGAGGAGACCGGACGCCCCGCCCCTCCCGCAGACCAACAGGAGCTCGAGAAGCCCGCGCAGCCGGTGAAGGACCCGGCTCCGCCAACCGGATCGACCGGGGCCGCCCCGGCGGATTCCGCTGCCCCATCAGGGCCTTCCTCCGAGGCGGGCAAGCCGGAAGAGACGCTGCCATGCATGGAGACCTCCAGCACCCAGGAACTCCTGGAGGCTCTGCAGGACGAATCCGAACCGGCGCCGCAGGCAAGGCCGGAGCACGCTCCTCAGGAGGAACCCACCCGGGAGCCCTCCAAGCCGGAAGGGGTGCTGGGGACGCTGGGGCGGATCCTGGGGCTGGGAGGGGACCCGGCCGAGCCCAAGCCGGCCTCCACGCCCGCCCCCCCGGCCCCCGAGGGGGCCCCCCGACCGGAGGGCGTGCTGGGGA
>DCTU01000179.1 GCA_002329445.1 bacterium UBP9_UBA1432
GGGTGGCCAGGGACGGATCGGCCAGGGTGATCAGCTTGTTGCTGGGAACCTTCTGCCCCTGAAGGACGCCCACCACGACGGCTTCGCCGTCCTGGGCGCTGCGGTTGACCACGACCGAAAAGGTGGCATTGGTCCGCCCGGCCGGAACCACCACGGTTCCGGGGATCCAGATGGACGTACTGCCCGTCAACTGGACATACGCCCCCCCCTGCAGTGCCGGCCCGGTCAGGGTGACCAGACCTTCGACCTGGTCCTGCGGACCCGCCTTGTCGGGAAGCATGAGAATCGACTGGATCATGGGCGCCGGGGGCGCCTGGGCCCAGGCGGTCAGCCCGGCCAGGGTCACCCAGGCCAGCATGCCAAGAACGGCCAGCCGACGCATCATCTCCAACCTCCTGACACCGGACCGGAACCACACGGCGTCACCTCGAGACCGGTCCCGCAAATCTTCTTCCTCCGCCCCGTGCTCTTGGGCAGCCGGTCGACGAATCCGATGGTCCGCCCCTTCTGCAGCAGGGTGTTGCGGGCTGAGACCAGCGCCACCTGACGGACCAGGAGCAGGCCGACGGGCAGGGCTGCCAGGACCGTGATCCCCACCAGTTCACCGCTCAGTGGAGACAAGATGTCTCCAGGGGCAAGCGCCACCGCGACCAGCACGAGCAGGAGGAAGGCGGCCGTCGAGGCCAGGCCCCAGCCGATCCCCGCAGCAGTCAAGAAGGTCACGACCACCCCTGCCGGTTGCGGGCGATGCCGGCAGTCCGCCGACATCGAGGTGCCCCAGGCAGCAGCAGCCTCGACCGACAGGAAGGTCGCCAGGGCCATCCAGACCACAGGCCACCAGAGCCATTCTCCTTCTGCCAGAACGGGAAGGAGGGCCAGCGCGGTGGCCAGCAGGAACGGAAGGAGCACCCTTCGCCCCCGACCGGCGGCCACCCCGACGCAACCTTCGACGAACTCCTGGACCGTCAGACCCGTCTGGAGCAGGAGATCCAGAGAGCCCTGCTGGCGCTCTTCGTGCAATCGGATCGACGAAACCTGCAGGACGCGCAGGACCGCCAGCACCCCCAACAAAGGCCAGAACGCCGCCAGGAAGCCCAGTGTCGGTTCGGGACCTGCCCCCACGACCCCGAGCAGGGCCAACGCCGGTGCCACCCAGAGGCTGTACCCCAGGAATCGCTGGTGGAGGGTGCCGGAGCGCGCGGCCTGCTCGCGGAAGACCAGGGCGTTCAAGGGGCCGGCCTGGAAGGAACGGGAACGTCGGGAGACCGCCGTGGACCAACTGCGCAGGATCCTGCGCAACCCGGAATCCGAATCCAGTCCCGTCACGGCCATCTCGCGATGGACCAGGGCCCACAAGAGGCTGGTCAGGACCACCAGGGCGACTCCTGGGGCAGCCCCGAGAAACCAGCCGACCCGGACGCCCAGCCAGGCCGTCACCACCGCCGGACCGAGGAGCGCGATCAGGCGAGCCAGGGACAAGGCCAACCCCGACTCGGAGTGCGGAGTCTCCCCATCCCAGGCCTTGATGGCCAGGAACGAAAAGAACCAGCAGAACGCCCAACTGGCAGGCAGGAAAGCCCACAGCAGGTATTCCAGGGGCCATCCCGAGATCCAGAAGAGGCCCGAGCAGAAGACCAACGGGAGCACCAGGGTTCGCAACGCCTGCTGGACCCCGTGGACGGCCAGGGCGTCCACGACCCGTCGCGACGTCAGCGGGGTGGCGACCACCTCCTCCAGGGCCCGAGCCTTGCGGATGGACGTCAGGAAGCGGGCGGTCAGGCCCGCATGGACCATGGGGCCCACGAGGAGCGTCAGGAAGATGGAAGCCACCGCGCCGGCCCCGAGACAGTCCCCGAGCGTGTCCCAGGTCGAGGGGGCAAAGAGCGGATTGGCGGCTCCTCCGTCCAACCAGTATTCCNNGCCAATCGCCGCACTGAAACTCAGCCAGGGCGCCATGGAGGGCCCTTTGCGCCGAGCAACCATCTCCAGCCAGGCTGCGAGGGGATCTTCAGGAAGGGACCGCCGAGGCTCCATGGTCAGAGAACCTTTCGCGGAGAAGTCTCTCCTGGATTCTACCCGATTCTCCGGAACATGTCTTGTCGCGGCGAAGCCTGGACCGAGATCCGCCGTCCTGCTCCGGGACCTCCCGGATCGGAGGAGGCCGGGCCTTGTTGCAGGAATCCTCGGCGAACTTCAGACCATCCAGGAGGAAGAACATGTCCCCCCCCAAGACCACGCCGCACATCTCCTGCACCGCCGAGCAGTTTGCCCGGACGGTCATCATGCCGGGCGACCCGATGCGCTCGAGGTTCATCGCCGAGAACTATCTCGAGAATCCCATCCTGATCAACAACGTCCGCGGAGTCCAGGGCTACACGGGGACCTGGCAAGGCAAGAAGGTCACGGTCATGGCCAGCGGCATGGGCGTCCCCTCGATGGGCATCTACTCCTACGAGCTCTTCAACGTCATGGGCGTGGAGACCATCGTGCGGATCGGGACCTGCGGAGGGATGCAGGCCTCCCTGTCGGTGGGGGATCTGGTCCTGGCCCAGGGGGCCTGCACCAACTCCAACTACGCCAGCCAGTTCAGGCTTCCCGGAACCTATGCTCCGCTGGCCAGTTTCAAGCTGCTGCGTGCGGCCGTGGAAGCCGCCGAGCGGCTGGACCTCCGCGTGGCCGTCGGCAACGTCCTGACCTCGGACTACTTCTACGATGATTCCCGGTCCACCCTGGACTGGGCGCGGCTGGGCGTGCTGGCCTGTGAGATGGAAGCCGCTGCCCTCTACACGAACGCCGCACAGGCCGGCAAGAAGGCCCTGGCCATCCTGACGGTCTCGGACGACCTGCTCACCGGCGAGGCCATGACCCCCGCCCAACGCGAAACCACGCTGGGAACCATGATCGGCCTGGCCCTGGAAATCGCCTGAAGTCCGCTGGACGGCAAGTCCCGGTCCAACCGACCCGCACATCGAACAAGGAGGTCTCTCGTCTTGAACCCGATCCTGGAAAACATCAAGTCGCGAAGGAGCATCCGCGCCTTCACCGATGCACCCGTCGACCCGGCGGATCTGGACCGGATCGTGGAAGCCGGGCTCTGGGCCCCCAGCGCCCGCGGCCTGCAGACCTGGCAGTTCACCGTCCTGACCGACCGGGCTCGAATCTCCGAACTGGCATCCGCCATCGCCGGGCAGCTCCAGCGGGACCCGGCCCGATATACCATGTACGACCCGGCAGCCCTGATCCTGGCCTCCAATGACCGCGAGAACCCCCACGGCATGCTGGACTGCTCCTGCGCCCTGCAGAACATGTTCCTGGCCGCCCACAGCCTGGGGCTGGGCTCGGTCTGGATCAACCAGCTCCGCGGAATCTGCGACGAAGCGGCAATCCGCCCCATCCTGGACAGCCTGGGAGTTCCTCCGGACCACCTGGTCTGGGGCATGGCCGCCCTGGGACATCCCGCAGGCCCGGCTCCCGAGGCGCCCCCCCGAAAAGGTGTGGTCCGCTACGTGAGGTGACGACCCGGCTCGCCCCCCGAGGCATCCGCCCTCTCCCACGCCCGCCCGGGAGATCCTGGAGCCGACCGCCTCCTGAATCCGCCGCCTTCCGTCGCCCTGGGCTCTCACGCCAGGCGGCGGATTCAGGGGTCCCAGGGACGCTTGACGAACGGCGGTCATGACGTGATACTTCTGAGGTCTCGATGGGAAGGTGGGCATTTCATGTCTCCTTCAGGCGCCCTGAGGCGCCCGAGGGAAGCGAGGGTTGCATGTCTGACCTGATCCTCCAGCCTGCCGGGCTGCGCCCGCTGTCGGCCGCGAACTCCAGTGTCTGGGCCNNGCCCGCTGGCCTCCCTGGCCAGGTTGGGAGGCAACCTGGTGGGGCCTGCGTCCTTCACGGCAGACGCGTCCCCCAGGTCGTCGGTACCCCTGGCTGCCGGCCTCTCGGGGTTCCTGGGAACCGGAGGAGCGGCCCCGGCAGCGACCCCGATGGCCCCGATCGCCGCTGCTCAAGGCCCTGTCCAAGGAAGCCTGTCGGAGTATCTGGCCAACTGGTCCAACCTGTCTGCTTCCCAGGGTCCCTGGCACACCGTGGGGGGCCGTGCCGTCCCCTGGACTCCTCCTGCCGATGCGGGCAGCGCGCCGGTCCAGACAGCAGGCGCGGCCAGGACGCTCTTGAGCTGGCAGGAGGGGACGGCTCCACCCTCCCAGGCCAGGACCTCCTGGACCAAGGTGCCGACGGTCCACCTCGAATCCCAGTGGCCTGCTGCCTCCAGCATCGTCGCCTCCCGCCTGGTGGGAAGCAGCCAGAACCGGGCGATCATCCACTTCGATGGACGGAATCCCTGGTCCAACGCCGACGGCAACCTCGAACGGCGGACCACCGTGTGGCAGGTCATGCAGCAGGACGAGACCCTGCGCTTCGATACCGATCGAGGCATGTTCTTCCGGACCGATTCCGTCGGCTCGACGCGAGACGTCGTGAGCGTGGACCAGCTCGTGAACCTCCGCCGCCTGGCGGGAGGAAACGAGGAGCTGGCCAGCCGCCTGATCAGTCAGCATGTCCACATCCTGGCCACCACCGAGACTCGCACATTCCCCGACCTGGTTGTCCGCTCGACGGGGGTCGACGCCAAGAACGAAGATTCCAGCAGCCTGACGGTGGTCGATCTCCCCGCTGGCGAGACCGGCGAGACCCAGGGCCCGGGCAACAACGGCCAGGGCAACGCCACCGGAAACCCCGACAACGGCAACAACGGCCAGGGGAACGACGGCGACAACGGCAATGCCGGCGGGAACAACGGGAACAACGAACTGCCCCTGCCGCCGGGCACGCCTGGAACACCTGGGACGCCGGGAACACCTGGGACGCCTGGAACGCCTGGAATTCCAGGAATCCCGGGCCCCTACCCCTATCCGCCCTCGGCCGG
>DCTU01000197.1 GCA_002329445.1 bacterium UBP9_UBA1432
GCACGACGGCCTTCATCCCCCAAGCCCCCGCGTCTTACGGCTGGCCTGAAGCCTGCAGCGCGGCGCGGAGGGGGCAGTCCGCCTGGGGTTGCTCACCCCGCCGGTAGCGCTCCAGCAGCAACTGGGACCGCCGGGCCAGCATCCGACGCACCTCGCGGCGCTTGCCCTTCACGCGGGGGATGACCATGTCGTCGTAGCCCGTGGTCTGGTGGCGCATCCAGGCGATGACCGCCGCCTCCGCCCGCTCCTCGACCGGGATCCGCTGGGTCCGGGCCACCGTCCCGCTGCCGACGGGCGTGGCGTGGAGGGTGATCGCCCTGGCGAGTTGCTCGGCCCGGGCGCGGTGGACTTCGGGAAAGGCCAGGAAGGCCAGGACCGCGGCGTGGAAGTCCTCCACGTACTCCGCCTGCACCTTCTCCCGCCGGCGGGCGTCCGCCTGGCGCTTCACCGCGTAGGTGGCCGTGCCGCGCTCCGCCTCCAGGGCCTCCCGCAAGCGCTCGACGCGGCCCGCGTCCGCCCAGATCCCGCGGGAGAAGACCTTCCTGCCCCTGGCCTCCTGCACCGCCCAGAACTCGCCCGAGGCCTTCAGGCGCCGGGTGAGCGCCGCGTCCCCGGGAGGCACGAGGACCCAATCAGCAGGTGGCCTCAGCACCCTGCCGTCGGGGTCGCGGACTGTGTCGGGGGTCGGTCCTGGCGTGTAGACGAGGTCGCTCATACCCGAGGATGCTAACGCAAGGTCGACGGGATGGGCAAGCCGCCCAGGAATCCTGAAACCGCCGCCTGGCCTGAGAACCGAGGGTGCCGAAACGAGTCCAGGTCTGCGGCGGCGTTCCCTGGCCGATGGCGGATTCTGGAGAGGCCATACGACGACGCCTAAGAAGAGGGGGGTGACGACCTCCCCACAAAGAACTCGAGGCGATGAAGCGCCCCCGCGTGCGCGGAGGGACTGCAATGACGCTCTATCGACTGCTCGATGAGAAGCAGGGCGAGGACTGGGTCCCCATCGGCACGGTCTTCCACGGCGGCCCGAGGTTGTGTTGCTTTCTGGCAGACTCGTCCGTGTTCCACGATCTGGGAACCGCCTTTCTCGACGAGCTCACTCCCTGGAGGCTTCCCTTGGGTCCGGATGAGTTCCGGCCAACGCTCTGGGCCGCCTGGAGAACCGCCGGGGGCCAGTAGAGGAGGGATCGCCCTCCCCGGAGCGCACCCGCCGAACTCGCTGGGCGCGCCTGGTCCTGCGGATCTGGAGGGCCGCCCCTGAGCTGTGCCCGAACTGCGGGAAGCGTGTGGCCCGTACCCGCGCCGTCGTAGCGCGCCGAACGGGTTCGGATCCTGGGCTACCTGCGCCTGGGTGGCGACCCGGCCCGACCTGCTCCGGTACCGTTGACGGAGGGCCCGCCGATCACCTGGAGCGCCGTCGGCCGAAGGTCGGGTGGCCTTCGGCGGGAGTTGGTGGGTCCGGAAACCTGGTCCACCTCCCCCGAAGCGCAGGGTGGGGAGTCTCAGGTTCCCCCGGGCTGGGATGACTGGCAGCCTACCTGATTCGTCGGTCGTCCCAAGGGAAGCATTCCTGACCCCGGAGCGGCCTGGAGGGCAGGGCGGCATCGACTTCCCATGGGCCTGCTTCAAGCGCCCGACCGTGCTTCAGTTGGCGCCCCCCCGGCCGCTGGAGCCAGGCGTAGCCTCGCCGCCAAACGCCCTCACCGCCGGTACTGCGAGCCTCGCGGCCCTCCGCGGGGCCCACCGCCAGCGATTCCATCTCACACCGGCCCGATCACACCATCGGGAGCGCCCGTCGGGTGCCCCAGGTCCTTCGCCGCCGACCCATGCTGCGGATTCTGGCCCGACCCAACTTGTTGACACCATGACAGTCAGACTGTGGTCTTTCATTACGGAGCCAAAATCGCAACCAGGAAGGAGCCTTCCCATGCACCACGCCGAGGCCGCCCCCCAGGTCCGACTGCTGGCAGAGGAAGAGTTCTCGACAGCGCCACACCCGACGGGAGTCTGGGGCCTGGTGGACACTGGAGCCATCCCCGCCCGGCCTGGCCGCTGGGGCATCCCTCGCGATCTGGCCCACTCGCTTCCCGAGCACCTGGCGATGCGCTACAAACTGGTCCCGCTGGGGCTGGACGCCAACACTCTGCATCTGGGGATGGCCGACCCGTGCAACCTTCAAGCCATCGATGACATCCGGCTGATCACAGGCTTCGATATCGACCCCATCGGCCTGTCCGAGCAGGCGGTGATGTCCGCCATGACGACGGGGGACTGCGACCTTGCGGTCGAGGAACTCAAGCAACAGGGGCGGGCCGAGATCCTGACCCGGATGGTCCCCATCGAGGCTGGCGGGCCCCTGCCCGTGCTGCCTGGCGACGCGTTCCTCCGCTTCCCCCTGCGCAGCCTGGAGATGCAGGCCCACCTGAGCGGGCCGCTGGCCTCGGTCCAGGTAAGACAGCGCTTCGGCAACGCCAACGACCACCCCATCGAGGCCCGATACATCTTCCCCCTGCCCTCGACAGCGTCGGTCCACGCCTTCCGGATCATGGTCGGCGAGCGCGTGCTGGAGGGGCAGATCCACGAGCGTGGCCGGGCCCGCCAGACCTACGCGGAGGGGGTGCATTCCGGGCACCGGGCGGCCCTGGTGGAACAGGAACGAGAGAATGTCTTCACGGTCTCGGTCGGAAACCTGCCACCCGGCGAAGACCTCACCGTCGAGTTGGGCTACGTCGAGCGTCTCGGCATCGTGGACGACCAGACCATCTTCCGCTTCCCCCTGGTGGTGGCCCCGCGCTACGTGCCGGGCCTTCCCGTGGAGCGCGCATCCCAAGGTTCGGGCACCGAGCCGGACACCGACCAGGTGCCGGACGCCTCCAGGATCACCCCGCCCCGTCTGCATCCCGACGTGTCCGCCGGGGCCACCCTGCACCTGGCCGTCCACCTGCAGACCGGCGGTCGGCTCCCCCTGTCGCTGGCCTGCAGCCAGCACGTGGTGGCCATGCGGGCCGAGGGCGACGGGCTCACCCTGACTCTGGCCAGGGAAGGCGAAGTGCTGGACCGGGACTTCGTGCTGTCCTACCAGGTGCTGGCCCAACAAGCGCACCTGGCGCTCCTGACCAGTCCCACCCACTTCCTGTTGTCGGTGTACCCGCCCGCCCGAGGCGGCAGCGAGGTAGCCGCGACTCCCCGCGACGTCGTGGTCCTGCTGGATCGTTCGGGAAGCATGGAGGGTGCCAAGATCGAAAGCGCTCGGCGGGCCGTGCTGGGCTTCCTCGACACGCTGCATGGTGAGGACCGCTTCGCTCTGGTGGCCTTCGACAGTGCGGTCGAGACCTTCGATGCCTCGGACCGGGCCATCCCGCTCAACCCGCTGACCCGATTGACCCAGGCCAGGTCCTGGCTGGCCACCATCGAAAGCCGCGGGGGCACCGAAATCGCCGAGCCACTGCGCCGTGCTCTGGACATGCAGACCGAACCGGGAC
>DCTU01000209.1 GCA_002329445.1 bacterium UBP9_UBA1432
TTGAGCAGCTCAGCCCCATCCTCCACCAGTTCCCACTGGGTGGAAGCCGGCAGGGGGACGCCGTAACTCTGCTGGATGGCCTCCAGCCGATTGAAGGGGATCCCGTGACCGTATTTGGCGGTAGCAATGGTGCTGACCGCGGTCTCGTCATACTTGTCGGGGCCGACCTCCGGAGGTGCGGACGCTGTGAAGACCTTGCCGCAGAGGTTGCAGCGCAGACGCTCGAGCTCGTACACGGTGGCGCTGATCGGGGGACCGCCGACGAAACGGACCAGCGGACTGGTGTCCTTCTGGAGGTACACCTTTCCCTTGGGGCATTCAGGGCACTGGCACCCAGGCTGAACCTCCTGATTCGGAACCTGGACCCGCTCGGCGCCGGCAAACGCCTTGGCCCCATTCCGGCCATGTCCGGGAGTTGGGGGACGCTTCTGCTCCGGTCTCGAGGGACCGCCCAGAGGCGCGTCCAGCAACCCGGCGCTTTTCTCGCTGGTGCGCCAGGGAGCCAGGCGGGCCGCCATTGCGTGCAGCGCGTTCCGAAGGGCCTCGCCTTCGTCCCGATCCAAAGCTCGCTCGTACGCAGAGTCGATGATCTCGTCGGTAAGCGGTGCCTCGAGCGCGTTCTTCCTTCGCTGTCGCCCCTGCGCTATGGATCAATTCGGATCTTGATCCAGATTCTCGGCGCAAGGAGCATCAAGTGGCAAATCCCAAGACCCTGAATGACTGGAAGAAGGCTGTCGGCCGTTTCGAGGCCAGCGGTCTGACCCAGGTGGAATTCTGCAAGCGCGAGGGTATCGGCCTCTGGAGCTTCAGGAAATGGCGGAAGCGAATGGCCGAACTGGAGGGCCGAGAGCCTGGCTTCATTGAGGTCACGCCGGTTCCCGTGCAGAGAATCCCCCAACGCCCCGCCACGAGCCTGGTGGTGGAACTGCCTGGCGGGATCGTTCTTCGCTTCGAGGGGCTTGCCCAGTGAGACTCTTGGAACACCGGGGCCGGGTCTTCGTCTATGGCCTCCCCACCGACATGCGGAAGAGCTTCAAAGGCCTTCAGGCGCTGGTCCTCCAGAACCTGGGCGAGGACCCGCTCAGCGGAGACCTCTTCGTGTTCTTGAACCGCCGGAAGACCTTCTTGAAGTGCCTCGTGTGGGACCGGACCGGCTTCGTCATCGTCTACAAGCATCTCGAGCGAGGTCGGTTCCAGTTGCGTAACCCCGCCGACAAGGTGGAACTGGACCAACGCAGGCTCGAATTGTTATTGGACGGCATCGAGGTGGGAGGAATTTCCTCGGATTGAGGGAATATCAATTCCATGCTCCCCCCGAACGCCCCCCTGGCCTGCCTCAGCCATGGCGACTTGGTGCGCCTGGTCGAAGCGCGGGACGTCCGGATTCGTGAGATGAGCGCTCGGATGGAGGAACTCGGCCGCAGGGTGGCCTGGTTCGAGCGCCAGCTTTTTGGGTCGCTGTCGGAACGGCGGGCGCTGCAAGGAGCGGACGCGCGGCAGCTCTTCCTGGACGAGATGTTGGAAGTCCCGGAGGAGCCCCCGGTCCCAGGAATGACCATCAAGAGCTACGAGCGGTCGCAGCGCCGCAAGCCCACCGAGATCATGGAGACGGACAGCCGGCTCAACTTCGGGCCTGGCGTCCCAGTCCAGGTGATCGAGGTGCCGAACCCGGAACTCGCTGGCCTGGGGCCGGACGACTACGAGGTGGTCGACGAGCGCTGCACCTTCCGCCTGGCCCAGACTCCCGGGGCATACGTCGTCCTGAAGTACGTGCGGAAGGTCGTCAAGATCAAGGCGGTAACCGAGCCGGTCACCGACGGCGCTGGCCACGTCCAGGCGTCCGAAGAGGGTGAGTCGCGGTCCGAGGGCGGCCCGGTGATGTTCGAGGCGACGACGAGCCAGGACGCCGTGGCGGAGGAGGTCGCGCAGGTCGGAACTCGAGCTGGCGGGCCCGCGCCCCACCTGGCGGTCCCCCGGCTGTCGTGCCCCCCGGTGCCGCCAGCGATCTTCGAACGCTCCTTCGCCGACGTGAGCTTCCTCGCGGGGACGGTGGTGGACAAGTTCCTGTATCACCTGCCCCTCTATCGCCAGCACCAGCGCCTGGAGCAGGGTGGCATCTTCGTTCACCGGGGCACATTGACCCGCCTCGTGCATCGGCTCGCGGAACTCCTCGAACCGATCCATGTCGCCGTCCTGTCCTCCGTGCTCCTGGGCGACTTCCTGACGGTCGACGAGACCCCGACCAAGGCCGGCAGAGAGAACGGAAAGATGCGGAAGGGCTGGTTCTGGGGCTTCCATGGGGTGCAGGACGAGGTCGCCTTTGTCTTCTCACCGAGCCGTTCCTCAGCAATCCTGGACGACGTGCTGCGTGACTACAATGGCGGGGTCCTGAGCGACGGCTACGTGGGCTATGAATCGTTCACCAAAGCCCGGATGGGCTCGATCATCCGTTACCAGTGCTGGGCGCATGCTCGCCGGAAGTTCATCGAAGCGGAGAAGTTCGCTCCGGACAAGGTGAACCAGGTCATCAACTGGATCCAAATCCTCTACGCCGTGGAAGAGAAGGCGCGGGGGTGCCCGGAGAGGTTGCTCGCGCTCCGCCAACGAGTGTCGAAGCCGACCATGAACAAGTTGTTCCGTTTTCTCGAGAAGGACCTCAGCGAGACGGCCTTTCTGCCGTCCAATCCCTTCGTGAAGGCCGCCGCATACGCCACGCAGCGGAAGACTGAGCTTATGGCGTGCTTGGACAATCCTGCCGTGCCTCTGGACACGAACCACCTGGAGCGGGAGTTCCGGCCCCACGCTGTGGGCCGGAAGAACTGGATGTTCCATGTGACGGAGGTGGGCGCGCGCGCAGCCGGCATCTTCTATACCCTCATCCGCAGTTGCATCAAAGTCCAGGTTGACCCCACGACCTACCTGGTGGACATCCTCCAGAGGATCGAGACCCACCCTGCCCTGGACGTCCACCTCCTGACGCCGCGACTGTGGAAGGAGAACTTCGCCAGCGCCCCGCTGACCTCGGACCTTCGACCGCAGAGGTGACTCCCGCGGCCTCCGCATGCGGCAGGCTCCCGGGGCCCCTGTCGCCTGTTTCCGGCGGGGGACTGGATGGCTGAAGCCTGACAGCTCCCCGCGGCCTCGTCAAGAACGCCCTCAGGGAACCGCTTACTCTCGTCGAGCTGGTTGAGGTTGA
>DCTU01000348.1 GCA_002329445.1 bacterium UBP9_UBA1432
TGATCATCGGCGGGCAGGGGATCATAGTGGAGGAACTCGATCTCCCCGTCCACCCGCAGGCTGGGTGGCAAGCCCGCCATCAGGTGCAGGTCGGAGGACTGCCGGTCCATCGATTCGCGCAGGAGCAACTGGAGACTGGGACTGATCAGCATGGGTCACCTCGTCGAGAGTCTGCGGCGACGCTCCGGGGGCCAGACCGTCTCGATGGCCACCCCTCGGATCTCCTCCGCGTCCAGGACCAGTTCCTGCAGCGCCCTCACCCCTGCCCGGTGGGCGGGAAGGACAGCCTGCTGCCCTTCGCCGAGATCCACCTCCCCGTCGGGCATGCCCGACACGCCCTCCAGATGCACCGCGCGTCCATCCTGGATCAGCGTGCTCGAACTGGAGCGCCACCTCAGGTGGCTTCCGGGGCCCGCCAGGACCATCCCCAGCATCTCCCCCTCCACCCCGGTCCATGGGCCCCGATACAGCACGACCGTTCCCACGGGAACCGCCTCGGTCAACCGGTCTCGGTCCACCAGCAGCCGGTCCCCTGGCTGAAGCCCGCCCTCCGGCAGGGAGACCTGGACCGCCACCTGCGCGAAGCGGTCACGCCCTGGGATCAGGCCCAGCGCATGGGGAGCCGTCAACAAGACGACGGCGGCCAGGGTCACGACGGCGACCTCCCCCATCCGGGCCACCCGACCCGAGAGGCGGACCCTTCGGGTGTAGGCATCCGCCATGATCCAGGCGTGGGCGCTCAGAGGGAGCCAGCGGGGCTGGAAGAGCCAGGCACCCACCAGGAGCGGGCGAAAGGATGCGGGCGGATCGGCGAGCATGGCCCCCAGGGCCGAGACCAGCCAGAGCAGGGCCAGCCAACCGGCCAGGCGGACCTCGCCCTGCAGGAAATGCCCCAGCCCCGGGACCAGGCTGGCCAGGAAGACGGCCAGGGCCGACACCCGCTCGACGACCCGATGCCCGGGATGATGGCGGTTCCACCAGACCGTCCAGACCTCCATGGCCCGATTCCCGGGTCTTCCGCGGTGCAATCGGGGCGGGATCACCTCGACCCCGGAAAGGTCCAGGACCTGCCCGCAGCGGAAGCAGACCTGGCGGTCCTCGGTGTTCTCGAAGCCACAGTGCGGACAGGTCATCTGGGCCGGCCCTCGGGGAGCGCCTCGCGCAGGCCGGGCCAGGGAGGCACACCAGCGAAGGCGTAGCCTCCGTCCGACTCGAATCGGAACTCCAGCCCGACTCCCCGATCTCCCCCGACCTCCGGCATGAAGGCCAGGTAACGGGAAGTCAATGGGTGGAGGCGCTGGTTGGTGGATCCACGCCAGAGCAGATCCGCGTGTTGCTCGAGGTGATATGGCCCGTCGATCAGCAGGTCGACCCGGCANNCCGTGCTCTTCGAGCCGCAGCTCCTCGAGTCGGTAGCCCGTGAAGCACACCACCCCCAGATCCCTCCGGGAGCGGACGCGGTCCAGCAGGCAGGCCAGCGCTCGAGCCTGCTCCATCGGCTCTCCGCCGGTCAGGGTGATCCCCTCGATCCCGGGGCAACCGAGGATCCAGGCGGCCACCTCGTCCACCGAGGACGGGGGGCCCTGAGGCGACCACGACTCCGGGACCAGGCATCCGGGGCAGGCGTGCGAGCACCCCTGAACCCACAGCACGGCCCGCAGCCCCGGGCCCAGCACCCGACAGGCGGACTCCCGACGGAAGAGGCGCAGCATCGCCTCCTCAGCGCCGTTCGAGCGAGATCCGGGTGGGTTCTTCGGGGGCATGATACTCGGAGGTCATGGTCTGCGACTGCAGGGGCCCCAGGGTCTCCTCCAGCAGCTCCCGAACCTGCAGGCACTGCTTGCCGGGCATTCCGGACACGTGCACCTGCACGGTCCCATCCGGAGAGATGGTCACCTCGATGTCTCTTCTCCTGGCCATTCGGACCTCCTCACCTGGAGCCTGGTCGCAAGGTTCTGCAGGCAGACCCTCAGACCCGCCTGCAGCCTGGGGAATCGGACCAGCACCGCGCAGACTCCCGGTGCCGTCCGGTCATAGATCTCCGCCGCCAGCCGCCCGCCGGGCCAGGACAGCCACCGGGAGTCCCTCCAGGCCCTCAGGGTCTGAACGACCGGATGCTCCGGGCTGTCGAAGACCAGGGTTGCAATCCAGCAGGGCCGGCGCAGGGCTCGGAGTTCCTTCTGGGTGGCAGGGTCCCCGGGCTGGAGGCGCTCGGCCTCTTCCAGGGCCTGTCGGGCTCGCTCGCGCATGCCCAGCTTGCGGGAGCCTCGGCCCAGCAGAAACCACGCGTAGGCCCGCGCGGGTCGGTGTTCCACGACCCGGTTGAGCACCTCCAGGGCTCCGGTGAGGTCCTGGCCCTCCAGAAGCTCGAGGGCGATCCTCTGCTCCCAGTCCGGGTCCTCGGGGCGCAGCTCGCGGACCTTCTCCAGGCAGTAGCCGGCCGTCGACCTCTGACCATCCTGCAGCAGGCAACTGGCCCGATCCAGCCAGATCTGGGGCTCGCGCAGGTTCAGGCGTTCGGCCATCTCCAGGGCTTCGTCCGAGGTGGCCAGGGCGGGGAGGAGCAGTCCCGAGGCTGCCAGGGCGGCGGCCTGGGCACTCAGGATCAGGGGGGCCGCGGGGAAGAGGCCCCGAGCCTTGGCCGCCCAGGCCTGCGCCTCGCGATACTCGCCCAGCCGGATCAGGCAGCGGACCTGCCCGCTCCAGGCCTCGGAAAGGGCCCGGTCCAGTTGAAGGGCCTGCGAGAAATGGCGTAGGGAGGCTTCATACCGCCCCTCCAGGAAGGCCTGCCCGGCCTGGAGGAGGAGGGCTTGCGGGTCTTCCTGCGAGGCGCTTGGAGCAGCCTGCCCCGAGGCCTCCTCGGGGGCCTGCTCAGGAAACTCCAACCAGTCGAAGCGGTTGCTCATCCATCCCAGCGGCGCAGGCGCAGATGCAGGGTGCCGTCCTCCTCGCGAGACTCTTCGACCTTGCTGAAGCCTCGCGACTTCAACTCCGAGACGACCTGATGATAGGCATACTGCTGGGTGATGCCATCCAGGACTTCGCGCCCCAGGGCCTCCAGCTCCCGGGCCGTGGCCTTGCCCTTGGCACGAACCAGCATCTGCACCCTGCCCCTCCGGGGCAGGAAGCACAACGAGGCATCCTCGCGTTCCAACTGGATCGCCCCCTGCTCGCGCAGAAGGGTCTCCATCCCGCGAGCCTCGGCCAGGTCGAACTCGACCACGGCCTCCCCCTGCTCACGGAACCTGGTCTCCAACTCCTCCGCCCCCTGACGGACCATGGAGAAGCCCATGGCCGCGGCCACGGCGGCGGTTGCCGAGAGGACCACCGGTGCCGCCGCCAGGATGGGCACCACGACGAAGATTCCGGACATCGGACCTCCCCAGGACTCACGCGGTGGATTCCCCCCCTCCGCGCGGTCCTACTCG
>DCTU01000271.1 GCA_002329445.1 bacterium UBP9_UBA1432
CCCGAACCCGTCCTCCAGGTCGAGGCTCCGCCGCCCCAGCCCGAATCCGCCTTCCAGGTTGAGGCTCCGCCGCCCAAAGCCCAGGATTCCACCCGAACGGAGCCCCCTCCCAGCGGCCCAAGAGAGTCCGCCTCCTCGGAGATCGGTCCTGTCGCGGCAGCATCGTCGGTCGCCCCTCCACCGATCTCGGGAGCCACGGCCCTGGAGACAATGGAGCAGATGATCCTGGCCTTTCAAAAGGCCGACGCGTCAAGGACCACAGCCCAGCAGGAAGCAGAAGCCGCAGATGCCGAGGCAAGGCGCGCGGCGGAGCAAGAATACACTGGACGCCAGGTGGCCGCGGAGTCCCAATGCGCCCAGAGCAAGAAGGAGCTCCTGGAGCGGTTGGCCTCGCAGAGGAGCGAAGTTGACGATCTCTCCCGGCTGATCAGCGGGCTCGTCTCCGAATCCCGGCGACAGTTGGCCCAGAATGCCTTGAAGTTCAACAAAGACACCAGCCGCGACGGTGGGACTGTGGCCTCGGTGCTGCGCGCTTCGGCCGATCTGGTCGGCTCCCGGCCCGCTTCACAGGGCGCACCGGAATCTATCGGAGACCCATCCTACGAGATGCGTTCACGAACCCACCAGGCTCAACAGGTGAGTTCAGAAATGCTTCGGCTCCTCGAGAGCCTGGTGCTGGTTGAACTGCGAACCGGCGCGGTGCGAACATTGTCTCTCTGGGGGATTTGGCTGGGGCTTGCCCTCGTGTCGCCATTCCTGCCTCTCCTGGGCATGCCCCTGGTCGCCTTGGCGGTCTTCTTCGTCACCTGGGCCGCCTTCACCAGGCAGAACCTGCTGACGGACCTGGCGGCCCGATTCTGGATTCTCCGGGGCCTCTGTGACCTGGACTTCCAGCCCCTCTCCTTCAGCCGCCGGCAGGCCTTTGATGCCGTGGGTGCTGCCGGCCTCGGCCTGCTGGTAGCCTGGCTCTACGCCCTGCTCGTCACCAACCTGCCGGTCACCTCCTACGGCGGACGCCTGTTCACCTTGGGCGCCTCCGTGGGACTGACCGCCTTGGCCATCACGGTTCTGGTTACGATGGCGGCCGCCCTCGCGGCCCACACCGCCGTACCGACTGAACAGAAGACAAACTCAAAGGAGACCGCGAGATGACTCAAGCCATTGCCGACCCCCAGGAAATGCAGAGGTTCGTCTCTCGACTCAAGCAGTTCAACAGCAAGCTGGCCTCGGACGCCTCCTCCCTCAACGGGCAGTTCCGGCAGCTCGGGCAGACCTGGCGAGACCAGGAATACCAGAAATTTGCCAGGGAGTTTGAAGACACCCTGAAGGCCTTCAGGCGCTTCCAGGAGCAGTCGGAGAAGTACATCGCGACGATCACCAAGAAGGCCCAACACCTGGAAAACTACCGCAACGCGAGGTAGGTGGAATGTCCCAACCCGTCGACATCCGCGCTCCGGAGGTGTTTCCCCGCCTCCGCGTGGCCCTCATACGCTATAGCGAGGAGGGTGAGGCCAGTCTCGGGCGCCTGCAGATCCAGATCCAGAGGACTCTGGAGTACGCCCAGGGTGCGGTCCGCAGCCTCGAGCGGGAGGTGGCCAGGGCTCGGGCTCGTCTTGAGGACGCCCAGGATGACCTCTACGCAGCTCGGAGTCGGCAAGACGACGACGGTTCGCCTGACTGCAGCTACGAAGAAGCGGCGCTCTACGAAGCCCAATCCCGCCTCCGTGAGGCCCAGGACCGCTTCGACCAGGGGAGGATGCACCTCCGTCGCCTGGAGGAGGCGGCCCAGCGACTGCGCCCATCTGGCCACAAGTTCAAGCACCTGCTGAGAACCAGTGTCCCCAAAGCAGCCGAATTCCTGGGACGCATCTCCAGGCCCCTGGAACAATACCTGGAGACGCCCATCACCGCCGGGGGCGCGGGTCTCGCGATGGGAGAGGCTGAGCCAGCCAGCCCCACCACTGCCACTTCCCCGGGGAATCCCACGGCAGCCGCTGGCGGCATCGTCTCTCCGCTCCTCTCTTCTCCATCCGGTGCGTCGTCGTGGAAGGAGCGGGGTATCGTCCAGGTGGAGTTGGACCAGTTGCCTGTCATCGAAGGGATCGAGGGGCCGGAGGACTTCAAGAAGACCCCAAAGGACAAGATGATGCGAGGGATTCTCCGTCTTCAGGAAATGAGTCCCGTCCTCCGGACCGGACAGGGGCAAGACAGTGACTACTGGCGAGAGCACGACGCGGCGCGCGGCCTGAGCTACGAGGACGGCTACCAGGTGGTCTACGACTCCTTCTACGGCAGCGATCCGATCCGGGTGGAACACGATGGAGATTCCTGGGACATCGCCAGCGGGCGCCACCGGATCCTGGTCGCCAGGGAACTGGGCATGACCAGTCTCCCCATCAGCCTGGTCGAACGCGCTGAGAGGTAGCCACGAACAACCATGGATGGAATCGTTTCAGAACTCCAAGAGGAATGGAAGCGGCTTGCCGGCTCGTGGGCGGCGGCGCAAGGCCTTTGGCTGGACGACCAGCGGGGTCGTTTCGAACAGGCGCACTGGCAGCCCCTGGCCACGGAGGTGCACCGGTTGACGCGAGACTTCCAGGACTTCAGCCAGGCCGCCGACGAGAGCCGGCGAGCCCTGGCACGGCTGCTGGAAGGTTGACCGGGAGCCGTGACGACCCAGGAAATCCTCCAACTCGTGGTCTGGGGGGACGGGATCGAGATTCTGTCCCAGCCCGAACGTCTGCGCAAGGAACTTGCAGACCGACTGCCCGGCAACGGTCCGGAGGTCGAAGCAACCGTCCTGCTCCTGCAGGCATTCGGCGCCCGCCTCCTGGCTTCCGGTGAGCCGGTCCNNATGAGGAGATGCTCAGGGCCCTGGCCTCCAATGCCCGAGTCACAACCGCCCGGGCTGCTACGGTGCTGCAGGACGGCCGGCGCACCTGGGCATCTGTGCTGGCGACCGTGGAACACGAACTACCCGGCCCGCCGCCCCAAGCCACCCGCCCCACCCGCAGGTCCATCTCGCCTGGAGAGGGCCTGGCGTTGGCCGGGGTAACCTTGGTGATCCTCCTGGCATGCTTCACCATCGGAGATGCCGCCAAGAGCGCCGGACTCCTCCGACCGCAGTCTGGACCGGAACCTGTGGCCGTGGTGACGCAGGTCAGTGCCCCCCCGGCACCACCCACCGCTGTCGCACCTCTGCCAAGCACGCCCCAGGCGGTCCGACCATTTCTCGTGCTGGCCGGATGCTTCCGGGAGCCGGCACGCGCCACTGCTCAGGCGAGCCGGTTGCGAACTGCAGGGTTTACCGGCACCGAGGTCATCATGTCGAACGACTTTCGCGGCCTTCGACCAGGATACCATGTGGCTCTGGTGGGAGCTTTCGCGGACCTGGACGGGGCCCGTGTCAAGGCCAACGAAGTGCAATCCAAAGGGTTCGAGAGCTATGTCGCGCGCATCAAGCCCTAACCCGTGACGCGTGAAGGCGCCGACTCCTCCGAGTCTCCAATTGAACGACTTGAAGTTCTACACCGGGCGGCGGAAGCTGACCACGAAGAAGTCCCTGACAATCTGCCTGGCACCGAGAAGTCCCGCCAGGCACCCAGGGCTCTCCACAACGCCCACCGTGTCGATGCGGTGGAACTCCCATCCGTCCCGAGACATCCGGTTGGCCACCTCCTCCAGGTAGGCTGCTGCCTCAGTCCCCTTCGCCGCACCCTGAACGCGAATGGCCGGTGGAATCTGGACCGTGGTGTATTCGTGCAGATGCCCTCGCCCGTCTTGAAGGATCTCAGAAGCAGAGGCGTTCTTCCACTGTTTCTGAGCCAAGGCGGAAATATCCGTGCCACCAAGCGACATTGTATCCAACTCCGTAGGCAAAGCAGATTTCGACAGGGCAATCGGCATGCGTGGAATACGCTCCGCTCCACTCGCCACGCTTAATTGCAGGACCTCGGGTGGGGCGGAACGCGGAGTCTCCCTCGGGTCGGCACCGCTGGTGCGCGGCCCAAAGGAGACTCCGGCAGCGATCAGATCACACGGAACCCTTCCCGTTGCAGACCCCGCACTTGCATTTCCCGGAACCGCTGCAGTTCTTGCACTGTGCCGAGGAAGTGTTCAAGAAGCCGCTATCGACCGTCCCCTTGCCTCCGCACTTGGGGCATTTGACTCCGCCGGATCCGCTGCAGGTATTGCATTTCGCCATGTTCTCTGCCTCCCATTTGGCGCATCTGGTCACGCGCCGATTCGGACATTCAGGACCCTCCCCCGCCAACTGTCTTCAATGGCAGGGATTCAGCCCCGGTTCTTCACCATCAGCACCTGAAGCGCCTTGGTGGCGAAGTCGTCGGAGATGCCCAGGCTGGCCTGAAGAGCCTCGATGACCAGTTCCTCCTCCCGGTCCAGGTGCCCGTCCGCCAGGACCAGGTCCAGGCAGATGGCAAAGGTCGTGTCGCGCAGTTCGGCCGGAACGGTCTGGGCCGACATCTTCAGCAACTCCTGAGGGTTGGTCCTGTTCAGAAGGCCGAAGAGCTTGTCGATCATGCGGCGGAAGTCCTGACCGTTCATCTGCTGATAGATCTTCAGACGAGCGACGGCCGCATTGAACCCATCGATCTCGCTGTCGGCGATGTGCCCATCCGCCGCGATGGTGGCCAGCATCACTCCGGCGACTGACTCACGAGGTTCCACTCCCAGAGTCTGGTTGGGGCGTGCCCCCAGGACCCGATCAAACAATCCCATGCCGATGAACCTCCCCATGCTCAGGTGCTCTGCAGATCATCGCAACGATCATCACCGTTCGATTCAGCCCGTGCCTGCTCCTTTCCTCATTCAGGAATCGGATGGGCTGCTTTGCGAAGTGTAGCCCGGATGTCGTGACAAACATGCCGAGCGCGAATCTTGTGTCGAGCCCCCCCTCAGAANNGTGGGCGGCCAGGCGGTGGATCCCGCCGGGGTCCTGGTCGGGGCCGTAGCCGGTGCAGCTCAGCGAGACGTGGTGGCGAGGGCTGGGTGAGTAGGCCACCTGGCCGGCGTAGCTGCCCTGGAAGTAGCGGTCCCGGCTGCCCGAATCCACCATGCTCTGCAGGCCTGCGTTCCAGGTCACGCTCCAGCGCTC
>DCTU01000339.1:0-754 GCA_002329445.1 bacterium UBP9_UBA1432
ATCTCGACGTGGGTGACGCCCATCTCGACGGCCAGGTCCTGAAGCTCGCAGTGACCGTTGGACACGCAGACCGAGCAGACATGGTTGCGCTCGGTGAAGAGCATCTGCACGATCATCTTGCGATAGGCCTCGATCTGCGGGGTGGAGGTCTGCACCTCCATGCCCTCGGTGACCTTGGTCACGCAGGCCGCAAACAGGCCGCGCATCCCCTGGATCTCGACCAGGCAGAGGCGACAGCCCCCCATGCTCTCCAGACCTTCGAGATGGCACAGGGTGGGGATATGGATATTCTGTTCCCGGGCGACCTCCAGAACCGTCTGGTCATCCCGGGCGCTGCAGTCGACGCCGTTGATCTTCAGCGTGACCACTCCCGGCGCAACGCCGACAAGGGGTGGCATGGATCTCCAGGCTCCTTTCAGCGGGTCCCGACGGACTCGGGTTGACGGATCCGCTCGGTGTATTCCTCGCGGAAGTAGCGCATCGTGCTCATGATCGGGTTGGGCGCGCTCTTGCCCAGTCCGCACAGGCTGGTGTTCCTCACCGTCTCGCAGAGCCTCTCGAGCAGCTCGAGGTCCTCGGACGAGCCCTGGCCCTCGCAGATGCGGTCCAGGACGGTGTACATCTGCTGGGTTCCGACCCGGCACGGCACGCACTTGCCACAGGACTCGCTGCGGCAGAAGTCCATGAAGAAACGGGCCACTTCGATCATCGAAGTGGTCTCGTCCATCACGATCATGCCCCCCGAGCCCATCAT
>DCTU01000339.1:813-5145 GCA_002329445.1 bacterium UBP9_UBA1432
CAGCCCCCGCCGATCTCCAGGATCAGCTCGCGCAGGGTGGTCCCCATCGGCACTTCGACCAGGCCGGTGTTGTTGATGGAACCGGCCAAGGCGAAGACCTTGGTGCCCTTGCTCTTCTCGGTGCCCACCGAGGCGAACCAGTCGGCCCCCTCGCGCATGATGGCGGGGACGTTGGCAAAGGTCTCGACGTTGTTGATCAGCGTCGGACAGCCGAAGAGGCCCGCCACGGCCGGGTAGGGAGGACGGTTGCGCGGCTGGCCGCGGTTTCCCTCGATGGAGGCGATCAGGGCCGTCTCCTCGCCGCACACGAAGGCACCGGCCCCGATGCGCAGCTCGATCTGGAACGAATGCGAGGACCCGAAAATCCCGGTCCCCAGGATCTTCTGGCGCTCGGCCTGGCGAATCGCGGTCCGCAAGGTCTTGATGGCCAGGGGATACTCGGCGCGGACGTAGATGTAGCCCGTCCCGGCCCCCACGGCATAGCCGGCGATGGCCATGCCCTCGAGGATCCGGTGGGGATCGCTCTCCAGGACGCTGCGGTCCATGAAGGCTCCGGGATCCCCCTCATCGGCGTTGCAGATCACATACTTGATTTCGCCGGCGGCCTTGTGGACGGTGCCCCACTTCAGGCCGGTGGGGTAGCCGCCCCCTCCGCGACCGCGCAGGCCGCTGGCGGTGATCTCCTGGACCACCTCCAGGGGGGTCATCTCGGTCAGGGCCTTGTACAGCCCCGAATACCCGCCCCGAGCCAGGTAGTCCTGGATTCGCTCCGGGTCCACCACGCCGCAATGCTCCAGGGCGATCTTGTGCTGCCTGGTGAAGAAGGGCATCTCGGGCAGCCGCTTGGTTGGAGGCGTGCCCTGCTGCAGGTTGCGGACCAGCTCCTCGGCGTCCTCGGGGGTCACCCTGCCCACCAGGACCTCGCCGGGTTCCATCGTCACCAGCGGAGCCTCGCTGCACAATCCCATGCAGCCGACCCCCTTGGCCTCGTAGTCCTGCTCCAGGCCGGCGGCCTGGAGCTTCTCCTTCAGGGCCGCCAGGACCTTGTCCGAGCCGCAGGAGGCGCAACCCGCCGCCTGACAGACCCGGATCCGTCCCTTCCTGCCCGACTGATCCTCGCGCTCCCTGGCGCCGAGTCCTTCGAATTCCTCAAGCGTCATCATTCGGAAAGCCACCTCTTGACGAGAGCGCGGACGTCGTCGAGGGTCGGGCGGGGCAGGACCTCCCCGTCCGCCACGACTCCGGGCGCCAGACTGCAGGCCCCGATGCAACGGGCCACCATCAGCGAGAGCTTGCCATCCGGGGTGGTCTCGCCCGGGGCGATGCCTGCCTCCTCCCCGATCATCTTGACGATGCCGGTGGCGTTCTTCATGTAGCAGGCGGTGCCCAGGCAGACCACGCAACTGTGGGCTCCCTTGGGTTTGAGCTGGAAATGGTGGTAGAAGGTGGCCACGCCGAAGACCTTGCCCAGGGGCAAGCCCAGCGAACCGGCCACGTAGCGGAGGGTGTCGTCATCCAGGAATCCGAAGACCTCCTGGGCGGTGTGCAGCGTCTCGATGAGAGCCGCGGGCCTGTAGGACTGCCGACGCATGGTGGCGTCGACGATTCTCCAGCGCTTGTCGTCGGTCGGCGGGGCCGGCCTCTTTGCCTGGGTCAGCATGGTCCTCCCCTTGAAACGAGGATGCGGCGATCATAGCCATCCGCTCTGGGGGCGAGAATGATCTCCATCACTCCAGGCCAGGGTCCTCCCGGGCCTTCCCGGGCCTCGGCCTGCGCAGCCCCCCCCTGAATCCGCCCTTCCCCGGGCGGGGGAATCCCGACGCCATCCAGACCGACCAGGACATCCGCCGGGCCCCTGGAACCCTCCCGCCGTCATGCACGAACTGTCGCTGGTCATGCACCTGCTGGACGTCGTGGAGGAACAGGCCCGTCAGGAGACGTTCCAACGCGTGAGCGCCCTGGACGTGGAAGTCGGAGAACTGGCCGCCGTCGAGCTGGAGGCCTTCCGCCACTGTTTCGAGGTGGCCAGCTCCGGCACCGTGGCCGAAGGGGCCACCCTGCGCCTGGCCTGCATCCCGGGCTCGGCCTGCTGTCGGGCCTGCGCCGCCCGATTCCACCTGCCCGGGTTGGGCCACCCCTGTCCCCAGTGCGGCTCGACGCACCTGGAGATCGTCGCGGGGCGCGAGCTGCGGCTGCGCGCGTTGGAAGTCTGCTGAAGGACTGCTAGAATGCAGCATGTGTCCGACCTGCCCTCGATGCCCCACCTGAAGACCGAGATCTGCGAGGGTGTCGCCCTGGTGGGACTGAACCGGCCCCAGCAGGCCAACGCCTACGACCAGCGACTCCTCCAGGCCCTGGGTGAAGCCCTGGAACAACTGGCCCGCAACCCCGAGGTTCGAGCCCTGGTACTGCACGGAGCCGGAAGCCGGCACTTCTGCGCCGGGGCCGATCGGGACGAACTTTCCCGGCGTCGGCCTGAAGATGCCCTGGACCTGGAGGCGCGCCGGGTCTTCGAGAACCTGGCCCGCTGGCCTTGGCCCACCGTCGCCGCGATCCGGGGCGCCGCCCTGGGTGGGGGCCTGGAACTGGCCCTGGCCTGCGACGTCCGCCTGGCGTCCCAGGATGCCTTCTTCGGATTTCCCGAGACGGCCCTGGGCCTGATTCCGGCGGCGGGAGGCTGCCTGCGGGCCCCGCGCATCCTGGGTGACTCGCTGGCCCGGGAGATGGTGCTGTTCGGGCGGCAGCTCTCGGCGGAGGAGGCTCTTCGGTTCGGCCTGGTCAGCCAGGTGCTGCCCGGCGAGGAGCTCCTGGAACGGGCATTGGACCTGGCCGGCCGGGCCGCGGCCCGGCACCCCCTGGCCACCCGCCTGGCCAAGCAGGCCCTGGGCCTGTCGATCCCCCGAGGGGACGCGCTGGAATTCGAGGGAGCGGCCCAGGCCCTGCTCTACGGTCTTCCGGACTCTCCCTTCCGCCCTGGGAGGGCATGAACATGAACCCCCGCATCCTGGCTTTGGGAACCGCCGTCCCGGAGACGAGCTACACCCAGGAGGAGCTGGTCCGCCTCTTTGGAGCCGGCAACCCGAAGATCACCCGCCTGTTCCTGAGCAGCCACATCCACAAACGCCACCTGACCATGCCGACGCCGGGACCTCTGGGGATGCCCGAAGAGTCGGTCGAAGAGCTGCTGGCCAAGCACCGCACGGGAATCCTGCGCGAAGGAGGCCGGGCGGTGGAGCAGGCCTTGCAGCAGGCGGCGCTGGCCCCGGAGCAGATCGACTACCTGGTCTGCGTGACCTCGACGGGCTATCTCTGCCCCGGGGCCACCGCGCTCTTGATCGACCAGCACGGCTTCCGCCAGGACATCCACCGGATCGACGTGGTCGGGATGGGGTGCAACGCGGCCCTGAACGGCCTGCAGCCCCTGGTGCAGTTCCTGCGCTACCGGCCCGAAGCCGTGGGGATGCTGGTCTGCATCGAGACCTGCTCGGCCGCCTACGTGCACAACGACCAGATCGGGACCGCCGTGGTCAACTCCCTCTTCGGAGACGCGGCCGCGGCAGCCCTCCTGGCCGGTCCTGAGGCCCCCGTTTCCGGGAACGACGCCGGCCTGCCGGTCCTGGAGGATTTCGAGAGCCAGATCATCCTGGAAGCCCTCCACACCATGCGCTTCGATCTGGACCACGGGAAGCTCTCCTTCTTCCTGGACCGCGACATCCCGTACTTCCTGGGCGCCAACTGCCAGAAGCCCGTGGCCCGGCTCTTGGAGCGCCAGGGGCTGAAGAAGCGCCAGATCGACCACTGGCTGGTCCACTCGGGAGGCCGAAAGGTCATCGACAGCATCAAGATGAACCTGGATCTCTCCGACCACGACGTGCGCCACACCCTGAACATCCTGGAAGAGTATGGGAACATCTCGTCGTGTTCGGTCCTGTTCTCGATGCGGGAGCTGGCGCGGGAGGGCACCGTCCGACCGGGGGATCGCGGAATCCTGATGGCCATGGGCCCCGGGGCAGCCATCGAGCTGGCCCTGCTGCGCTGGTAGACCGTCCAGGATGGAGGAGACACGCACGTGAAGGTTGTGGTGACCGGGGCCGCGGGATTCATCGGTTCGAACCTGGTGGCCGCCTTGAATCGAGCCGGGGTGGACGAGATCGTGGCCGTCGACGTCCCCGACCAGGGGGCCGGGCTGGAGAACCTGTCCGGGCTGCGCGTGGCCGACTACGCCCCGCGCAGCATCTTCTATGAGCGCTTCGCCCAGGGGGCCTTCGGAAAGGTCGAGGCCGTCCTGCATCAGGGCGCCTGCAGTGACACCACGGCCAGCGACACCGGCTA
>DCTU01000430.1 GCA_002329445.1 bacterium UBP9_UBA1432
GTCCTGGCCGTCGAGACCCACCTCCGAAGCGACGAGGCGCTGGCCCGGGCCGGAATCGGCGTTTCGGCCAGCGGTTCGGTCATCACCCTCACGGGGAACGTCCCCACGGAGAACGCCCGCCAGAAAGCCGAGGAACTGGCCCTCAAGGTCCGGGGAGTCACCAAGGTGGACAACCAGCTTCAGGTGATCCCGACTCCCTGAGCCTGTCACGTCCCGCCTTCCGATGAAGGGGATGGCTTCGGCGTTCCTTGACGCCTGGGCGGAATTCGGGCATGTTCCGATCGAAATTCTCTCCCTCCAGCACAGCGGTTTGAGACCCTGCGGAGGGAGTGCGAGGTGACAGGATGCTTCACAAGGCCGACCCCCGCGAGTGGCTGGACCAAGGAGTCGAGAAGGCCCTCCGCTGGCTGGAGAAGACCCAGACTCCCAAAGGCTACTGGGCAGGCTTCCTGAAGACGAATTCGGCCATCGAAGCCGAGTGGATCCTGGCCATGCACTTCCTGGGGATCTCCGACGATCCCAAGTATCCCGAGGTGGTCCGCTCGATCCTCTCCGAACAGCGCCCCGACGGGTCCTGGGAGGTCTTCCACGGGGCCCCGGCCGGCGACGTGAGCGCCACGGTCGAATGCTACGCGGCCCTGCGGGCGGCGGGTCTGGACAAGGACAGCGAACCCCTCCTGAGGGCCCGCGAGTGGATCCTGGAGCGGGGCGCCCTGGGCAAGGTGCGCGTCTTCACCAGGATGTGGCTGGCCCTGCTCGGCGAGTGGCCGTGGGACGCCACGCCCAACCTGCCGCCCGAGCTGGTCTTCCTGCCCTCCTGGGCCCCCTTGAACCTGTACGACTTTGCCAGTTGGGGCCGGGCCACCATCGTGGCTTTGTGCCTGGTCTCGGCCAGACGCCCCGTCCGCCCCCTTCCCGCGGACCGGCGCCTGGACGAGCTCTTCCCCCACGGTCGGAAGGCCCAGGACTTCTCGCTGCCCCGACCCAAGACGCCACTGGGATGGTTCTTCTTCCTGGGAGACCGTCTGCTGAACCTCTATCACCGCTCCCCGCTCCAGCCCGGGCGCGACCTGGCCACGAAGCTGTGCGTCGAGTGGATGGTTCGCCGACAGGAGGCGGACGGATGCTGGGCCGGCATCCAGCCCCCCTGGATCTACGCCTTGATCGGCTTGAACTGCCAGGGGTTCCCCCTGGACCACCCGGTCATGAAGGCCGGCCTGGAGGCCTTCAACGAGCCCTGGGCCCACCCCACCGAGAAGGGGACCTACCTGCAGTGCTGCACCTCACCGGTCTGGGACACCATGCTGAGCCTGGTGGCCATGACCGATTGCGGACTGGATTGCCAGAACCCCTCGGTCCAGAAGGCCTTGGACTATCTGCTGGACCAGCAGATCGACGCCCCCGGGGACTGGCAGGTCAAGGTCCGAGGCGTCCCTTCCGGCGGCTGGGCCTTCGAATATGAGAACGACACCTATCCCGACGTCGACGACACCGCCGTGGCGGTGATGGCCCTGGCGCGCCTGCGCGCCTCCAGCGCAGACCCGGCCCGCGTGGACCGGGCCTTGGAGCGGGCCACCCTCTGGCTTCTGGGGATGCGCTGCCGCAATGGAGCCTGGGCGGCCTTTGACGTGAACAACGACAGCGCCCTGGTCGGCCAGATTCCCTTCAGCGACTTCGGCGAGTCCCTGGATCCGCCGTCGGCCGACGTGACGGCCCATGTGATCGAAGCCTTGGGCCACCTGGGCCGGGACATGGCGGATCCGGCGGTGGCCCGGGCGGTGGACTATCTGCGCGCCGAACAGGAGGCCGACGGCAGTTGGTTCGGCCGCTGGGGCGTCAACCACGTCTACGGCACCGGAGCCGTCCTGCCCGCCCTGAAGGCGGTGGGCGAGAACATGCAGGCCGACTACATCCAGAAGGCAGCCGACTGGCTTGTCTCCAGACAGAACCCGGATGGTGGCTGGGGAGAAACCTGCGCCTCCTACATGGATCCTTCGCTGCGCGGCGTGGGACCCAGCACCTCCAGCCAGACCGGCTGGGCCCTGCTGGCACTCCTGGCCATCGGGGACCACGAGCGGGACGAAGCCATCGCCCGCGGACTGGACTACCTGCTGAGAACCCAGCGCCCCGATGGGACCTGGGACCAGGCCGAGTACACCGGGACGGGCTTCCCCGGCTACGGGCTGGGCGCCCGGGCCGACCTGACGGCCGGACAGACCCTGGACCAAGGCAAGGAGTTGGGCCGGGGCTTCATGCTGAACTACGCCATGTACCGCCACTACTTCCCCCTGATGGCCCTGGGTCGGGCCCGCACGCACCTCGGGCCCCTGGAGGCGTGAGCCCCTCGCCCGGGGCCGACCCCTCACGCAGATTGGGCGAGGCCTGGGTCGATGGACTCCTGGTTGCCCTCATCCTGGTCGCTTTGGCCTTCCCGGTTGCATCCTGGACCCAACGCTGGATGGTGAGTCCCGAGGGAGATGGGGCCTTCCATGTGCTGAACATCCTGGCCTTCCAGGAGCTCTTCCTGCATGCAGGCGATCCGATCGCGGTCCTCCAG
>DCTU01000120.1 GCA_002329445.1 bacterium UBP9_UBA1432
TGCCTTCCGGTTTTCCGGAAGGACGTGTAGGTTCAACCATGTATTCTCAGGCTCTTGAAACCGCAGTCCAGGCCGCCCGGCGTGCGGGAGACCTTCTTCTGGCCGAGTTCTGTCGTCGCGGAGGTCCCCGGGGGAGCTCCGCCCACGCCCCGGTCGACGGCGAGGCGGAAGCGCTGATCGCGCAGGATCTGCTCTCGCGATTCCCGGACTGGGGTTTCCTGGGAGAGGAACGCTCGGACCTGCGCCGAGGCGGCGACCACATCTGGGTGGTCGACCCCAACGATGGAACGCGGGCCTACCTGGAGGGGTGGCGTGGCAGCGCCGTCTCGATCGCCCTGGTTCACCAGGGGCGCCCGGTTCTGGGGGTCGTGTACGCCTTTGCGGTGGGGCAGGGCGACCTCTTCGCCTGGGCCGAGGGCTGCGGGCCTGTGGTGCGCAACGGCCGCCCCGTGCAGGCCAGGATCTGGCCCGGGCGCCTCTCGGAGCAGGACGTGGTCCTGGTCTCCCAGCACGCCGACCACTGCCCGGAGTTCAATGCCCGGGCCGTCGCGCCGGCCCGCTTCCGGGCGGTTCCTGGGATCGCCTGGAGGTTGGCCCTGGTGGCGGCAGGTGAGGCGGTGGCGGCGGTCTCGCTGTCGGGGCCCGGCGACTGGGACTACGCGGCCGGGCATGCCCTGCTGCGCGGAGCGGGCGCAGACCTCTACGACGAGGCGGCCAGACCCGTCGGGTATGACGCGCAGGGCCGCAGCTCCCTGGCACGCTGCTTCGGAGGCCCCGAAGCCGTCGCGCGGGACCTGGCAGGCCGGTCCTGGACCCCGGGCCGTCGGCAGGACTCGAAGCTGTGCTGGCCCTCGCGTCAGCGCATCCTGACCGATCCGGGCGTCCTCTCCCGGGCCCAGGGCTGTCTTCTGGGGCAGGTGGCGGGAGACTCGCTGGGCAGCCTGGTCGAGTTCCAGCGGCCGGAGCAGATCCTGCGCGCCTATCCGGAGGGCCCCAGGGAGCTGGCCAACGGGGGGACCTGGAACACGCTGGCAGGGCAGCCGACCGACGATTCGGAGATGGCCCTGGCCCTGGCCCGTTCGATTCTGGCCTCGGGAGGCTACTCGTCGGGGGCCGCGGCTCTGGCGTATGGGGCCTGGCTTCGCTCGGGGCCCTTTGATGTCGGGAACACGACCCGGCAGACCCTGGGAGGCATCTCGGCGGAGGCTTCACCCGAAGACGCCGAAGCCACCTGCGGGAAGGCCGCTCTTCAGGTGGCCCGGCAGGGCGGGCAGGCCAACGGCTCGCTGATGCGGATCAGCCCGTTGGGAGTCTTCGGGCATGCCCTGAAGCCGGAGGCCCTGGCCGAGCTGGCTCGCCGGGAAAGCGCCCTGACCCACGCCCATCCCGTCTGTACGGATGCCTGTGCGGCCTACGTGCTGGCCATCGCCTTCGCGATCCGGACCGGCGAGTCGCCTCGGGCCGTCTGGGAGGTGGCCCGGGACTGGGCGCGCGACCATGCCGACCACGCGGTGCTGGAGTCCCTGTTGGCCGCCGCGCAGGGCCCGCCATCCAGATTCACCACCCAGCAGGGTTGGGTCCGGACTGCCCTGCAGAATGCCTTCCATCGGTTGCTGCACTCGGCGACCCTGGAGGAGGGTGTGGTGGACACGGTGGCCTGTGGGGGGGACACCGACACCAACGCGGCCATCGCCGGAGCCCTGCTGGGCGCCGTCCATGGCCGTCCGGCCATCCCGTCGCGATGGGAGTCGGCGGTGTTGAGCTGCCGGCCGCTGCTTTCGGCCCCCCACCCTCGGCCTCAGGAATACTGGCCTGTGGACGTGTTGTTCCTGGCGGAACATCTGGCCATCCTGGGCCGCGAGCAGGCGGGATGAAGGGGCCCGGCGCCGTGCTCGACGGGCACGAGGCCGGGCCCTCAAAGAACCTGGGCGGTCGGGTCAGAGGCCTTTGAAGAGGTCGCGCGCCTTCTCGCTGACCGAAGCGACCCAGGTGATGTGCCAGGTCAGGGCCTTGGGAGTCAACCCGGCCAGGTCCAGCTCGGTCTGGCAGTCCACATCGCCGTGCTCGGGATCCAGTACGAATTTGGCGAAGGGGTGGCCGTTGTTCAGTTCCATGGCCTTCTGCAGGAGCTCAGGGCTGAAGGTCTCCCCCGGCTCCCGGTCCACCACGGTGCTGAAGATCAGGACTTGCTCTTTGGATTCGTCCCAGTAGACGACCAGTACGTCCAGGTCGACCCCCGAGTCGGTCTCGTAGCGGACCAGGTAGCCTTCTCGGCCCAGGGCCTGGACTTTCAGGTCCGTCTTCTCCATGAGCTGCCCCAGGTCCGGGGTTTCTCCCTGGGCATGAGCGGTGCAGGTCAGCAGCAACACGACGGCCAGGAGGCTGAGAAGCCTCCCCGCCTGGCGCCGAAGGGATGAGATCATGATGCCTCCTATACGGATGATGACTCGAACCTGGGAGTTCGAACGGAAACCTCGACCGAGGGGTTTCCGTCTGGGTTCCTGGAGTCATTCAATGGGGGAGGGCCGTCTCCTGGAGGCGGAGGGCCCCGCCGGGCGGGGCCTCTTCGGCTCCGAGCCGCCGACGCGGCCCGATCCCTGAGGACGAGAGCCTACTTGACGGCGCGAAGCGCGGGACGCTGGGGGACGGCGGGCACCTCCCCGGAGGTGCGGTGCCCGGCCATGACCTCCAGGATCGTCTCGGCCAGGGTGACCGGATCGTGGCGCACCAGCGAGTCCTCGTTCATCAGGTTGGCAGGGATCGGCTCGACCCCGAGCTCGCGCACGCGGGGCAGATCGGGCTTGACGGGGTGGGCCCCCTCCTTTTCGTATTTGCTGAGCAGTCGGTTGGGGGGGGCCACGTTCACCACGGCATAGTCCACCAGTGAGCCTCCGACGTGGCGGTGAAGCGCCTCGAGGTGGTCGGCGGCGCTATAGCCGTCGGTCTCGCCGGGCTGGGTCATGACGTTGCAGACGTAGACCTTCGGGGCCGGGCAGGCCCGGACCGCTTCGGCCACCCCTTCCACCAGCAGGTTGGGGATCACGCTGGTGTACAGGCTTCCCGGGCCCAGGACGATCAGGTCGGCTTCGGCGATCACCTTCAGCACCTCGGCCGGCGGGCGACAGCGCCGAGGCTCCAGATAGACCTCCGAGACGGCCCCGTGGGCCTTGGGGATGTCGCTCTCGCCGCGGACGCAGCGACCCTCCTCGAGGCGGGCGCACAGGGTGACCGGCGTGAGGGTCGCGGGCAGGACCCGACCTCGGGTGGCCAGGATCTGGCTGGCCCGCTTCAAGGCCAGTTCGAAGTCTCCGGAGAGTTCGGTCAGGGCCGCCAGGAAGAGGTTGCCGAAGGAATGGCCCTCCAGCCCTTGCCCGTCGCGGAAGCGGTATTGGAAGAGTTCGGACAGCAGGCTCTCATCGTCGGCCATGGCCACCAGGCAGTTGCGCAGGTCGCCGGGGGGAAGCATTCCCAACTCCTTGGACAGCCGCCCCGAGCTGCCTCCATCGTCGGAAACCGTCACGATGGCCACCAGGTTGGATGTGTGGCTCTTGAGGCCCCGCAGCAGGGTGGACAGACCCGTCCCCCCTCCCATGGCGACGATCTTCAGTCCGTGGCCGAGCTGGCGCCGCTCGTACAGAAGCTCCACCAGTTGCTTCTGCTGGTGGGGGACGGCTGCGTGATAGACCGAGAGGAACCATTGGTGTCTCGACCAGAGCATGATGGCCAGGCCAGCCCCCACCAGGCACCAGTCGACCAGGGGACCGGGAGGCCTCCAGCCCGTCCAGGAACCGATGCTCTCGATCAAGGCCAGCTCCAGCAGCAGGGCCGGTTTGTTGGTGGTCAACAGCATCAGGCCGGTCGAGAAGGTCACCAGGCCAAGCATCGACAGGAAGAACCAGCGCTTGATCCGCATGCCTGGCAGCAGCCACTTCAGCGGAGCCAGGAAGCCGGTCTTCACGAGGGCGGAGGCGTCTCGGCGCGGAGGATGTCCCGGTGCTCGACCGAGATCGGGTGACCCTTCTCCTGCAAAGCCTGGGCCACCGCGGCGGCCATGGCCGTCGAGCGGTGGCGGCCTCCGGTGCAGCCGAAGGCCAGGGTCAGGTGGCGCTTGCGCTCGCGGACGAAGTGGGGCAGCAGGAAGTCCAGGAGGTCCAGGACCCGGCTGAGGAATTCCCGGGCAGCCTCCCGGGCGAAGAGGTAGTCGCGGACCGGCTCGTCCAACCCCGAGAGCGGGTTGAGATCGGGGACGTAGTAGGGATTGGGCAGGAATCGGCAGTCCAGGATCATGTCGACATCCATGGGGACCCCGTACTTGAACCCGAAGCTGACCACGTGCAGGCTGGCCTGATCGGGCGACTCCGAGCTGGAGAAGCGATGCAGGATGGCGGTGCGCAACCGGTGCGCCGACAGACGAGAGGTGTCCAGGTTCCAGTCGGCCCGGTTGCGCAACCCCTTGAGCAGGCGGCGCTCCTCCTGGATCCCATGCAGGACCCGGCCGTTGGAGGCCAGGGGATGCTGGCGGCGGGTCTCGGAGTAGCGCCGGACCAGCACCTCGTCGGCGGCCTCGAGGTACAGGATGAACGGCTCGAAACCCAGGCGTGGCAGCTCGGCGATGGCCCCTTGCAGTTCGGGGAAGAACTCCCGCCCGCGGATGTCGATCACCATGGCCAGCCGGGCCACGCTGGAAGAACCGCACAGTTGGGCGAATTTCGGGATCAGGGCGGGCGGCAGGTTGTCGACGCAGAAGTAGCCCAGATCCTCGAAGCACTTCATGGCCAGGCTCTTGCCGGCGCCGGACATCCCGGTGATGATGACGAATTCGCGCTGTTCCACGGAGAGGTCTTCGTCCAATCCCGGCCCACCTCCTGGCCGCCCCGACCC
>DCTU01000328.1 GCA_002329445.1 bacterium UBP9_UBA1432
CGCACCGTCACCGAGAACGCCAGGACCTTGAAGTTCACCAGCCAGGGATTCGAGGTGGAGTAGGGGGGCGACGGCGGCCGGTTGCCGCGTTTCCGCCATGAATTTGCGGAAATGCCACAGAATCATGCAGGAAACCGGGTTCAGCATTCCATCACACTGCCCCCCGATGGCCTGCCAGGAGCCAGCCTCTGGCGATCGAAGTCGCGTCCATGATCCTCCACGCCGAGTCCTGCGGGCAGGGCCCCGTCCTCCTCTTCATCCCGGGTCTGGGGGCCGACCATCTGTGCTGGGACTTCCAGGTCCCCGAACTCTCCCGCCACTTCCGTCTGGTGCGGCTGGACCTGCCCGGAGCGGGGCCCAGCCCGGCTCTGCCCGGTCCTTGCTCCTGCCCCGGGATGGCCGGGGACGTCGCGGAGACCATGCAGCACCTGGGCATCCCTTCGGCGTTCGTGGTGGGGCATTCCCTGGGAGGGGGCGTGGCCCAGTGCCTGGCGGCGCAGTCTCCCCAGCGGGTCGCGGGCCTGGTGCTGGTCGGCACGGCCTCGTCTTTGGAACCTCGGACCCTGGAAGTGCTGGAGGGCTGGCTGGCCTGGATGCAGGAGGGGCTCTCCCGGGAAGCCTTTGCCCGGGGCTTCCTCCCTTGGATCCTCTCGCGGCGCTTCTTCGAGAACCGCCTGGCGGTGGCCGAGGCCACCCGGCTGTACGTCGAGTCTCCCTGGCCCCAGCCCGCCCAGGCCTTCGCCAGCCAACTGGCGGCCTGCCGTGGCCTGCAGACCACCGGGCTTCTGCCGAAGATCCAGGCCCCCACGCTGGTCTTGACCGGTGCAGAGGATCTGCTGACGCCGCCGGCGCAGGGCCGCGACCTGGCTGCAGGCCTGGCCCGGGGCCGTTTCGTCCAGATGCCGGACCTGGCCCACGCCTGCATGGGCGAAGGCGCCAGCCTCTTCAATCGGCTGGTCGGGGACTTCGTGCGGGAAGTCCAACTCCCGGACTGAGCGCTTGCCCCGGGTCTCGGGAGCCCGGCGGCCTGGCCTGCGTCGGTTCAGGTGGCGGGGGGCGGAGCGGCAGGCTCGCTCAGGGGCGTCCACCCGAAGAAGCGGATCAACTCCTGATAGGTCTCGGCCTCCCGGTTCAGCAGGCGGTGGTGCTTGTCTCCCGACAGGACCGTGACCTCGACGCCTGGGGGCCCCACGCGGTCGACCGGGACCAGGCCATCTCCCTCGGTGAACATGGGACCACCTTTTTCGGCCGGGGTCAGAAGCCCCCGGGCGGCCACCGCATGGAAGTCCTCCAGGCGGCTGGCCTGCTCGCCCCAGCGGGAATTCAGGGCGCTCAGGCGAGGGTTGGAAGAGCCGTCGCCCTGGACCGGAGCCATCCAGTCCAGCGCCGGAAGATCCCCGACGGTCAGGCCGCCCAGGCTCATGGCCCAGCGAACGTCGCGTTGGATGACGTGCCGGGCCAGTTCGGCGAAGCGGGTGCCGCGGTTGGGCGTGCCCAGCATCATCAGGCGCCCCACGGCCTGCCCGCCGCGATCCAGGTAGACCCGGGTGCTCAAGCCGCCCATGCTGTAGGCTTCCACGTCCAGTCGGGGGGCTCCGGTCACCTGGCGGATCGCCTCGAAGCTGCGCTCCAGCTCGTCGGCCACGACATCTGGAGGGGCGTGGGCATCCTTCGGGATCACCTGGAAGACCCGGGCGTCGGCGGGCACGCTCTCGGGGTCGGCCTGGACCTGGGCCTCCGGGTCGTTGAAGAACGCGCCGTCGCGCACGAAGACGATCCGGCCTCCGTTGAGTCCCCCTTCGGTCAGCTTCGAGCCCAGGTCATGGAAGGCCTCGGGACGGGTCGTCCACCCCGGAACCATCACGAAGGGGCGCTCCAGTTCAACCTGGGGCTGGCCTTCCAGGGGGCGCTCCTGGTCCAGCCGGCGCTCGGTTCGGACACCTTCCATCTTGTAGATCAGGCCGGTGGCCACGAACTGTGCCACGGTCAGGGCATCCTCGACGTGGGGAGGCAGGGCCTCGGGCGACTCCAGCCGGGCACGCGTCCCGGGGACGGCGGCGGGCCGGCAGGGGGCAACACTCGGATGAAGGCGAGAAACATCCATGGTGTCATTGTAGACTGATCCGGGCTGGAAATTCGAAAAATCGAGGTAAAAATTCCGACACTTCGGACCCCGTCTTCCGGTCCGGACCTCCAGCGCCCCGTCCGGCATCGGTCCAGGTCCGCCTGCACCGGGTGGAAGTCCCCGGGGGCCCCGCTCGTCGGCCCAGACCGTCTGGTCCACCTGGCCCACGGACCGCCCCGTCCACCTCCGGGAATCTGCTAGACTGGGGGGGCGCACACGCATCGATCGTTCGGACGGGGAGGAATCCATGAGCTCTCTCATCCCACGCCACCAACGGTTGTTGATCACGCTCATGATCGTGCTGCTGGGGGGCCTGCCCGCCGGCGCCGAGAAGCTCCGGCCCCACGACGAGACCGCCCGAGCCCCGAATTTCGCGGCCTTCAAGACCCGCTTCGTGCAGGCGGTCAAGGTCCGCGACGTGGTCTGGCTGGAGAGCCGGATCACGCCTCACAGCCACTTCGGCTTCGGCCCGAACGAACAGGGGATCTCCGGATTCCGGGCCCGTTACCGCCCGGAGGATCCCGACAGTTCGTTGTGGCGGACGCTGGAGAAGATCATGGGCACGGCCGGCTCCTACCACCCGGAGGAGGGGATGGTCTGCTTCCCCTGGCTCTACCGACGCCTGCCCACAAGCGAGGGGGAGTCCAGGGCGGTGATCCTGGGCGACGACGTCGACGTGCGCGCCGGCCCCGGGGCCCAGACGCCGGTCCAGGAACGCCTGTCCTGGGACATCGTGGAGGTCCTGGGACAGGAGGGATCCTGGGTGCACATCCGCGGCCCGGAAGGTTCCTTGCGCAGCGGCTGGGTCCACGCCGACTTCATCCACTCGCCGATGGGCCCTCGGATCGGATTCGTGCGCCAGGACGGGAGCTGGAGGATCCAGTTCCTGGTCTCGGGCGACTGAGGAAGGGCACCCTCCCCCAGGAAGGACCGAGGGCCCGGAGTTTCGCCTCCGAGCCCATTTTGAGGTGATCGCCCGCGAACCAGGGCCTACTTCTTCTTGAAGAACTCGTCAGAGAGTCCCTGGTTGAAGCGGTAGTTGGCGTAGGTGGCCGTCGCGGTGGCCGAGACCGAGACCGCAGGGAACTGGAACTCGGCCGTCATGCGGTCGAAGACCAGGAAGCCGTCGGTCTGGCGGTAGACGACGTCCACGCCCAGGCGTCCGTTGTTCTTGTAGTGGGTGACCTGGCGGGGGATGCTGTAGTCGTTGCGGTTGACCCACACCTCGACCATCTGGATGTCGCCCATGCCCTGCTTGGGGGTCATGGTGATCCGCCAGGTGGGCTGGCCCGCAAGGTCCGTCTGCTCCGCCACGCGGCTGTTGAACTTCTCGAGGACGGGCAGGTTCCAGCCGAAGATGTTGGGGTATTTCTTGACGTAGGAGGGGGCCTTCTCCAGGACCAGCTTGTGCTTGTCCGGGCGCTTGTGGTAGTAGGTCCCGCTCATGGTGGGGTTGTAGGGCAGGAAGGCGACCCGGGCCTTCAGGGCGATGTCGATGTCGGCCTGGTAGTCGTTCAGCCCCGGGTTGATCTGCCGGACCCGGGCGAAGATCGCCTCCACCTGGGCATCTGCCCGGGCGGGGACCGGGACTGCCAGGACCAGACCCAGGATGGCCACCACCATGAATCCCAGCGCCAACCGCTTCATCCTCTGACCTCCTCGAAGTGGCCCCCTCCGGGGGGCCTCATCCCTGCTTGAGACTCTCCGGGCACCCTTCAGGTTGCGCTGGCGGTCCGGCTCCGGGGTGAGGCGGGGAGGATGGGTCTGCCCACGCAGCGATACTCGAAGCCCAGTTCGGCCATGCGGGCCGGCTCGAAGAGGTTCCGTCCGTCCACCACCAGGGGGCGGGCCATCTCTTCCCGCAGTCGGGGCAGATCCAGGTGACGGAACTCCTGCCACTCGGTGCAGATCACCAGGGCCTCGGCGTCCCGGGCGGCCTGGTAGGGGTCCTGGCACATGGTGGTTTCCGGCACCTTCTTCAAGGCCCGCTCCATGGCGATCGGGTCGTAGGCCCTCACCCGCGCCCCTTCGGCCTGCAAGGCCGCGATGATGTCCAGCGAGGCCGCCGAGCGCAGGTCGTCGGTGTTGGGCTTGAACGACAGGCCCAGGATGGCGACCTTCCGGGTGCGCAAGGGCTCGCCCAGGGTCTGCTGCAGAACCTGCACGGGCCACAGCCGTTGGGAGGCGTTGATGCGCTCGGTGGCCTCCAGAAGCTCGAAATCGTAGCCCACCTCGCGGGCGATCTGGATGAAGGCCTTGACGTCCTTGGGCAGGCACATCCCGCCATAGCCGATGCCGGCCTCCATCGAGGCCATGCCGATCCGGTGGTCCAGGCCGATGCCTTTGGCGACCTTCTTGATGTCGGCCCCGGACAGGCTGCAGACCCGGGCCACGGCGTTGATGAACGAGATCTTGACGGCCAGGAAGGCGTTCGCCGAGTGCTTGATCAGCTCGGCGGACTTGATGTCGGTCAGCAGCAGGGGCGCATTCAGGGGCTCATACAGCGAGACCAGCAGCGAGGTGGCCCGCTCGGAGGAGGCTCCGATCACCACCCGGTCAGGGTGCAGGAAGTCCCGGATTCCCGTGCCCTCGCGCAGGAACTCTGGGTTCGAGGCCACGTCGAACTCCACGCCGGGCCGGATGTTCTCGGAGATGGTGCGGCGGACCCAGTCCCCGGTCTGCACCGGCACGGTGCTCTTCTCGACCACCAGCCGGTACGCGGTCATGTGCCGGGCGATCTCCCGCGAGACGGCCTCGACGAACGAGAGGTCCACCCCGCCGTCCGGCTTGGGGGGCGTGTTGACGCAGATGAAGATGATCTGCCCGTGTTCGACGGCCTCCCGAATCTCCGAAGAGAACTTCAGCCGACCTTCCTGGCGATGGGTGCCCACCAGGGTTTCCAGTCCGGGCTCGTAGATCGGGACTCCCCCGGACTGCAGGATGCGGACCTTCTCCAGGTCGTTGTCGACTCCCAGGACTTCGTGGCCGAGTTCAGCCAGGCAGGCTCCGGTCACCAGGCCGACGTAGCCGCAACCGATGATGCTGATCTTCACGTGGGCGATCCTCTCGGGTCTCCAATGGGGATGAAGCCCCTTCCTTCCCGATCGGGGGCGTTGTTCCTACGGCTGGGCAGGGACGAGGGCGGGGATGGGCACGGTGACCGGGTCCAGACCCGCCGCCTGCAGGGTGACCTGGCAGGCCTCCAGGGGCAGCTCCAGCCTCAGTTGCAGGTTCCCCTCGCAGGGGGTGGGGAAGGTTCCTGCCTCGGTCCCGTCCACGCTCACGGCCACGGGCACTCCGGGGAGGGCGTTGTACCAGGCGTCTTCGGCCAGGACCTCCAGGATCTGGGTTCGGGAGCTCGGAGTGGGGGGGACGGATTCAACCTCGGGCTGGCCCGGTTCCGGGTCGGTCCCAGCAGATGGGGCCGGCGGGAGGATCAGCGCTCCCGGACCCACCCGGGTGACCAGCCGCTGGAGCGCCCCGGCCTGGAGCTCGATTGCGCCCAAGGCCTCGGCATAGCCGCTGCGGACCCGGAGTCGGGCCTTCCCGGGCAGGCGCAGGGCGGTGAGGGGGATCTCCGCCTTCCCCGCGCGGGTGCCCGCACGAGCCGGGGCGGCCAGGCCTTCGGCCTGGAACTCGACCGGGGTGCCGTCGGGGACGGGGGCTCCCGAGGCCGTGCGCACCAGGACCACCGCCTGGGCTTCCGAGCGTCCGTCGGCGGGAAGCCGGGCCGTGCTGAGCTTCAGCGAGATCTGCTCGGGATGCAGGGGCGCTCGCTCATCGAAAAGCAGCAGCGCGGTGGCCACCGGCCTCTCGGGCAGGCGACAGCCCACGCCGTCGGAGATCTTGCGCCCGCCGAGGACCATGCTGACGCTCCCCCCGCCGTCCATGTTCATGGCCTCGCGGGCTCCCCGGCGCAGCAGGGTGGTGGCCAGCTCTTCCAGCTTCATCCCTTGCGAGTGGTTGTCGCGATACCCCGAAGCGGTCGCCAGAAGCATCTTCCCGTCGGCCGTGGTGGCCACGGCGGTGCGCCCGGCCACCCGGGTGATGTTGTTGCCGTTCGGGCCCAGTTGCTCTTCGTTCGTGGTCAGGGCCACCCGGCCCGCGCGCAGCAGTCGGGGGCCCCCTCCGCAGGCCATCACGACCTCGCTCCAGTCCTGACCGCCCAGGCTGGCCAGGCGCTCGCCGCGAACAGCCACCTGGTCGAACAGGACCCCGCGCTCCCGCGTCAGTCCCAGGACCGTCCGGGGAGGTCGTCGCGAGACGTGCGGCGCCAGGATCCGGCCCTCGCGGACCACCACGCCCAGGGGACCTCCCGAGTTGGCGAAGTAGCCCGCGTTGAGGGCGGCCAGGGCGCCGGTCCGACGGGCCATGGCGGTCACCGTCTCGCGGGCGTCCAGGCGGTCCTTGGCCAGGCCCAGGTCCAGCCGCAGGTGGGGGTCCTGGGGGTCAAATGCCAGCTCGTTCCACAGCAGGTAGCCGCGGAAGCCGCCCACCACCTCGCGGCGAAGCCAGGTCACGCCCTCGGTCAAGGGCAGGCTTCTCTCCTCTTCCCAGGTGGTCTGCAGATCCACCACCAGGCGATGGGGATCCTCCAGGACCATCGTCTTGATCCGGTCGGCGGGGACCGGGGCATCCAGGTCCACCACCCAGCGAAAGCGCCGCAGGGTGGGCTGTTCCACCCGCCAGCGCGCGATGACCCCGGCGGTGGGAGGGGTGCCGGGGCGCAGATTCGTGGCCTCGGTGTCCAGCAGTTCGACCACCAGGCGATCCGGTGAGGTCCGCGTGTAGACCTGGTAGACCGGGGGCGCGCTCAGGTCCACCACCATCCGGACCTTGCCCGGGCCCGAGGAGTGGCGCAGGGCCGTCACCTCGTTGGCCTGGACGGGCAGGGCCCAGGCCAGCAGGGCCAGCAGGAGGAGGGAGCGGAAGGGCAGGCGCGGGTTCAAAGCCATCAGGAAGGGACCGCCGGGAAGGGAGGATTCGGAGGATGCAACACCGGAAGTCGCGTCCGGGTTCCGGGGCGCTGTTCTCTTCCATCGCCTGCCCGGCGGTCCCTTCAGGAACCGGCGCTTGAGCCTGGCGGCCGGGGGAGTTCCACCTCCCAGGTGTTCCTTGTTCATTCCCCGAAACCGTCGTCAGAGCCCCGTCTCCCTCAGAGGCGGAGCCTGAACCCATCCGTGGGCCCCCGACCGCCAGCACGCTTCCCAGCGCGTCGAAGAGATCGTATCGCTCGTTCTCGTCGCCGTCGAGGATGGCGATCCGGCCGTCGGGGCCCAGCACGTAGTCGGCCCTCCGGGCGCCGGTGCCGTCGAGTTCGTTCAGCACCTGGGACAATCCCAGGACCTCGTCCGGAACCCCGTCGGAGTGGGGCTCGGCGCCCGAGGGCGCGCGGCGCCAGGTGCGCAGGTCGTCTGCGTTGTCGCGGTACTCCGCAGTGCTCAGGTCCGGCAGGGTCGCCCTGGACAGGCGATGGACATGGTTCCACTCGAAGCGGGTGGGGTTGGCCTGGGCTGGATCGTCTCTCTCCACCAGGCGGCCAACCCGGTCCCAATGAAAGCTCCTTGTGGGGTTCTCTTGAACCCTGAGACTGGGCGAGGTCTATCCAAGTATCCGGAATCCAGGCGGACACGACCGTCCAAATACCGTAGAGAACCGCACCGAAGCAGGAATACGTAAACGCACCAACTACATAGGGCGTACCTGCAGACAATATCCCCAGCGCTTCGCCTTGCTCGCGCCTCCGATATATCTCGCCAAACAGAATCAACGACCCAGCCATAACAATAAACGAAGCATAGCGAATCGCCTCCATGATGATGGTGATGAGCAATGCTAATGTTGCAGGCGTTGGCCTGGACGGCGTCTTGTTCATGCGAAATCAATGACCAATGCTTGTAATCGGATCACAGCTTTGGCGGATTCCATGGCATCGGTCCTCCGCGAACGGGCGCGATCCCGGTTTGGTGGCATCCTCCTTCAACTGTCCTGTCCCCCCTCCAGGTTGACAGAAGTCCTTCAGGAAATCCCCTGGCCTGGTCTTGCCTTGAGCGCCGTCAGCAGGCCATCTTGGCAGCCGTGGCGAGCCCGAGGTTCTTCGCCCGCCTCTCGCCGGGCCTCAACCCCGGCATGCGCCGGCCTCAACTCCGCTTGTCAGGGGAATTCTTGCGAATACATGTCCGTCGACGCTCGGGATCAGCACCCGAAGACGGCGGCAATCTCTTGCCATGAAGTCGTCGGGTATTCCAGCCTTGCCGCAGGGGCGGTTTGCCTGGAGGACGCTCCTGGCCGGGTTGCCAAGGGCCTGCCACGTCACCCCGTGCCCGTCATCCTGCTGGCCCGACTGGCCGTCGACCAGCGCGAGCAGGGTCGGGGGCTCGGTCCCGCCCTGCTGAAGGATGCCTGCCTGCGGTACCTGCAGGCTTGCGAACTCATCGGGAGCCGGGCCCTGCTCACCCGCGCCAAGGGCGCTCGAGCCAGGTCCTTCTACCTCCGGTTCGGCTTTGAGCCCTCCCCGACGGACGCCGATCATCTCTTCCTGCTCACCAAGGACCTGAAGAAGACCCTGGGCTGAGTGGCGAGCGTGGCCGCTGCGCCGGCCTGTTGCCAGGTCGACTGTTGACGACCATTCCGCCATGACCTTCCTGACCCCCCAAGACCGTCCGGTCCCTTCAGGCCCCGGCTCTCACGCCTGGCGAGCCGGCAGTTCCACCTCCCATGTGTCCAATGCCTTCATGATCCGGACCCGGGTGAAGGTGTGGGCCTCGACCTGGCGGCGGAATTCCTCGGCGTCCGTGCGGATGGGCGGGAAGGTGTCGTAGTGGATGGGGACCACCACGTCCGGGCGGATCAGCTCGACCGCCTTGAGCGCCTCCTGCAGGTCCATCGTGAAGTGGCCGCCGATCGGCAGGAAGGCCACCTGCGGGCGGTTCAGTTCGGCGATGAGCGCCATGTCCGAGAAGACGCAGGTGTCCCCGGCGTGATAGAAGGTGACGCCGCCCACCTCGAAGACCACCCCGCAGGGCATGCCCATGTATTCGCCCTCGCACGACGACGAGTGGAAGGCCGGGACCAGCCGGGCCCATCCCCAGGGTTGCTGGATCCGCCCGCCCATGTTGGCCGGGATGGCCGGACAGCCCCTCTTCTCCAGCCAGACTCCCAGCTCGTAGGTCGCGATCACCGGGGCCCGATGCTGCTTGGAGAGAGCCTCGGTGTCGCCCAGGTGGTCGGCATGGGCGTGGGTCAGGAGGATCGTCGTGGGCTTCAGGGCGGGTATGGCCCGCCCCTGGAGAGCCGGGTTTCCGCTCAGGAACGGATCCAGCAGGACGGTGTGGCCCTCGTGGTGGAGCGCCAGGGCGGAGTGCCCGAGGAACTGGACCTGCATGCTGTGCACCTCCCGTCGATGTTGCGGCCCATGTTCGCCGCAGCGGGCCACCGAGCCTACCGGAGGAGGCGGCTCGGGAGGGAACCGGACCGGCTGGGACCGAAAAGGACGGCTTCACCCCGAAGGAGGACGCCATGCCCGTCGATCGCGCCCGGCTCCAGGAAGCCATGCTGGACCCGGATCCTGAGACCCAGTATTTCGTGGATTCCCGCACGGGGAAGGTGGTTCGGGTCACCTTGAAGGATCCTCAGGGCCTGGCGCGCTTCAAGGCGGAGCTGACGGCCGAGCCCCGTCGCTTCGTCCAGGTCCCCCGCCCCTCGGGCCGCGAGAAGTACGCCGAGCTCTCGGAGTTCATCGCCTCGGTGGTCGACCCGGTCCTCAAGAAGAGGCTCCAGGCGGTCCTGGCCTCCCCCAACCCCTATCGCGAGCTGAACCTCGCGTTGGAGCGGCGCTTCAAGGAACAGCGGCAATGGGAGGAGTTCCGGCGCCGGTCGGTGGCCCGCCGGATGGCGGACTTCCTCAAGCTCTCGGGGCTGACCTGAGGGTCAGGACGGTCACGTCGGGTCGGCAGCAGAAGCGCAATCGATAGGTGCTGGCCAGGCCGCGCGAGACGAAGAGATGGGTGTCGCCGTGCCGCGACAGGCCCTGGTCGTAGCGGCGGGGCAACTCGGTGACCCGCAAGAGCGAGCCCCACCACGGCAGTCGGACCTGCCCGCCGTGGGTGTGCCCGCTCAGGACCAGGCCCAGCCCGCGGCGGCTGGCCTCCATGACGGCGTCGGGCGAGTGCGCCAGGAGCAGTCCCGGCGCTCCTGCGGGAACCTCCCGGCAGGCCTTGTTGAAGTCGTGCCGGCCGGGCAGGTCGGAGTTGTCGTCCAGGCCGACCACCCAGAGGGCCTGGTCGCCTCGGTGCAGCGGCACGGCCTGGTTGCGCAGCACGGTGTAGCCCAGGCTCTGCAGGTGGTGCGCGACGGCGGGGGCGTTGAAGCGGTGATCGTGCCCGCCCAGCACGGCCAGGCGGCCCAGCGGCGGCTCCAGTCCGGCCAGGGGGGCCAGGACCTCCTTCCATGTCTGGCCGGCGCGGTGTCCCGCGATGTCGCCCGCCAGCAGCAGGACGTCCACACCGGCCCTGGCCAGGATGCGCACGGCCCGCAGGTAGTGCTCGCGGGGCGCCCAGGCGCCGGCGTGCAGGTCGCTCAGGAACCCCAGCCGGATTCCGTCCAGGGCCCGGGGCAGGCCGGGAAAGGGGACCTCGAGTTCCCGCTTCTCCAGCCACAGGGGCTCGATGGCCACGGCCCAGGTGGCGCAGGCCAGCGCCGTGGCAGCCAGGGCTCCCAGGGGCTTGAGGGCCATCAGGTCCGGGCTCGGAGCAGGGCGCTGGCCATCGCGGCCATGCCCTCACCCCGGCCGGGGAACCCCAACCTCTCCGTCGTGGTGGCCTTGACGCCGACCTGGTCCGGGCGGACCTCCAGGGCTCGGGCCAGGTTGGCCTGCATGGCCGGGAAGTGGGGAGAGATCTTCGGGCGCTGGGCCAGGACCATCGCGTCCACGCCCTCGATGTCGTACCCGGCCTGGCGCACCAGGTCGCCCACGGCGCTGGCCAGTTTCAGCGAGTCGGCGTCCTTCCAGCGCAGGTCGGTGTCGGGGAAGTGCACGCCGATGTCGGCCAGGGCGGCTGCTCCCAGCAGGGCGTCCATGACGGCGTGGGTCAGCACGTCGGCGTCCGAGTGCCCTTCCAGACCCCGCTCAAAGGGGATCTCGACCCCACCCAGGATCAGGCGGCGCCCCTCCACCAGGCGGTGCACGTCGAAGCCCAGGCCCGTGCGGAAGCGGGTCTCTTCGCGGATCAGGCGGCGGATCTCTTGTTCCAGCATGCCGGGGTGCTTCTCGTCGGATGGGAAGGCTCCTACAAGGGCGCCCCAGCGGGGGAGGCGGTTCCGGGCATGCCGCGATGGAACGCTGACCCAGGACCCATCCCGTCCTGCAGGCAGTAGGTTCCAGGCGCACCGGGCGCGAACGGGGCGGGCATGCTCTGTCGCCGGTTCCGCTTCCGCCGCTACCAGCTCAAGAAGGACTCGCTGCGTGCCTTGAACGAGGGGCATCCCTGGATCTTCCGGGGCGCCATGTCTTCGGCAGCCGAGGTCTTTCCGGACGGTCAGTGGCTGGCCCTGGTGGATGGCCAGAACCGGCCCGTGGGCTTCGGCATCTATCAGGCCGAAGGCGCCGTGGGCATCCGGGTCCTGCGCCCCGGCGCCACGCCTCCGGATTCGGACTGGCTGCAGCGAAGGCTCAACCGCGCCCTGGAGCGTCGCGCCGACCTGCGCCAACGGGTGGAGGGCTTCCGGGCACTCAACGGCGAGAGTGACGGATTCCCGGGGGTCGTCCTGGACGTCTACGGCCGGGTCGGGGTCCTGCAGACCTACTGCGCCGGGGTGGACTCCCTGGGCCGCTACGCCGCCGCTCTGGCCTGCCGCTCCCTGGACCTGCCGGGCCTGCTCTGGAAGCCCCCGCAGCGTCGCTCCGGGCCGGGTCCGGTCCGGCGGGTTCTGCGCGGGCAGGTGCCCCGCTGCGTGGCCTTCGCAGAGGAGGGCATGCGGCTGGTCGCCGATCTGGAAGGCGGCCAGAAGACCGGGCTCTTCCTGGATCTGCGCGGACTGCGGCGCTGGATCCGCAACTCCGATCTGACGGGTCGCAGGGTGCTCAACCTGTTCAGCTACACGGGCACCCTGGGCCTGGCGGCCGAACTCGCCGGAGCCCGGGAGGTCTGGCAGGTGGACGCCTCGGCCCAGGCCCTGGCCTTCGCCGGTCACCACCATGTCCAGGACCCCGCCCGGCATCGCCTCGTGCAGGCGGACGTCTTCGAGTGGCTCAAGGATCTCTCCCAGGATGAACTCTTCGACCTGGTGGTGGTGGACCCGCCGGCCTTGACCACGCGGGCCGATCAGGTCGAGCGCGTCCTGGCCCGCCAGGCCCGACTCGTGTCTCGGGCGGCGGCCCACCTGGCGCCAGGGGGAACCCTGGTGGCCTGCGACTGCACCTCGAGGATCCCGCGGACCCGGTTCCAGCAGATGCTGAAGAAGGCCGTCCCCCTGCGCCATCGGCAGACCTTGCTGCCGGAGGAGGACCACGCGCCTCGCTTCGCCGAGGCGGACTACCTCAAGGTGGAGATCTATCGCTGAGGAGTGGGAAATGAACAGGAGCCCTGCCGCCGGAGTCGCCGGGGGAGGGCTCCTGGATCGAGGTGGGGCGGGATCAGGCCAGGCGCTGCCCGCTCAGTCCGAAGAGGCCTTCGTGGATGGTCGAGGGGCCGTTCAGCGAGAGCTCAGGGAACTGGACGCCCGCTGCAGAAGGGCCCGGCTCGTCGATCATGGCGATCGGTCCCAGGCCCGACACGCGGATCTGCGGCGTCAGGGAGGTGGCGTTGGCCGAGCCCGGGTCGCCCGCCACCAGGAAGCCGTCGAAGCTCTGCACGTCGCGGCGCGGGGCCTCGCGAGAGAAGACCACGTGGCCGCCTTCAGACCAGGTCGGCTGGAACTGGGCCGAAGGAAGCGTCGGCAGGCCGTCGGGAAGCCGGGTCTCGGGCAGGGTGGGCAGCCCGCCAGGCAGTTCACTCTTGGGAGAGGCCGGGAAACCGATCGGAAGCTCCGCAGGCGAGTTCCCCGAATCGGTCAGGGACCTGGGTGCGGGCAGATCGACGCGCAGGTGGACCATGTCCCTGGCAACGGGAAGTGAAGTCTCCGGACCTCCAGCCGGGGGCTGGGGGCGGGTCGTTCCTGGGCGCAGGGGCTGGACGGGCCCGAATCCGTGGATCTCGTTCATCTCTCTCCTCCGCGGTCACAGCCGGAAAGGCCGGACCCTGGTTCCAACTCCATCCTAGCCCCTCGTGGGGGAGGAAGCCAACCGTCTGGGAGGGGCGATTCGGGGGGCGGGCCGGCAGTTTACATCGTGGCAAAGTCGGGGGGGCGGAACGCCTCGCCGGAAGGGCCCGGCAGGGGCCGGATCGACTCTTCCAGTGCCCTTCTGCCAGGGTTTTCAGGCCGTCTGAAAACACCCTGAAAGCGATCTGAAGGCGATCTGAAAGCGTCCCGAAAGTGCCTCCGGAGACGCCTGGATCAGAAGGCCTCGGCCAGCCGGTAGATGGGCAGGAAGGCGGCCAGGAGCAGGAAGGCCACGCCCACCCCCAGGACCAGCAGGACGACGGGTTCCAGCAGGCGGCTCAGAAGCTCCAGGCCGCGGGTCATCTCCTCATCGAAGAAGTCGGCCAGCCTCTCCAGCATGGGGACGGGGTTCCCGGTCTCCTCCCCGATGCGCATCATCTCCAGGGCCAGGGGTGGGAACAGGCCGCTTCGGCGCATCCCCGTCGAGAGCGTCGCGCCCTGGCCGACCGCTGCCTGCTGGAAGCGGGCGGTGGCGCGCAGGATCTCGCCGTCCAGGCTGTGGACCAGGACGTCCAGCGAGACCATGAGGGGCACCGACGAGCGCAGCAGGGTGGCCAGGGACCGGAAGTAACCGGCCAGCATGCGCCGGCGGACCTGGCCTCCATACCAGGGGAGCCGCATGATCCACCCTTCCAGGTGCCAACGGCCGGGAGCGGTCCGGGCCCAGCGGTTGAAGAGCCAGCCTGCGAAAAGCAGCGGACCTGCCAGCGTGGCCAGGACGACGGGGCCGTAGGCTTCGAGGAACTGGGAGGTCTCCAGCAGGACCCGGGTCGGCCAGGGCAGCTCGACCTGCACGTCGCCGAAGAGCTGCAGGAAACGCGGGACCATGAACGTGAAGCAGAGGGCCATCAGGGCCCCGGCGCAGGTCAGGAGCGTGGTCGGATAGATCAGGGCCGCTCGCAGCTTCAGGGAATACAGGTGCTCTTTGTCCAGGTGCGCCGCACAGTTGGACAGGGTCTCGGCCAGGCGCCCGCTGACCTCGCCGACGCGGACCGAGCCGACCACGAACGGGGGGAAGATCTCGGGGGCCAGCCGCATGGCCTGGGACAGCGAGTAGCCGGATTGGACATCCACGGCCAGTCGGCGCAGGGGCTTGCGGAAGCGCGGCGGACCGGCGGCACCGCTGGCCAGGGCCTCCAGGCAGCGCAGCATGGGGATTCCGGCCGCCAGCATCACCGCCAGTTGACCCAGCCACAGCACCACCAGCTCCGACCGGATCGGCTGCAGCAGGCGGCGGAACCAGGAAAGCTCGCGCACCTGCTCCAGGCGCAGGACGGTCAGGTCGTCGGCCTGCAGCCGGCGCACCGCGGTCGGCTGGTCCCGGGCCTCGATCTCGCCGCGGACGTCCAGGCCCTTGCGGTTCCGGGCAACGAACGAGAATTCGGGCATCAGCGGTCCTCGTCGTTCTCCAGCAGGATCTTTCGGGTGGCCTGAACCGTGCGGGGGACCCCCTGGCCGGGCCGGAGCGGAGGGCGGCTGGAAACCGTGACCTCCAGCACGCCTGGCGAGGGCCAGCCGAAGCGCACGTCGTCCTCCGCCGACAACTCCAGGAAGACCCGGCTGGTCCCGTCCTCGCGGATCAGCAGGGCGGGCGGCTCCCGCTTCACCGCCAGCGTCCGGGCCTGGCCGCCCCAGTCGGGAAACCCCAGGGCCAGCGGGGAGGCGGCCGGAAGGAGGGAGAAGACGACCTGGTCGGCCTGGACGTGGTAGACCCGCGAGAAGGCCAGGAGGGTCTCCACCCGGTCCAGGACCTGCAGGACCCGCCGGTAGCTGGCCGAGGAGTGCTCCTGCCGGGCGGTGACCCGGGAACCCTCGATGTAGAACCCCAGGATCAGGACCATCAAGGTCGAGAAGACCGCCAGGACCACCAGCATCTCGGTCAGGGTGGTGCCCGGATCCCGCCTCACCATCCCGGCCTGCGCACGCCGATGAAGGTGTCCATGTGCACGCTCTTCTCGACGGGTTCGGACCGTCCCTTGACCGTCTCGGTCCAGGTCGTGAACGCGCGCACCCTCCACAGTCCGTGGGCCACCCCCTGGACCGGCTCGAGACCTGCGGCCTCACCTCTGCGGGCCTGGGCCAGGCGTTGCACCAGGGCCGATCGGGCCTCCTCCCGAGGGGCCTGGCGCTGCTCGATCTTCCAGTTGCTGTAGATCAGCCTCTGGTGCAGGGCCAGGTAGCCGAAAAGGGCGATGCACAGAAAGAGCGTGGCCAGCAGGACCTCGGCCAGGCTGAATCCCGAGGCCCGTCTCATGGCGCGAATCCCGAGGCCCGTCTCACAGGTCCACCACCGGCGCGTAGCGCTTCCTGGCGGGGCTGGTCCCCTCGGGGTAGGAGGCGGCAGCCAGGCTGCGGGGGGAGAGCTCAAGGTCTCCCACCTCCACCAGGGTGGAGTGCGGGGGAGTCGGCAGCGCCGAGAACTCCGCCAGGCCGCCCGGCCAGACCTGCCAGCGCTGGCCGTCGAAGCGGGCCAGCGCGACCGTCTCGGTCCGGGCGGAGTCCTTCAGGAACTCCTCGGTCCAGGGGGGCAGATACTCCACGTCGGGCTCGGCCAGGTACTCGGTTCGCAGCCGGACGAACGTGTAGAGGTCGCGGCCTTGGATGGCCACGCAGTTGGCCCCGTCGTTGCCGCCTCCACCCTGGAAGGCTTCCGTGCAGGTCAGATCGCCCAACAGGTTGGCCCGAAGCCGCTTGGGCGGCAGCAGGTCCCGTTCCTGGAAGCTTCGGGTCGAAGCGTCCCACAGGGCTCCTCGCACCCCGGGGCGGTCCATGACCAGATCCCGGCCCGGGTCCAGGCCTTCCGAGAGGCTGATCCGGGGCATGCCGTCACTGCTCCCCTCGGAGGTGTGCATCCGCAGTCGACCTGCGTAGGCGTAGAGCCCTCGCGACAGGCCACTGGACTGGCGGTCCAGCGTCCACCCCGAAGACATGCCTCGCAGCACGGCCCGGGGATTCCCCGCCTCCAGGGCGTAGGGCTGCGAGCCCACCAGGCCCAGGGTGTCGACATCGGCGCTTGGCGAACCGGCGTGGATCTCGGGATCGGCCTGAAGGTCGGAGACCCGCATCAGGTCGACCAGGACGCTCCAGTCCCCGGTGGCCAGGTCATGGGCCAGGAGGGCCGACGAACTGAAGTGCCGTCCGGGTTCGTCCAGGACATAGCCCGTCGCGGTCACGGTCGCTCGGGCGCCGCGGTAGAACTCGTGCCGGGCGTGCGAGACGACCACGGTTCCCTGGGCGACCAGGGCCCGTCCGGTGAGGGTGTACCACTCGACTCCCGGCCCCTGGTAGCGGGTGCCTTCGATCTCCGAGTCCACCCGGCGGAAGAGGTTCCCTCCGACCTGGTCGGGGGCGGGGATCTCCTTCCAACTGGCGGTCTCCGGCCCCAGGTCCAGCCAGGCCACGGTCTGCGAGGGTTGGACGACCAGTGGCACCTCCTCCATTCCCCGGGGCGTCAAATCGAAGATCCGGGGTGGGGCATCGGCGGGCCCGTCGACATGACTGAAGAGCGGGCCGCCCGAGGCGACCAGCCACGACTCCGGGTCGGGAGCCGGGCCCAGCCGGCTCCAGCGGAAGTCGGGGGCCAGCATGGCCAGCTCCCCTTCGCCGGTCAGGGCGAAGAGGTGGGGGCCGGGGCAATCCGGTGAGGCCAGGGCGACCTCTTCGACGATCCGCCGCCGGGTCACCCGGGCGATGCCCGAGACCCCTTCCGAGCGGATCTCCAGGAGGTTCGGATGGCCCGGAACCGGGGCCGGAGGTTGCAGGCTCCATGCGCCCCCGGTTTCCAGCTCGCCGTGGGCGCCTTCCAGGCGCTGGGGCCAGGCGGCGTCGGTGCGCATGACGTGGAGGGCCAGCTCCAGGCCCGCCCGGGCCGCCGCGTCGGCCCGAGCCCGATGCTCGCGGGTCACCGAGAGCAGCACGTCCTGGCGGTTCTGGGCCACCAGGGCCACGGACAGGAAGTAGAGGAAGACCGAGACGAACAGGGCCATCACCAGGATGTTGCCCCGGGCTCGCCTCATCGGGGCGTCACCCTCATCTGGCGGATCATCCCGTCGGGACCGATCTCCACGTCCAGCCCCGGTGCGATCACGCGCTGTCCTCCTCCGGGAAGGGGGCCACGGGCCGCTCCGGCCAGTTCGCGTCCCGGGCGGGCCTGCTCCCAGGGGGTTCCGACTCCCATCCCCGTCGAGGTGGCGAAGAAGGGGTCGGTGGTGGCGATGGAGACCACCCGGTGCTGCAACAGGGCGAATTCCAGGCGGTAGACGGGATAGGAGAGGTGTTCGAACCCCCCCTCCAGGACCTGGGAGTGGCCAGGGCCCAGGGATGCCAGCAGGTCCTCTCGCGAGACTCCCAGTCGGAAACGGCCCAGGGCGGTTCCCGGCAGGATCCGGTTCTTGGGGCGGGTCTGGGGCTCCATCGGCGCAGATCGCACGTCGCGCAGCAGCAGCCGGGCCACCTCCTCCAGGGCGGGGCCCTCGCGACCGGGGCGCTCGGGGTCGGCCAGGGCCAGCTCCTGCAACAGGGAGGCGTCGGCCGCCAGCATGTAGTCGTGGCCGGGATAGCCCGGATGGCGGCCCAGGACCACTCCGGCCAGCTCCCGGCGTCGGTTCACCAGGGGCCCCCCCACCGAGGTCTCCAGGCTGTTTCCACGGAACAGGAACAGGCCACCGGGAAGCCGCTCGATCACCACGCAGGGTTGGAAGGCGCCCGGCGAGCCGAAGCCCGGTGCCGCGGCCAGCTCGGTGCCGGCGCGGGGAGGTGCGCTGGCCAGGGGGAGGGCTCGGGCTCCACCCATCTCCAGCACGGCCAGGCCCAGACCCGGGTCGTGCGCGATGGGGTGCATCGGGCCGAAGGGCGAATGGAGCTGGTCGGTCCCCATCTCTTCCAGCAGGTGCAGGGAAGCCACCGCCCTCCCTCCAGGCAGGGCCGTGACGGAGCCCCGGGGCTGGCCTCGCCAGTCGGAGAGCAGGCCCCAGCAGCCGTCGGCGTGGGCCCAGGCCACCGGCAAGGGCATCTCAGGCCGCTCGGGGGGCGGGTCACGGGGAGCGGCCGGGCGGGT